>JBBRGX010000185.1:0-2610 GCA_038223605.1 Actinomycetales bacterium | reverse complement strand
GGGGAGCGCGCGCTCGCGGGTGAAGGTGGCCAGCCACGATGCGACGGCGTTGACCTCCTCGACCCCCACCGAGCCGATCTGGCGCAGGTGGACCTGGTCGGGCGCGAGCCGCCACTCGGGGTCCAGCGCCAGCCCGACGTTGGGCTCGGCGAGCAGGCTCGCGTACAGCTGGGCCTGGGTGAGGAAGTCCGTCCGTCCCGGCTGCAGGTCGAGCACGACGTAGATCCCCGCGTCCCGAGCCGCCTGCACCCAGGGCAGCAGGGCGTCGGGCGAGGTCTCGTCGGAGTAGTTCCCGTCCGGACCGGGTCCTCGGGAGGCGATCGTCGCGATGATCTCGAAGGCAGGGACCGTCGGTACCGGTGAGAGGGCCTGGTACTCGGCGGCGTACTGCTGGGCGCGGGCGATGCTCGCCGGCAGGTCCTGCTCGCCGAGCAGACCGAGCGCCGGGGTGCCGGGGCTGCCGTAGAGCGCGACCAGGCGGCGGCCGGGGAGGAGGAGCTGCCCTCCGCCGGGCAGCTCGACCCCGGTCGCGGCCGTCGCGACCTGCCACGCGAGGTCGGCCGGGGTACCGAACGACGGGCCGACGGCGACGACGGCGGTCCCCGGGGTGTGGTCGGCGGCGATCGCGCGGATGCTGGCGCTCGAGGCGCGAGGGTCACCACCCGGGACCTGGACGACCGTGACGCCAGCGGCGCGCGCGGTGGCCACGGCGGCGAGCGTCGACGGGTCGCCGTCGGTGAGGACGAGGGCATCGAGGACGGCCGCCGACGGATGCGTCGGCTCGAGCGGCGCGGCGCCGGTCGCCGTCGGCGAGGGGATCGGCATCGGGTCGGCGGTGCTGCTCTCACCGGTGGGATCGGTCGCCACCGGCGGCGTGGCCGGTGGCGGATCGGTCACCGGCGGCTGGTCCGTGGCCGGTGGGGGCGGCGGCACCGGCGCGACAAGGAGGTCCAGGTGCCCGCGCCGCAGGGCCGAGACGGCGGCGACGTCCCCGACGGCCGCGTCGACTTCCACCGGCGGCCCGGGAGGGTCGAGCCCGAGCAGCACGGCCAGAGCCCCGTCGTCCGCCGGGGCAGGGACCTGCCGGGACCCGCCGCTCCAGGGCTGGACCTCGGCCGCACCGACCAGGACGACGTCACTCGCTCCGAGCCGGGCGAGCTCCGCCGTCACCACGCTCGGGTCCCCGCCGGTGAGCAGGACCGGGACGCCGAGCGCGACCCCGATCGACGCGGCCCTCAGCTGGGAGCCGGCGTCCTCGGCGGGTGCGAGGACGACCACCGGTGCGGCGCTGAACAGTGCACGGCTCATGGCGACGGCCCGGGTGGCGGCATCCGTGCCCTCGAGCACCGTCGTGGCCTCCGCCGGCGCGCGTGGCGCGGCCGACCGCGGGGTCGGGGTCGGGGTCGGCGTCGGGCTCGGGGTGGTGGCGGGTGACGGCGTGGTCCGTGACGGACCGTCGGCCGTCCCCGGGCCGCCGCCGGGCAGGTTCAGCACGCCGGCGACGGCGATCAGCGCGAGAGCGAACGCGAGCAGGAGCCAGGTCGCCCGTCGTCGCATCCTGCTGCCCACCTCCGATCGTGCGGGCCGCCGGACCGGCCCCGGGCACCGACTCTATTGCGCGGCATAAATGGGGTGCGCCGGAACGGTGTCGGACGTACCGTCGTCCCACACGTGAGAGGAGGTGGTCCTGAAGTGAAGTCTTCCCGGACTCGTGAGGTGGCTGTCCGCTAGTCGCCCGATGCATCGGACGGACCTGCTCCGATCCCCTGCCCCCGTGTGATCGGGCGGTAGCGAGATCCAGGCAGTCGCCGCAGCCCGTGGGGGCCGCGCCTCGTCCAGCGCGGCATGCCGGTCTCGACCGGCAGCCCACGGGCTGTTCCATGCCCGGCGAGGGGGCGAGGGGGCGCGCGGCGCAGGTCAGGGAGTTGCCGTGGCGCCCGGGGCTGCCGCGACGAGCGCAGCCACGAGCTGCTCTGCCCCGTCGGCCGTCCCGACCGCGAACGCGACCAGGCCGGTGGTGATCGGGGCCTCGACCCGAGCGGCGGAGATCACCCGGCCGTCGACGAGGAACGCCAGCTGCTTGCCGACCGCTGCCGTGGTGAGGTCGCCGAGCGTGGCGCTGTCGGCCGTGCCGAACCTCACGACGACGGTCTGCCCCGACCCCTCGCGCGTCACGGCGTCCGGTCGCACGCCGCCGAGCGACGCGCCCAGCTGGTAGGTCGTCGTCCCCGCCGTGTCGCAGGCGGCGCCGGGGTCGGCGGAGGTCAGGGGCGGGGCGCTGCAGGGCTCGGTCGACGAGGAGGTGACCAGGCGCAGCTGCCAGGGCTGAGCCGACGGGTTGCCGGCGTCGCCACCCGCGCCGCAACCGGCGAGGAGGGACGCGAGGGCGATCACGGCAGCGAGACGGGGCGAGCACCGGGTGCGCATCGCCTCAGCGTAGGGACTGCGCAGGGTTCCCGACTGTCGGTCGACGGGGTGTCCTCGAGCTGGTTCCGGGCACTCCGCGCGCCCTCGCGAGCCTGCGACACGGCTCAACGACCGCCGAGGTGCTCCAGGCGACGGCACACTGGTTCCGTGGCGACGCCCTACCGAGTGATGACCGTGTGCACC
>JBBRGX010000184.1:0-2818 GCA_038223605.1 Actinomycetales bacterium | reverse complement strand
GTCGAGGCGGCGGAACGCGTCGGCGTTCTGGTCGATGACGGCGACGGAGTGGCCACGGTGCTCGAGGGACTGAGCGAGCGTGGCACCGACCCGGCCGCAACCCATGATGACGAAGTGCACAGCCGCTGACGGTATACCGTCCCGGCCCCGGGGTCTGCACCTGCCCAGCACGGGGACCGCGTTCAGCGGGCCGTCGCCGCACGCCGACGGGTCCCGATAGGTCCTGGCGGGGAGCGGGCCTAGCATGATCCGCGTGTCGGACATCGCAGATGCGGCCAAACGTCTGCTCGTGGGCCGCCCGGTCCGGAGCGATCGTCTGGGCCACACCCTCCTCCCCAAGCGCATCGCGCTCCCCGTCTTCGCCTCGGACGCGCTCTCCTCGGTCGCCTATGCGCCCGACGAGATCCTGCTGACGCTCGCGATCGCCGGCTTCGGCGCGACCGCGATCTCGCCGTGGGTCGGCGTGGCAGTCGTCTTCGTGCTCGTCGTCGTCGTGACGTCCTACCGGCAGAACGTGCACGCCTACCCCTCGGGTGGCGGTGACTACGAGGTGGCGACCACGAACCTCGGCCCGCGCGCCGGTCTGACGGTCGCGAGTGCGCTGCTGGTCGACTACGTGCTCACTGTTGCCGTGTCGATCTCGTCCGGAGCCCAGTACGCGGCGGTGGCGATCCCGATCCTTCGTGGCCACGAGGTGCAGTTCGCGCTCAGCATCGTCGTCGTGCTCGTGCTGCTCAACCTGCGCGGGGTCAAGGAGTCGGGGACCTTCTTCGCGATCCCGACCTATCTGTTCATGTTCGGCGTCGGCGCGACGGCCGTGTACGGCTTCATCCAGTGGGCCACCGGGAGCCTGACGCCCGCCGAGAGCGCCGGACTGGAGATCGTGCCCCAGTCGAGCTTCGACCAGGGTCTGATGGGCCTGGCCGGCGCCTTCCTCGTGCTGCGGGCCTTCGCCTCCGGCTGCGCGGCCCTCACGGGCGTCGAGGCGATCAGCAACGGTGTCCCGGCGTTCCGCAAGCCGAAGAGCCGCAATGCGGCGACGACGCTCGGACTCCTCGGCGGGATCTCGGTCGTCTTCATGATGGCGATCCTGCTGCTCGCCAAGGCCACCAACATCCACTACGTCGAGAAGCCGGCGGAGAACCTGATGCGGGACGGCGTGCTCGTCCCGGAGGACTACGTCCAGCACCCCGTCCTCGGGCAGCTCGCGCTGTCGGTGTTCCACAACTTCCCGGTCGCCGTGGTCGCCATCTCCGTCGTGACCGGCCTGATCCTCGTCCTCGCGGCCAACACGGCCTTCAACGGGTTCCCCGTCCTCGGCTCGATCCTCGCTCGCGACGGCTACCTGCCGCGCCAGCTGCACACCCGCGGTGACCGGCTCGCCTACTCCAACGGGATCATCGCGCTCGCGGTCGGAGCGATGGTGCTCATCTGGGCGTTCGACGCGCAGGTCACCCGGCTGATCCAGCTCTACATCGTCGGGGTGTTCGTCTCCTTCACCCTGAGCCAGCTCGGCATGGTCAAGCACTGGAACGCGCTGCTGCGGACCGAGCCGGACCCTGCAGCACGCTCGCTGATGCACCGCTCGCGCATCATCAACTCGATCGGGCTCGGGCTGACCGGGACCGTCCTGGTCGTGGTGCTGCTGACGAAGTTCACGCGCGGCGCGTGGCTGGCGATCCTCGCGATGGGCGTGGTGTTCATGCTCATGCTGTCGATCCGCAAGCACTACGACTCCGTGCGTGACGAGCTCGCCCTCGACGAGAACCCGACCTCGGAGAAGGCGCTGCCCAGCCGTGTGCACGCCATCGTGCTCGTGTCCAAGCTGCACAAGCCGGCGATGCGAGCCCTGGCGTACGCGCGGGCCTCGCGTCCGTCGGTCATCGAGGCGCTCACCGTCGCGGTCGACCCGGACGACGTGATCGAGCTCCGTCGCGAGTGGGAGGCACTCGGTCTGCAGGTCGACCTCAAGGTCCTGGACTCCCCGTTCCGCGAGATCACCCGGCCGATCGTCGGCTACGTGCGCTCGGTGCGACGCGACAGCCCGCGCGACCTCGTGGTGGTCTACATCCCCGAGTACGTCGTCGGGCACTGGTGGGAGCAGCTGCTGCACAACCAGAGCGCGCTCCGGCTCAAGAGCCGGCTGCTCTTCACCCCCGGTGTCGTGGTGGCCTCCGTCCCCTGGCAGCTGGAGTCCACCGGCGTCGAGGTGCCCCGCGCGACGGGCTCAGGGGAGTGACTGCCGAGCAGCTCACGCTCGAGATCGGCCCCGTGGCGCACGGTGGGCACTGCGTCGCCCGCCACGAGGGCCGGGTGGTCTTCGTCCGGCATGCGCTGCCGGGCGAGACGGTCCTTGCCGCCGTCACCGAGGCGGGCGAGTCGGCCAGCTTCTGGCGGGCCGACGCGGTCCAGGTCCTCCAGGCCAGCCCCGATCGCGTCGACTCCCGGTGGCCGCAGGCTGGTCCCGGCGGTGTCGGAGGGGCTGAGCTCGCCCATGTCAGCCTTCCGGCCCAGCGCCGGTGGAAGGCCGACGTCGTCGCCGAGCAGCTGCGTCGCCTGGCCCGCCTCGAGCCGGAGGTCGTCGTGGAGGCAGCCCCGGGGGAGAGCGACGGGCTCGGCTGGCGCACCCGCATCGAGCTCGTCGCGGACCGGGACGGACACGCGGGGATGCATCGCTTCCGCAGCCACGACGTGGTCCCGCTCACCTCGATGCCGCTCGCCTCGGCCGGCCTCGACGTCGAGGCGCTGCTCGCCAGGCGCTGGACGCCCGGCGCCCGGCTGACGGCCGTCGCACCCGTCGGCGGGGACGCGCAGCTCC
>JBBRGX010000183.1:0-2839 GCA_038223605.1 Actinomycetales bacterium | reverse complement strand
TGCCGGGCCGGAACAGGGCGGACACGTCACGCATCTCCGACAGCCTCTCGTCGTCGAGGACCGCCGCCGGGAACGGCGGGCACCCCATCATCCGGACCCGCAGGGTGCGTCGAGGCGGGCCCATGGTCCCGAGGACGCCGGTTGAGCCGCCTGTTCCTGGCGAGGGCGCCCGACTCAGCGATCGGGAGGGCTCATGATCGCTCCCGATCGTCCGAAGATCATGGAGTGAACCCTTCACCGAGGCGGCCGATGAGCATCCGAGCGGTCCGACGCGCTCCGCAGCCCACCCTGCTCGTCCGCTTCGGGCTGGTCGCGGCCGTCGTGATCGCGACGATGGGACTGATCCTCGGTGTCCAGCTGAGGTCCGTCATCACGGATCGCGCACGGGACAACGCTGCCAAGTCGGCTCTCGTCTACCTGCAGCTCGTCAAGCAGTCGTTCCTGTCCCCTTCCGTCGCGGGACAGGAGGGTCCGGTCGGGCTCGCGAACCCGGCACAGCAGAGCATGTCCGCCCAGATCCTGAAGGACCCGGTCATCGCCCGTGAGGTGCTCGGCGCGATCGCGTGGGGCGCCGACGGCACCGTCGCCTTCTCCACAGCGACCGAGACGATCGGCACGAGGCAGACGCTTCCGGAGTCCGCCGTCCAGGCTCTCGCCGGCCGGCCGGTGACCGTGCTCGCCGGGGCCGATCGGGTCCGCAGCGACTCCTACGACAACGCCACGCACGCCGGCGAGACGGTCATGGTCGTGGACATGCCGCTCTCCGTGGTCGGGGACGACGCCCCGGAGATCGTGATCGAGATCGTCACGGAGTACTCCGCGACGCAGGCCGCCATCCGGCGCGACACCGCCGTCGTGTTCGCGTGGCTCGGCGCCGGCCTCATCGCCCTGTACCTCACCCTCTTCCGCATCGTCGC
The DNA here is from genome assembly GCA_038223605.1 of Actinomycetales bacterium. Lineage (GTDB taxonomy): Bacteria > Actinomycetota > Actinomycetes > Actinomycetales > Cellulomonadaceae > Actinotalea. The sequence goes on along the minus strand of JBBRGX010000183.1, from coordinate 1,922 downwards.
CACCGCGAGCCGCCGGCTGCGCGCCCATGCGGATGCCAATCGCGAGCTCGCCGAGCACGACGCCCTGACCGGGCTCGCCAACCGCACCCTCCTCCAGCAACGCACGACCGCCGCCCTCGACGACGCCAGGCGAGGGGTGCACGGGCCGGCGCTCCTGCTCCTGGACCTCGACCGGTTCAAGGAGATCAACGACACGCTCGGCCACCACCACGGCGACCTGCTGCTTCGTCTGGTGGGCCCCCGGCTCGCCTCCGTCCTGGGTGAACGCGACATGGTGGCACGGCTCGGCGGGGACGAGTTCGTCGTCCTGCTGCACGACGTCGCGGACGCCGACGCGGCGCGCGCGGCAGGTGAGCGGCTGCTGGTCGCGCTCGACGACCCGTTCACCGTGGACGGGCTCGACCTCGACGTGGGCGGGAGCCTCGGCATCGCTGTCAGCCCGGCGCACGGGACGGACTTCGAGGCCCTGCTCCAGCACGCCGACGTCGCGATGTACGCGGCCAAGGCCGACCAGGCAGGCATCGCGGTGTACGAGCCGGAGCAGGACCGCAACAGCCCAGCCCGCCTCAGCCTGCTCGGCGAGCTGCGTCGCGGGATCGACGGGGGACAGCTCGTGCTGCACTTCCAGCCGCAGGCTGACGTCCTCACCGGTGCCGTCATCGGCGTCGAGGCCCTCGTGCGCTGGCAGCACCCGGTCCACGGGCTGATGTACCCCGATGCGTTCATCCCGCTCGCGGAGAGCACGAGCGCGATCCGGCCGCTGACTCTCGCGGTGCTGGACGGCGCACTGGCCTTCGCCGCCCAGCTGGGCGCTCAGGGCGACCCGCTCACGGTGGCGGTCAACATCTCGGCCCACTCCCTGATCGACCCCGACCTGACCGACGACGTCAAGAACGCCCTGGCCCGCCATGGCGTGCCCGGCTCACAGCTCGTCCTGGAGATCACCGAGAGCTCGGTGATGTCGGACCGGGAACGCGCACGCACCACGTTGATCCGGCTGGCCGAGCTCGGCGTCTCCCTGTCGATCGACGACTTCGGCACGGGCTACTCCTCGCTCGCCTACCTGCACCGCCTTCCGGTGCACGAGCTGAAGATCGACCGGACCTTCATCACCGACCTCACCTCGGCGTCCAACGTGGCGATCGTCACGGCGAGCATCGACATGGCACGGGCGCTCGGCCTGCGCGTCGTCGCCGAGGGCGTCGAGGACGAGGCGACGTGGGAACGGCTGGCCGAGCTGGGCTGCGGTACCGCCCAGGGGTACCACCTGTGCCGACCGGTGGCCGCGACGGCGCTGGTCGGCTGGCTGGAGCGCTACCGGGTCTCCGCGCTCTGAGTCGCGCAGCCCGATGCGGCGGCGGCCGTGGAGCCGACGGGCACCGACCAGCCGACAAGCCGACGCCGGGCGACCCCTGCTGTGGTTCGGTTGGCCGAGGACGCCCACCGGGCGCACACATCCCAAGGAGAACCCGATGGCCACGCTCCCCAGCACCCTCGCCCGCCAGCTCGAGCACCCGGTCGTCTCGGCCTTCCGCTCGCGCCGCGCCGCCGACCTCCAGCTGAGGATCGCCGATGCCATCACGCAGTTCGCCGGCTCGATGACCTTCGTCTACCTGCATGTCGCGGTCTTCGCCGCGTGGATGCTCCTGGCCGAGAAGAGCCCGTGGCCGACGCTGACCCTGATCGTCTCGCTCGAGGCGATCTTCCTCTCGACGTTCGTGATGATCGGGCAGAACCGGCAGTCGGCGTTCCAGCAGGCGAAGGCTGACCACGACTTCCTCGAGGAGGAGGCGGAGCTGCGCACCAACACCGACCTCACCCGCCAGATCCATGTGCTCACCACCGAGCTGCACCGCCGGCTGCTGCTCGAGGGCGAGCCGGCCGCGAAGGCCTGAGGTCCGGGGCGATCAGGCGAGCAGCAG
>JBBRGX010000182.1:0-2983 GCA_038223605.1 Actinomycetales bacterium | reverse complement strand
CTCGCCGCAGCACTCGCCGTGTCCTGGCGTGTGCTGGGTCGACTGTGGCGGCGGTCCTTCGCTGCGCGCCCCGTCACCCTGTCGACCGACCCCACCCCTGGCGAGATCTACGGGATGCCAGGGCTCGACGACCCCCCGAGGCCCCATCGTGGCCTCAGTGGCGAGGAGCAGCCGCCGACGCGCTGGTGACGCCCCGGTAGGACGTGTACCTGCCCTCGACGACGAAGCCGAGGCGCTCGTACACGCGCCTCGCGACGGTGTTGGACGCGTACATGCCCAGGGACACCCAGTCGGCACCGGCATCGAGACCCGCCGCGGTGGCGACGGCCGTCAACGCACCGCCCAGGCCCCGTCCGCGCGCCTGAGGTCGCACGCCCAGCCCGTGCAGGTGCCAGGAGAGGTCGTTGCGCCCCGGCTCACCCGGGCGCGATCCGGTCCCGACCACCCCGAGCAGGACAGCCCCCTCGCGGACCCCGAACCAGGCGGCCTCCTCGGCGTGGAGCGGATCGGCGGAGGTGTCCGGGTTGGACTCGGCCAGGCAGTCCAGGATCGCCGCATGATCGGCGGTGACGTCGAGCCGGACCACCGTCGGGTCGAGGTCCGACGGACGTTCGGCCGTGACCATCCAGTCCCATGCGGAGACCGGACGGACCTCGAGCTCGGCCTGAAGCCGCGGGTCGAGGTCCTCGGCCGCGCGATGGCGGGTGCCCTGGTCGGTGGGCTCGCCGAGCACGTCAGCTGGACCGGCGCCGATCCGCGGGATCGTCATCCAGCCCACCGGCCGGCTGCGCGCCGCACCGATGAGCTCGCGGACCCGCAGCGGCTCGCCGCGACCGAGCAGCGTCGTCCTGCCCTCGTGCGAGAGCTCGAGCAGCAGGGCGTCGTCCCCGCCGTGCACGATGACGACGTCCCAGCGTGCTCGGTCCCCCAGGAGCAGCCGGTCGGACCGCCAGCGACCCGGCAGCAGCTCCGGGCTCAGGCTCCGGCCTCCGGGGTAGCCCCCACCGGCACGGACCTCGCCGTGGGCGGCCCGTCCACGCCGGCCTCCTTGCGCTGCTGCGCGGTGATGGGCGCCGGCGCGCCGGTCAGCGGGTCGAACCCGCCGCCGGACTTCGGGAAGGCGATGACGTCGCGGATGGACTCCGAACCGGTCAGCAGCGTGAGGATACGGTCCCAGCCGAGCGCGATCCCACCATGCGGCGGCGCGCCGAAGGCGAAGGCGTCGAGCAGGAAGCCGAACTTCTCCTGCGCCTCGGCCTCGCCGATGCCCATGATCTCGAAGACGCGCTGCTGCACGTCGCGGCGGTGGATACGGATCGACCCGCCACCGATCTCGTTGCCGTTGCACACGATGTCGTAGGCGTAGGCCAGCGCCTCGCCAGGGGACTCCTCGAACCGGTCGATCCACTCGGGGGTCGGTGAGGTGAAGGCGTGGTGCACGGCCGTCCAGGAGCCGGAGCCCAGGGCGACGTCGTCGTCCTCGCCGGTCGGCTTGAACAGCGGGGCGTCGACGACCCAGAGGAAGGACCACTGGGACTCGTCGATGGCGCCGGTGCGGCGGCCGATCTCCAGGCGCGCGGCGCCGAGCAGCGCACGGGCCTCGCTCACCTTGCCGGCACCGAAGAAGACGCAGTCGCCGGGCTTCGCGCCGGTGGCCTCGACCAGACCCTCGCGCTCTGCGTCGGAGAGGTTCTTGGCGACCGGCCCCCCGAGCTCGCCGTCCTCGCCGACCGTGACATAGGCCAGGCCCCTGGCCCCGCGCTGCTTGGCCCACTCCTGCCAGGCGTCGAAGGTCCGTCGCGGCTGGGTACCGCCACCGGGCATGACGACGGCGCCGACGTAGGGCGCCTGGAAGACGCGGAACGGGGTGTCGGCGAAGTACGCGGTCAGCTCGACGAGCTCGAGCCCGAAGCGCAGGTCCGGCTTGTCGGTGCCGAAACGGCGCATCGCCTCGGCATAGGTCATCCGGGGGATCGGCATCGGGATCGAGTAGCCGATGAGGTCCCAGAGCGCGGTGAGGACCTTCTCGCCGACGGCCAGGACATCGTCCTGCTCGACGAAGCTCATCTCCACGTCGAGCTGGGTGAACTCCGGCTGACGGTCGGCCCGGAAGTCCTCGTCGCGGTAGCAGCGGGCGATCTGGTAGTACCGCTCCATCCCGGCGACCATGAGCAGCTGCTTGAAGAGCTGTGGGGACTGCGGCAGGGCGTACCAGGACCCGGGGGCCAGCCGGGCCGGGACCACGAAGTCCCGGGCACCCTCAGGGGTCGACCGGGTCAGCGTCGGGGTCTCGATCTCGACGAACTCCTGGGCGTCGAGCACCGCACGCGCTGCGGCGTTGGCCTTGGCGCGCAGCCGGAGCGCACGGGCCGGGGCGGGACGCCGCAGGTCGAGGTAGCGGTAGCGCAGCCGTGCCTCCTCGCCGACCTGCTCGTCGAGCGCCGAGGAGACCTGGAACGGGAGCGGCGCGCACTCGTTGAGGACGACGACCCTCTCGGCGACGAGCTCGATCGCTCCCGTCGCGAGGTTCGCGTTCTCGTTCCCGTCGGGGCGCGCACCGACGGTGCCCGTCACCTGAAGGACGTACTCGTTGCGCAGCCCGTGCGCGACGGCCTCGTCGCGGATGACGACCTGGGCGATGCCCGAGGCGTCCCGCAGGTCGATGAAGGCCACTCCCCCGTGATCACGCCGACGGTCCACCCACCCCGTGAGGGTGACGGTCTGGCCGATCTGCTCAGCTCGCAGGGAGCCGGCGGTGTGGGTGCGGAGCACGGCAGAGATCCTTCGGTCGACTTGTCGCGGGAGCGCCCCGGGGGGGCGCAACGATCCTAGTGCCGAGCCTGCGACCCGGACTCCGGCAGGATCTCGACCAGTGCCGTCAGTGCACCCGGGCGGGCCCGTCCGTGGCGCAGCGACGGCGAGATCTCCCTCGACCATGCCGATCCTCATCTCGAGATCGGCGAGGGGCGCTCTCCCGAGGCAT
>JBBRGX010000181.1:0-3141 GCA_038223605.1 Actinomycetales bacterium | reverse complement strand
CGTCACGCGGATCGCGAGCAGGCTCACCGACCGCCGCCACCTGCCGCACACCCTCGCGCTCCTGATGGTCCTCGGCGGGACCCCGACGATCTACGCGGGCGACGAGCAGGGCATGAGCGGCGTGAAGGAGGAGCGCGCCGGAGGCGACGACGCCATCCGTCCGCTGTTCCCGCCGACCCCTGCCGCGCTCCCGGCCGACGGCTGGGGGACCTATCGCCTGCACCAGGACCTGATCGGGCTGCGGCGCCGGAACCCGTGGCTGCACAGGGCCCGAACCGAGCGTCTGACCTGCACGAACACCACGCTCGTGCTGCGGAGCACCGCCCGAGAGGGCGACGGGTCCCCGCTGCTCCTCGCGCTCTCCGTGGACGACGCCCCGGTCACCCTTGAGGTCCCCGGAGCGGCCGCCGTCCTCGCCGGTTCGGGGCGGCTGCACGACGGGGTCGTCGAGCTCGACCCGCACGGCTGGGCCGTCCTGGGCGCCTGAGGGCCGACGGGGCGAGCTCAGGTGGTCGGGACCGCTGCTGCTGCCGCACGGGCAGCCGCCGGGAAGGCCGCGAGGATCTGCTCGACCGCGGCATCGTCGTGCGCAGCCATGACGAACCACGCCTCGAAGACGGACGGCGGCAGGGCCACCCCGGCATCGAGCATCGCGTGGAAGAACGGCGGGTAGCGGAACGTGTCCTGCGCCTTGGCTGCGGCATGGTTCGCCACACCCTCGGCTGCTGCCCGCTCGCCGAACATCACCGAGAACAGCGATCCCGCGTGCTGCACACGGTGCGCGACCCCGGCGGCATCCAGCGCGCGTCCGACGCCGGCCCGGAGCGCGAGCGAGACCTCGTCCACGCGGCGGTAGACGGCGTCGTCGGCCAGCCGCAGCGTCGCGAGACCAGCCGCGACGGCGACGGGGTTCCCCGACAAGGTCCCTGCCTGGTAGACGGGCCCCTCGGGGGCGAGATGTGCCATGACGGCAGCACTCCCGCCGACCGCGGCGACGGGGAGGCCGCCGCCGATGACCTTGCCGAAGGTGAACAGGTCGGGGGTCCACTCGGGGTCGACCGTCCCGGCCTCCAGACCCCACCAGCCGGCGGGACCGACCCGGAAGCCGGTGAGCACCTCGTCGATCACGAGGAGGGCGCCGTGCGCCGCGGTGATCCGGCGCAGCGCGGCGTTGAAGCCGGGTGCGGAGGGCACCACGCCCATGTTCGCCGGCTGCGCCTCGGTGATGACGACGGCGATCCGGTCGCCGTGGCGAGCGAACGCCTGCTCGACGGCGGCGACGTCGTTGTACGGCACGACGAGGGTCTCCGCTGCGTTGGCGGCGGTGACACCGGCCGAGCCGGGCAGCCCCAGTGTGGAGAGGCCTGAGCCGGCGGCGGCGAGCAGTCCGTCGGAGTGGCCGTGGTAGCAGCCGTCGAACTTCAGCACGAGCGGGCGGCCGGTGACCCCGCGGGCCAGGCGGACGGCGGTCATCGTCGCCTCGGTCCCGGTGGAGACGAAGCGCAGGCGCTCGACGGCGGGGACGCGGCGGCGCACCTCCTCGGCGAGCTCGACCTCCCCGATGGTGGGTGCCCCGAAGGACAGTCCGCGGGCTGCGGCCTCCTGCACGGCGGCGACGACCTCCGGGTGGGCGTGGCCGAGCAGGGCAGGACCCCAGGACGCGACGAGGTCGACGTACCGGCGGCCTTCGGTGTCGGTCACGTAGGCGCCGCTCGCGCTCACGACGAAGCGCGGATCCCCGCCGACGGAGCCGTAGGCACGGACCGGCGAGCTGACCCCGCCGGGCATGCTGCGCGCGGCCCGGAGGAATGCCTCGTGGTTGGTGGTCATCGGTCCTCTCCCAGCCAGCGGGCGAGCTCAGTCGCCCAGTAGGTCAGCACGGCGTCGGCGCCCGCGCGGCGGATGCCGAGCACTGACTCCTCGACGGCGCGTCGTCGGTCGATCCAGCCGCGTGCTGCCGCGGCCTCGACCATCGCGTACTCCCCGGAGACCTGGTAGGCCCAGACCGGCACGGGGCTCATGGCTGCGACCTCGGCCAGCACGTCAAGGTAGGGGCCGGCGGGCTTGATCATGACGATGTCGGCACCCTCGGCGAGGTCGAGCTGTGCCTCGCGCCGGCCTTCGCGGCCGTTGCCGGGATCGAGCTGGTAGGTCAGGCGGTCGCCCGTGAGGGTCGAGGCGACGGCGTCGCGGAACGGACCGTAGAAGGCCGAGGCGTACTTGGCGGCGTAGGCGAGCAGCGGGACACCCGTCCGACCGGCAGCGTCGAGGGCCGAGCGTACGGCGGCGACCTGACCGTCCATCATCCCGGAGAGGCCCAGCAGCCCGGCACCCGCCTCGGCCTGGGCGAGGGCCATCTGCTGGTAGCGGGCGAGGGTCGCGTCGTTGTCGACCGCACCGGCGCCGTCGAGCACGCCGCAGTGGCCGTGGTCGGTGAACTCGTCGAGGCAGAGGTCGGACTGGACGACGAGGGCGTCGCCCGCCTCGGCGGCGGCGATGCGCAGGGCGCGGTTGAGGATCCCCTCGGGATCGGTCGCGCCGGTGCCTGTCGCGTCGCGGTGCTGCGGGACGCCGAAGAGCATGACCCCGCCGATCCGCGCCTCGGCCGCGGTGAGGATCGCCCCGCGCAGGCTCTCCAGCGTGTGCTGGACCTGGCCGGGCATCGAGGCGATCGGCGTGGGGTCGCCGTCGCCCTCGCGCACGAAGAGCGGGAGGACGAGCTCCGCCGGGTGCAGGCGGGTCTCGCGGACGAGCCTTCGCATCGCGGGGGTGCCGCGCAGGCGTCGCGGCCGGACGGTCGGGAACGACTCGGTCACAGGTCGGCCTCCTGGCTGTGCTGGACGAGGGCGAGGACGAGACTCTCCACCGACGGGTCGTCGGCGACCACGTCGACTGCCATGCCCTGTCGGCGGGCGTACTGCGCCGTGCGCGGGCCGAGGCAGCAGACGACCGTCCCGGCTGGCGGTGGGCCGAGCAGCTCGACGACGGCGCGGGCGGTGCTCGGCGAGGTGAGGAGCACGGCGTGCTTCCCGTCGCCGGCCCACGCGCTCGCGGACTCGGCGGGCTCGAGGGCGCCGGTCACCGTGCGGTAGGCGACGACCTCGTCGACCGTCCAGCCGGCCGCCCGCAGCCCGTCGGCGA
>JBBRGX010000180.1:0-3163 GCA_038223605.1 Actinomycetales bacterium | reverse complement strand
CTTCCTCTCCGGCGCCCTCGTGCTGGCCTACCCGAGCCTCGGTGAGGGGTTCGGCCTTCCGGTGCTCGAGGCGATGGCCTGCGGCGCCGCCGTGCTGACCACCCGGGAGCTCTCGCTCCCGGAGGTCGGCGGCGATGCGGTGGCGTACTGCGACCCCGGTGCGGCGAGCATCGCGTCCTCGCTCGCCGCGCTTCTCTTGGACCCCGGCGAGCGCGCGCGGCTCGCGGCGGCCGCCGTCGCGCGGGCAGCAGGCTTCAGCTGGGAGAACGCTGCGCGTGTGCACCTCGCCGCCTACGAACAGGCCATGCGTACCGGCTGACGCCAGGGTCGGGGGCCGGGTCAGCCCACCGACGTGACGTGGGCCTGCACCGCGGCGTAGACCGGCAGGACCCCGGTGCCGACCGCCTCGGCGAGGCTCGGTGCGGCGAGGTCCTTCTGCGAGAGCTGAGGGACGATCGGCGACCCGTCTCGCGCCGTGGTCGGCCACACGATGCCCACGTCGGGATCCAGAGGGTGGATCCCGTGCTCCCTGGCGGGGGTGAAGGGGGTCGAGCAGAGGTAGAGCACGGTCGAGTCGTCCTCGAGCGAGAGGAAGGCATGCCCGAGACCCTCGCTCAGGTAGATGGCCCGCCGGTCGACATCGTCCAGGAGCACCGAGTCCCAGGTGCCGAAGGTCGGTGAGCCGACGCGAAGGTCGACGACGATGTCGAGGACGGCTCCCTTGGCGCAGGTCACGTACTTCGCCTGCCCCGGCGGCACGTCCGCGTAATGGATGCCACGCAGGACGCCGGCGGCGGACACGGAGCAGTTCCCCTGTGCCAGCGAGAACGAGTGCCCGAGCGCCTGCGTGAACGGAGCCTCCTGGAAGAACTCCAGGAACACCCCCCGCGGGTCGCCGTGCTGCCGCGGCGTGATCTCCCACGCCCCGGGCACAGTCAGCTCGCGATACGTCATGGTTGTCCTCTCGGTGGTCGCTCCGGGCCGGGCCAGCCTACCCAGCCCGGTATCGTGGTGAGCCGTCCCGTGACCTACGAGGGAGTTGCTGTGCGCTGGTTGGTGGCAGGTGCGGCCGGAATGCTCGGTCAGGACGTCATGGCGCTCCTCGCCGATCGGGGGGAGCACCACCACGGCTTCGACCGCGACACCGTCGACCTCACGGACCCGGCCGCCGTCGCCGGGGTGGCCGAGGGCTACGACGTCGTCGTGAACTGCGCGGCCTACACGGCCGTGGACGCGGCCGAGGCCGACGAGTCGACGGCATTCGCAGTGAACGGCGTGGCGGCCGCCAACCTCGCGCGGGAGTCGCACCGGGCCGGCGCCCGGATGGTCCAGATCTCCACCGACTACGTCTTCGACGGCGCCGCGACGCAGCCCTACGCCGAGGACGAAGCCGCGGCACCGCGTTCGGCCTACGGCCGCACCAAGCTCGCCGGGGAGTGGGCCGTGCGCGCCGAGTGCGCCGACCACCTCGTCGTGCGGACGGCGTGGCTGTACGGCGCGCACGGCGCCTGCTTCCCGCGGACGATCGTGCGCGTCGCGCGCGAGCGGGGCGGGCTCGACGTCGTCGACGACCAGCTCGGTCAACCGACCTGGACGGTCGACCTCGCCGACCTGATCCATCGGCTCGTCGCGGCCGCCGTCCCTTCCGGGACCTACCACGGGACCTCGTCCGGCCGGGCGAGCTGGCACGAGTTCGCCCAGGCCGCCGTCGCCTCCGCCGGGCTCGACCCGGCGATCGTCGCGGCCACGACGAGCGAGGCGTTCGTCCGCCCGGCGCCCCGGCCCGCGTGGTCCGTGCTGGGACACGACCGGCTGCGCGCCGTGGGCGTCGAGCCCATCGGGGCATGGGACGAGCGGTGGGCCGTCGCGGCGGGCACCGTGCTCGACCCGAGCGCCTGAGCTCAGCGATCCTGGGCGAGCAGCCCCAGCAGGTAGGTGCCGTAACCTGACTTGACCAGAGGCTCGGCGCGCTCGCGAAGCTCGTCGTCGGACAGGAAGCCCTGGCGCCAGGCGACCTCCTCCGGTGAGCCGACCTTCAGGCCCTGCCGGTGCTCGATGGTCCGCACGTAGTCGGAGGCCTCGAGCAGCGAGTCGAAGGTGCCGGTGTCGAGCCACGCGGTGCCGCGGGGGAGGACCTCGACCTGAAGCGTTCCCCGCTCGAGGTAGACGCGGTTCACGTCGGTGATCTCGTACTCGCCACGTGCCGAGGGCTTCAGGTCCCGGGCGATCGCCACCACGTCGTTGTCGTAGAAGTACAGGCCAGGCACGGCATAGCTCGAGCGGGGCTCGGCGGGCTTCTCCTCGAGGGAGAGCGCGCGGCCCGACTCGTCGAACTCGACGACGCCATAGCTGCTCGGGTCGGCCACCCGGTAGGCGAAGACCGCGGCGCCGTCGATGTGCTCGAAGCGCGAGAGCTTCGCGCCGAGCCCGGGCCCGTAGAAGATGTTGTCGCCCAGCACGAGGGCCGCCGACTGGTCGCCGACGAAGTCCGCACCGAGCACGAACGCCTGGGCGAGCCCGTTGGGCTGTGCCTGGACGGTGTAGCTGATCGAGACGCCGAACTGCGAACCGTCGCCCAGGAGCCGATGGAACTGCGCGGCGTCATGGGGGGTCGTGATGATGAGGATGTCCCGGATCCCGGCGAGGATCAGCGTGGACAGGGGGTAGTAGATCATCGGCTTGTCGTAGACCGGGACGAGCTGCTTGCTGACGCCGAGAGTGATCGGGTGCAGCCGGGTGCCGGAGCCGCCGGCAAGGATGATTCCGCGCATGGTGGTCCAGTGTGGCCTAAACTCCGGCCTCGCGTGGGGCACCGGCTCGGCGAGCGCGGCGGGTCCCGTCCTCGGGGGCGTGAGCCGCGACTACCATTTCCTCGATCGACGAGACAGGAGGGCAGGGCTCCGTGCTCAGACTTGACGCCACGACGCAGCCCTACGCATGGGGCTCACCTGACGCCATCCCCGAGCTCCTCGGGACGCCCTCCCCAGGTGGACCCGTCGCCGAGGCATGGTTCGGTGCCCATCCGAGCGCGCCCTCGCTGCTGCGGCTCGAGCCGGCCCCCGTCGCGCTCGACGCGCACATCGCCGCCGATCCCCGCCTCGTGCTCGGCGAGGACGTCGTCGACCGCTTCGGCGACACGCTGCCGTACCTGTTGAAGGTCATC
>JBBRGX010000179.1:0-3194 GCA_038223605.1 Actinomycetales bacterium | reverse complement strand
AGCTGGAAGAGGTCGCGGTCGCCGGTGACGATCTCGACGGGCACCCGGACGCCGTCGGGCAGGGCACGCTCACGTGCGGTGAGCGTGCCGATGACGTCGTCCGCCTCGTAGCCCGGCGCGCCGACCCGGGCGATGCCGAGCGCGGCCAGCACCTCGACGATGACGGGCACCTGGACCGCCAGATCCTCGGGTGTGTCCTCGCCGCCGTCTGCGCCCACCCGGTGCGCCTTGTAGCTCGGCAGCGCATCGACCCGGAACGCCGGCCGCCAGTCGTCGTCCCAGCAGGCGACGAGCCGCGCGGGGCGCCGCGCGGTCACCAGCCGAGCCGTCATGTCGAGCAGACCGCGCACGGCGTTGACCGGGGTGCCGTCGGGCGCCCGCACCGAGTCCGGCACCCCGTAGAACGCGCGGTAGTACAGCGACGCGCTGTCGAGAAGGAGCAACGGACCGGGGCGACCGCTATCGGGCGACATGGAGCGAGCCTAGAGAGCGCGCGCCGCGCTCGTCCCGGTCGACCGTGCCGCAAGACCGGCGACAGGGGGCGACCTCAGCCGTGGACGCGGGCCGGCCGGCCGGTGGCGTCCTCGATCTGCTCCTCGGCGGTGTCGATCAGCCGGTCCGCGAGGTGGCGCAGGGCGCGCGCGACGGCGACCTCGTCGCCGATCACGGCGACCTCACCGTCCTCGGGGTTGCGCCGAGCGTGGCCGACCGCACCGAGGCGATCGGGGTCCCCCGGGGCGAGCACCGCATGCGCCGTCGTCTCCGGACCCTCGCGGGTGACGGTGACCTGCACCCTCCACACCACGACGGGCGGCCCGGCGGGCCGCTGACCCTCGGCCGGGGCGCCGGACTCCAGATGCGCGTCCGGGCCGGGGAAGACCAGGGTCCGCTCATGGGTGTCCGACCACTGGACGACATAGGGCGGCGAACCGTCCGCGTGCCGCAGCTCGACCACTCGTCCCTCGCGTACGGGGCCGTCGACCACCCCGGACGCCTGCACGTACCGATCGCCAACGAACGCCTTCATCGCCGTTCCTCCCGTCGGGTGAACACCACCATCATGCCCCCGTCGGCACCGGATCGTCAGGCGAGCGGCGCCCTCCGGCCCACCCCGGTGCGCCGGCGCCGGACTACCCTGCTCGCAACCGCACCGGCGCCGCGCAGGCCGACGGGCGGCCCGGCGAGGAGGAGCAGATCGTGCTCGGACTGCATCACGAGTACCTCACCGAGACGATCGGGCCCGATGGCCACCCGACCTCCTTCGCCCTGCGCTGCCCCGAGGGCTTCAACGTCGCCTACGACGTCCTGGACCGGCTCGGCCGCGAGACGCCGGACCGCCGCGCTCTGCACTGGGCGAACACCGACGGGGAGCGGCGCACGTTCACCTTCGGCGAGATGAGCAGGCTCTCGGACCAGGCCGCCTCGTACCTCCTCGCCCAGGGCGTCCGCAAGGGTGACGTCGTGCTGCTCATCCTCAAGCGGCACCACCAGTTCTGGCCGGCGATCATGGCCCTGCACAAGATCGGTGCGGTCGCCGCCCCGGCCACCAACCAGCTCAAGCAGCACGACCTCACCTACCGCATCGCCGAGGCGGAGGTCTCGGCCGTCGTCTGCACGATGGAGGGCGACGTCGCAGCCGAGCTCGAGGCCGCCGAGGCGAGTCTCGGGCGCAGGTTGCTCAAGATGGCCGTCCGCGGCTCCCGGCCCGGCTGGGACGACTTCGACGCAGGGCTCGCCGCCGCGGCGCCGTTCGTCCGCCCGACGGGCGCGGACGCCGCGGTGCTGAGCGACCTCATGCTTCTCTACTTCACGAGCGGCACCACGGCCCAGCCCAAGATGGTCACCCAGGACTTCTCCTACCCGATCGGCCACATCCCGACGGCGAAGTACTGGCACAAGGTCGACCCTGACGGACTGCACCTGACCCTCTCGGAGACCGGCTGGGCCAAGTCCGTCTGGGGCAAGCTCTACGGCCAGTGGCTGATGGAGGCCTGCATCGACGTCCTGGACTTCGACCGGTTCGACGCCAGGACGCTGCTCGACCACCTCCAGGACGAGCGGGTGACCACCTTCTGCGCCGCGCCGACCGTCTACCGCTTCCTGGTCACCGAGGACCTCGCGCAGTGGGACCTCTCGGCGCTGCAGCACTGCACCGTCGCCGGCGAGGCGATGAACCCCGTCGTGCACCGGACCTTCTGGGACAAGACCGGGCTCGACCTCAAGGAGGGCTACGGCCAGACGGAGATGACCCTCGCGGTCGTCACCAACTGGTGGCAGCCGACGAAGGCCGGCTCGATGGGCCTGCCCTCCCCCGCCTACGACCTCGCGCTGCTCACCGAGGACGGCGCGGAGGCTGCGCCGGGCGAGGTCGGCGAGATCTGCGTGCGCACGCCGGGGGGCCGTCGTCCCCTGGGCATGTTCGCCGGCTACCACCGCGACCCGGAGGTCACCGCATCGGTCTGGCACGACGACGTCTACCACACGCACGACCTCGCCCAGCGGGATGTCGACGGCTACCTCTGGTACGTCGGGCGCTCCGACGACATGATCAAGACCTCGGGCTACAGGGTCGGGCCGTTCGAGGTGGAGAGCGTCGTCATGGCGCACCCCGCCGTCGTGGAGTGCGCGATCACCGGCGCAGAGGACCCGGTGCGTGGGACGGTGGTCAAGGCGACGATCGTGCTCGGTGCGGGCCACACGGCCGGGCCGGCGCTCGCCAAGGAGATCCAGGCCTTCGTCAAGCGCGAGACGGCGCCGTACAAGTACCCACGGATCGTCGAGTTCGTCGACGTCCTGCCGAAGACGATCTCGGGGAAGATCCGGCGGGTGCAGCTCCGGGAGGGCTCGGCCGGGGCACCCGGCTGAGGAGACCTACTCCGCGCTCACCTTCGGCCAGGCGATCGCCGGCGCGGGACCGGGCGCCGTGCGGTAGCTCGCCAGGTCGAAGGGTGCCGGCAGGCGCATCAGCGGGGTCTGCTCGGTGAGGATCGGCGCGAGGCCGCTCGCCGGCCCCGGCCGTCCGTAGAACCAGCCCTGACCGAGGTCGACACCCAGCTGGAGGCAGGCCGCGGCGTCCTCTGCCGTCTCGATCCCCTCCGCCACGACCGTGATCTCGCTGCTGCGCGCGAAGTCGACGAGCGAGGACACGAGCGCGCGGCGGACCCTGTCCGCTGCGAGGTCGGTGACGATGCTGC
>JBBRGX010000178.1:0-3201 GCA_038223605.1 Actinomycetales bacterium | reverse complement strand
CGTCATCGCCGACGGCGGGGTCGGACGTTCCGGTGACCTGGTCAAGGCCGTGGCCTGCGGGGCCGACGCCGTGATGCTCGGCGCGGCGCTGGCCCGTGCGGCCGAGGCACCCGGTCGCGGCTGGCACTGGGGACCCGAGGCCCACCACCCGCAGCTGCCACGTGGCGAGCGGGTCCAGGTCGGCACGGCCGGCTCGCTCCAGGAGATCCTCTTCGGCCCGGGGCGCCAGGCCGACGGCACCCTCAACCTCATCGGTGCTCTGCGCCGGGCGATGGCGACGACGGGCTACTCCGACCTCAAGGAGTTCCAGCGGGTCGAGGTCGTCGTCTCGCCCTACCAGCCGTTCTGAGAACCAGCCCTCGACGAACGACCCGGGTGCCCGTCGGGCAGCCGGGTCGCTCTGCGTCCAGCCCAGGACCTGTGTCCCGTCTCTGTCCGTATCGCGGACATCGTGACCTCCGCGTTACGCACGGATCCCCGATTGTGTCCGAAAGGGCTTGACGAGAGGGTGAAAACAGAAGTAGACAAAGGCATACCAACACAAGCGGGCATCGCTGCCGCCCAGCAATCGTCGAAGGAGACGCGGTGTACGCGACGGAGCGGCAGGACGAGATCCTTGCTCGTGCCCGCGCTGCCGGGCGCGTGGAGGTCCGTGAGCTCGCCGAGTCGCTCGACGTCACCCCGGAGACCGTCCGGCGGGACCTCACGGCGCTCGAGCGCCGCGGCCTGCTGCACCGGGTGCACGGCGGGGCGATCCCCGTCGAACGATTCGGCATCGAGCAGGCCGTCGCCGAGCGCGAGGGCCGGATGTCCGCCGAGAAGGACCGCATCGCCAAGGCAGCGCTCGACGAGGTGCCCGAGGGCGGCGCGATCCTGCTCGACGCGGGGACCACGACGATCCGGCTCGCCGAGATCCTGCCGACCGACCGCGAGCTGACCGTCGTCACCCACAGCCTGCCCATCGCCTCCCTGCTGGCCGGGCGCCCCCACCTCACGCTGCACCTGCTCGGTGGGGTCGTCCGCGGACGCACGCTCGCTGCGGTCGGGGCCTGGGCGGAGCGCGAGATCCGCGACATCTATGCCGACGTCGCCTTCGTCGGCACCAACGGGCTCACCGTCGCGCAGGGCCTGACCACTCCCGACCTCGCCGAGGCCGGGATCAAGCGGGCGATGGTCGCGAGCGCTCGCCGCATCGTCGTCCTGGCCGATCACACGAAGATCGGCCGTTCGGAGTTCGCCCACGTGGCGCCGCTGTCGGCGGTCGACACGCTCGTGACGGACGCAGGGATCGAAGCAGACCTCGCCGACGAGATCGAGTCGGCCGGCCCCAGGGTGGTACTCGCATGATCATCACAGTGACCCTCAACCCCAGCCTCGACCGCACGATCGAGGTCCCCGAGCTCGTCCGTGGCCACGTGCTGCGGATCACCGACGGGCACCTGCACCCCGGCGGCAAGGGCGTCAACGTCACGCGCGCACTGCTGGCCAACGGCAGCTCCAGCCGCGCGGTGCTCCCGGTGGGCGGCGCCGAGGGCCGCCAGCTCGTGGCGATGCTCGAGGGCGACGCCGTCGATGCGATCACGGTGCCTATCGCCGGCCGGACCAGGACCAACATCGCGGTGGCCGAGCCCGACGGCACCGTCACCAAGCTCAACGAGCCCGGGCCCGTGATCACCGCTGCCGAGCTCGAGTCCGTCGTGCGGGCTGCCCTCGACGCCGCATCGCCCGGTGACTGGATCGTGCTGTGCGGCAGCCTGCCGCAGGGAGCGGACGAGGACGTCTACGCGCAGATGGTCGGCCGGATCCACGACCGGGGCGTCCGCGCGGCGGTCGACACGAGCGGACCGGCGCTCGCGCGCGTCGTCGCTGCCGGCCCCGACCTGATCAAGCCCAACGCCGAGGAGCTCGCGGAGGCCGTCGGCCGCCCGTTGCTGACCAGGGCCGACGTCATCGAGGCCGCCCGCGAGCTGCAGCGGGCCGGTGCCCGGCGCGTGCTGGTCAGCCTGGGCGGCGCCGGCGCCCTCCTGGTCGACGAGGACGGTGTCCAGGTCGGCACATCCCTCGCCCTGACCCCGCGCAGCACGGTCGGCGCCGGAGACTCCTTCCTCGCCGGCTACCTCTCCGCCGAGGGCTCCGGTGGCCGTACGGCGCTCGCCACGGCGCTCTCCTGGGGAGCAGCGGCCGTCCAGCTGCCCGGCACGCAGATGCCAGGGCCCCAGGACATCGACCCGGACAGCGCCCGCGTCCTGGGCGACGGCGAGCGCGACGCCCTGATCGACCTGCCGCTCGTCGGCACCGACTGACCGGCACCACCGTCCGGCCGCACCGTCCCGCACCACCGTCCCGCCGCACGGTCCCGCACGAGAGTCCGGCACCACCGTCCGGCATCGCGAGCACCATCCGTCCGCACCATCGACCGACCCGAAGGAGACCGTCATGAGCACCCCGCTCATCACCCCCGAGCTCGTCGCCCTCGACCTCACGTCGGACGACCGCGAGACCATCACCCGCCAGCTCATCGACCTGCTGGCCGCGTCCGGCCGGGTCACCGACGCTGCGGGCTTCCACGCCGACGTCCGTGCCCGCGAGGCGCAGATGGCGACGGGCATGCCCGGCGGGATCGGCCTGCCGCACGCCCGCTCGGAGCACGTCAGCGTGCCGAGCCTCGCCGTCGGGCGCGTGCCCGGTGGCGTGGACTTCGGCGCCCCCGACGGCCCCGCCACCCTGGTGTTCCTCATCGCTGCCCCTGCCGGCGGCGACGCGGACCACCTCAAGATTCTCGCGGCCCTGGCACGACGCCTGGTCCACGAGTCCTTCCGGACCTCGATCTTGGAGGCCCCCGACGCCGGCTCCGTGGCCGGCATCATCACACGAGAGGTCGTCCCGTCATGAAGTTCGTCGCCGTGTCGTCATGCCCGACGGGCATCGCGCACACCTATATGGCCGCCGAGGCCCTCGAGCAGGCCGCGCTGGCGGCCGGTCACGAGTGCGTCGTCGAGACCCAGGGTGCTGCCGGCTCCACCCCGCTCGACCCGGGAGTGATCGCTGCTGCTGACGCCGTCATCTTCGCCGCCGACCTCGAGGTCCAGGGCAAGGCCCGGTTCGCCGGGAAGCCCACGATCGACGTCGGCGTGAAGAAGGCCGTGCACGACGCCCCCGGGGTCATCGCCCAGGCCGTCGCTGCCGCGTCCGCTGCACCGG
>JBBRGX010000177.1:0-3384 GCA_038223605.1 Actinomycetales bacterium | reverse complement strand
GCTCGGGACGGACCCGTCGGCCCAGAGCCGGATCGTGATCGTCGAGAGGGCGACCTGCTCGGCGAGCGCAGCGCGCTGGGACTGGAGCTGCTCGAGCTGGGACTGCCGGTCGGTGAGGACCTGCTCGGCCGAGACGACGTCGGCCACGCTCCCGGACCGCTGCAGCAGGTCCTCCAGGCGCCCGATGGAGAGCTCGAGGGCACGGATCCTGGCGTCCAGGTCGCGGGCGGCGGCGGTGACCTCGGTGCTGGACTGCGAGCTGTCGACGATCTCGCCGAGGTCGGCGAGCTGGTCGAGAGTCGAGGTCACCTTGTCGGCAGGGATCCGCGCGACGAGCGTGGCGGAGGCGTCCCTGCCGTCGCGTGCCGCCTGCTCCTGGCGCTCCTGGATGTGGCCGCCGACCTGCTCGACGAGGGCTGCGACCTTCGAGGCGGCGGCCAACGGGTCGGTGACCGAGACGTCGACCTGGCCGGTGACGACGACCTGACGGTCGGACTCCGCGGTGACGGCGTCCTTGTTCCCGGCGTCCTGGCCCGCCGCCGGAGCGGCAGCGCCACCAGCCGGCATGTCGCTGGTGGAGGTGCCGCTCGAGGCGCTGCAACCCCCCAGGAGGAGTGCGCCGGCGATCAGGAACGGGACCCAGGGGCGGCGCATGGCCTCAAGGTAGGACGCTGCCGGTCCCCAGGTCCTGGGTTTGGACCTTTCGTGATCGATTCGGAACCGGGGCGGGCTCCGGCGGACCCGAACGGTCCATCGGGCAGGTCCGGTCGGGTGAGCGGGTCGTCCCGGCCGGGCCCCCCGGCCCCGCGCGTGTGAGGATGCACCGGTGACATCGCTGCGCCCAGCCGCCGTGCGCACCGAGCTCGCCGGTGCGCTGCTGCGGCGCGTCGCCGGGCCGGACCCGACGGCGGCTCGCGAGGCGATCCACCACGCGCCCGGCCCCCGCTGGTTCGCCCCCGACAGCGCCATCGCCCGCGTGCACGGCGATGCGTCCATGTTCGTCGGCGGGATCCGCGCCCTGCTCCTGCAGTCCCTGCACCCGCGGGCGATGGCGGCCGTCGCCGCACACTCCGGCTATCGCAGCGACCCCTGGGGGAGGCTCCAGCGGACCGCGACCTTCCTCGCCTCGACCACCTTCGGCCCGGCCGCGATGTCCGAGCAGTCCGTGGCGATCGTCCGCGGGGTGCACGCACGGATCAGCGGGACGACGGCAGAGGGCGAGCCCTACCAGGCCTCCGACCCGCACCTGATCACCTGGGTGCACCTGGCCGAGATCGACAGCTTCCTCCTCGCGCACCAGCGCTACGGGCGGCACCCGCTCGACGAGGCCGGTTGCGACGAGTACGTCGCCCAGACGGCGCGGATCGCCACCGGCCTGGGCGGGAGCGAGGTGCCCACCACGCTGGCGGGGCTGCGCTCGGCGCTCGGCTCCTACCGGCCGGAGCTGCGCAGCACTCCGCCGGCCCGCGAGGCGGCCGACTTCCTGCTGCGCGAGCCGCCGCTGCCCTGGACCGCACGCATCGGCTACTCGGGTCTCGCGGCTGCTGCCGTCGCCCTCATGCCGGCGTGGACGCGCGTCGAGCTCGACCTGCCGTGGTCCCCGGCGACGCACGGCCTGGCGCGGTTCGGCGGGCAGGTGGCCACGCGAGGCATCCGCTGGGCACTGGACTCCGCCGATCCGGGCTCACCGGCCGACCTCGAGCCTGCTGACTCGCCGGACGAGCGGGACGAGGACCCCGGCGCGGTGGTGGCGGCCGGGTGAGCGCCCTCGCCATCCGCGCACTGACCAAGCGCTTCGGCAGCACGCTCGCCGTCGATCGGCTCGACCTCGACATCCCGGCCGGCTCCTTCTACGGGATCGTCGGGCCCAACGGCGCCGGCAAGACGACGACCCTCTCGATGGCCACCGGGCTGCTCCTGCCGGACGCGGGAACGGTCCACGTGCACGGCATCGACCTGTGGGCCGATCGCAGCGGCGCCGCGCAGCTCCTCGGGGTGCTGCCCGACGGCCTCCGGCTCTTCGACCGGCTCACCGGGCCAGAGCTCATCGCCTACTCCGGCCTGCTGCGCGGGATGGACCGCGAGGTCGTCCGGGCCAGGCGGGACGACCTCGTCGTCGCCCTGGACCTCTCCGACGCCGGCGGGCGCCTGGTCGCCGACTACTCGGCCGGCATGACCAAGAAGGTCGCGCTGGCCTGCGCGCTCGTCCACGCGCCGCGGGTGCTCGTGCTCGACGAGCCCTTCGAGGCCGTCGACCCGATGTCCGCCGCGTCGATCCGCACGATCCTGCGCTCGTTCGTCGCCTCGGGCGGCACCGTGGTGCTCTCGAGCCATGTGATGGCCCTCGTCGAGCAGCTGTGCGACCACGTGGCCGTCGTCGCTGCCGGCCGGGTGCTGGCCGCGGGAAGGCTGGACGAGGTGCGCTGCGGCGAGGACCTCGAGACCCGATTCCTCGGACTTCTCGGCGGCGCGGCCGAGCAACGGGAGCTGACGTGGTTGCGACCGTCGTCCGACTGAGGGCGCGGATCCAGGTCCACACGTTGCGGCGGGAGCCGTGGCGGCTCGTCGTGCTGGTGCTCGGCGCCGTCTGGGCTGCAGCGATGCTTCCCTCGGTGGTGGCGGGGATGGTGTTCCTGCGGCACTCCTCCGTGGAGGTGAGCGCACCCGTCCTCGTCGTCGCCGGCTCCTTGCTCACCCTCGGCTGGCTCGTGGTGCCGGTGCTGCTCCCCTCCCTCGACGACTCGCTCGAGGTCAGGCGGTTCGCGACGTCCGCCGTCCCGCCATGGCGACTGGTCCCGGCGCTGCTCGCTGCCTCCTTGCTCGGTGGGCCGACGGTCTTCGTCGCCCTGCTCGCCCTGATGCCCGTCGTCGCATGGTCGGGCGCGGGAGCGGCGGCCACCGTGACAGCCCTGCTCGCCGCTCCGCTCTGCTGGGCCGGCTGCGTCGTGGGTGCACGGGTGACGACGGGGGCGGTGGCCCGACTGCTGGGATCATGGCGTGCCCGGGAGCTCGCGCTGCTGGCGGCGGTCGTCGTGGCAGCTCTCGGCATCCCCGCGGTCGCCTCGACCCACACCCTCGGGCTCGAGGCCGCGGTGGCCCGGGTCCCCGAGGTCGCGCGGGTGCTGGGCTGGACACCCCTCGGGGCACCGTGGGCCGCTCCGGCCTCCGCAGCCGCCGGGGACCTGCGTGGCGCGCTCGCGCACCTCGCGCTCGCAGCGCTCACGGTCGCGGTCGGCGTGCTGATCTGGTCGCGGCAGGTCGGCGACGACCTGGTCCGACCGATCGCCCGCGGTGGTCGGGAGCGGCGCACGACGGACGCGCTCTCGTCATGGGCCGGCTCCCCGGCGCTCGCCGTCGCCGGGCGTGCCTGGCGCTCGTGGGGCG
>JBBRGX010000176.1:0-3575 GCA_038223605.1 Actinomycetales bacterium | reverse complement strand
ATCAGCTGCCAAGTCGAACAGCGCCTCGGGCGTCAGGTCCTCGGCGCCCACTGCCGCCACCCGCGGGCCTACGCCCCGCCGCCGAGCACGCGACGCACCCGGCCGCTCGCGCGGCGGGTCACCTCGCGCACCCCGCCGGCCTGCAGGTAGCCCTTGGCGAGCGCCAGGTCGGTACCGACCGACCGTGGGGGGCCGACGCGGCGTCGCCGCTTCGTCGGCGCGGCCTGGACCTCGACCGCGAGGTCGGCAGCGCGCTTGGGGTGCCGGCAGAACTCGACGAGGGGTGCGAGGACCCGGGACCACGCGTACTGGCCGGCGAAGGCCTGGACGGCGGATCGGGCAGCGGCAGCAGCAGCCTCGTCGTAGAGCATCTCCTCCAGCGCCGCCTCGAGGGCGTCGACGTCCTCGGCGGGCACGGCCCGGCCGAGGCCGTGCGCAGCAATCAGCCCGCCGAAGGTGTCGCCGTCGGTGGCGACGATCGGCAGGGACGCCCACAGGTAGTCGAGGATCCGGGTGCGGAAGCTAAACTCGGTCTCCACGTGGTGGAAGTGGGTCGAGACGCCGACGTCGGCGTCCAGCAGGTAGTCGGCCCGCTCCTCGTACGGCACCCAGCCCTCGTTGAAGAAGACGTGCCGTCCGGTCAGGCCCAGCTCCCGCGCGAGCTTCTGCGTCTCGAAGGCGACGGTCATCGCCGGCACCCCGGGATTGGGGTGCTTCATCCCGAGGAAGTACAGCCGTACGTCCGGGTGACGGTCCTTGAGCCGGTCGACCGCTCGCACCAGCGAGAGCGGGTCGAACCAGTTGTAGACCCCGCCCCCCCAGAGGATGACCTTGTCGTCCGGGCCGATGCCCTCGACGGCGCCCTTGATGCCGTGCCGCCGCTGGACCGGCGCGGAGTCCTCGATGCCGAACGGGACGACGCCGAGCAGGTTGTCGAGGCTGGCGTCCTCGTCGTAGACCGCCGGGCTGATCCGTCCCTGGCCCGCGAGCTGCCCGAGCCAGAAGTCCCGCTGCTTCGTCGACGCGCACATGAGGTAGTCCGCGCGGCGCAGCTGCTCGTTGAGGGCGTGGGTGGTCACGGCGACGGCGTTGCGACGGCCGTCCGGCCCGAGGTCCTTGGCCTGCTCGAGCTGCTCGAGGTGCATCGGGTCGTAGATGTCCGCGACCACCACCGTGCTGCTCGCCTTGACCCACGGGGCCGTCTCGAGGAGGAAGCCCTGGAAGATGACGACGTCCGCCCAGCCGGTCGGCTCACGAAGCCCTGTCCCGGCGGCGTACTCCACGGAGAAGTCGGGGCTCGTGCGCTTGGCGCCGGCCGTGGAGACGAGGCGAACCTCGTGCTCGGGGGCGAGGGCCTTGGCGATCTCCCACGCACGGATCGCAGGACCCGCCATGCGCTCCAGGAGCGGCTCCCCGGTGACGACGAGGATGCGGTGCCGGGCGGTGAAGTGCTCGACGATCCCGAAGGCCTCGAGCAGCACCTCGTGCGCCGCGAGGTAGGACGGCATCCCGTAGGCCGGCTCGATCGTCTCGCGGAAGAGCGGGAAGAGGTCGCGGTCGCTGCGTCGCCGCCGCGACTGCACCTCACGACGGGTGACGAGCAGGCTCGGCAGCTGCTCGACGAAGTAGTCGATGGCGTACGGGCCGGTCAGGGCCATCTTCGGGATCTCGACGGTGCCGACCTCGTCCCCACCGGGCGAGCGCTGCAGGTCCAGCACGCTCGCGTCGACTCCGGTGCGGGCCACGGAGCGCCGGACGGCCAGCGCCATCGCCGCCGGCAGCGCCTTGGCGAGGGACACGTCGTCATAGTTCTTGTACATGCACAGCAGGGCATTCCGCTCCAGCAGGTAGCTCTCGCGGAAGCTGCCGAACTTCTTCATCGTCACGTGGTGACGGTGGAACGCGACCGAGCTCGGCACGTACCGCACGCGGTGGCCGAGCAGGTTGAGCCGCCAGCCGAGGTCGACGTCCTCGTAGAACATGAAGAAGCGCTCGTCGAAGCCGCCGACCTCGCGGTAGAGCTCGGCCCGCACGAACAGGGCGGCTCCGGTGCCGAAGAGCACGTCCTTCGCGGTGTCCCACGCGCCCTGGTCCGGCTTCTCGACCTCGCGCTTGTAGCCCATCCCGAACCAGGTGAGCGAGCCGTCGACGTAGTCGATCAGCTTGCCGTCCCAGTCGAGGACCTTCGAGGCGACCGAGCCGATCGTCGCGTCCGCCTCGAGCACGTCGACCGCGGCGGAGATCCAGGAGCGATCGGGCCGCGCGTCGTTGTTGAGGAAGGCGACGTACTCCCCCGTCGCATGCGCGACGCCCAGGTTGCAGCCGCCGGCGAACCCGGAGTTCGAGCCGGACTCGATGACCACGGCGCCAGGGACGGCCGCCCGGATCTGCTCGGCGCTGCCGTCCCCTGAGTCGTTGTCGACGACGATGAGCTCGAGCCGGTCGGCCGGCCAGTCCACGTCGTCGAACGCCTGGAGGCAGGTGATCGTGTCGGCGGCACCCCGGTAGTTGACCAGGACGACCGAGACCACACCGGGCCGCACGACGGGATCGCTCACGCTGCTCCTCGGATCAGGTCGAGGTCGTGGTCGACCATCCGGCCGACGAGCTCGGCGAACCCGACCGTCGGCCGCCAGCCGAGGTCGCGGAGCGCCTTGGCCGCGTCGCCGACCATGAGCGGAGCGTCCTGGGGACGCAGGAAGGCCGGGTCGACCTCGACGTGCTCGCGCCAGGAGTCGCCGATCCCCGCGTGGCGCAGCGCCGTCTCGGCGAACTCCGCGACCGTGTGGGGCACCCCGGTGGCGATCACGAAGTCGTCGGGGACCTCATGGCGCGCGGCACGCAGCATCGCGTCGACGTAGTCCGGCGCCCAGCCCCAGTCACGCTGGGCCTCGAGGTTGCCGAGCCGCAGGGTCCCGGCACCGTCCACCCCGATCCGCGCGGCAGCGGCGGTGATCTTGCGCGTGACGAAGGTGGTGGGGCGCCGCGGCGACTCGTGGTTGAACAGGATGCAGCTCGCCACGTGCAGCCCCTTGCTGCGGTAGACCCCGGCCATGTGGTGCGCGTAGGCCTTGGCCGCGCCGTAGGGCGAGATCGGCCGGATCGGGGTCTCCTCGTCCTGGGCGGGTCCCGCGACGTGACCGAAGATCTCCGAGCTGCTCGCCTGGACGCAACGCACCGGACGCCCTGTGCGCTCCTGGAGCTCGAGCGCGGAGTGGAAGAGCACCGCTGCCGCGACACCGCTCAGCTCAGCGGTGAGGACCGGGTGCTCCCAGGAGAAGGCGACCGAGCTGATCCCCGCGAAGTTGTACAGCTCGTCGGGCTCCACCTCGCGGACGAGGCGGCGAAGACCGTCGGAGTCCGCGAGGTCGCCCACGTGCAGCGTGACCTCGGGATGGGCGCTCGTGAAGGAGTCGACGGTCGCATCCAGGTGATGCACCAAGCCGTGGACCTCGCTGCCCTCGCCGCGCAGCTGCACGGCGAGGTAGCCACCGTCCTGACCAGTGATCCCGGTGACGAGGACGTCCGGGCGCAGCCGGGTGGTGAGCGGCTTGACGGCGAGGGCGACCGGCGGC
>JBBRGX010000175.1:0-3677 GCA_038223605.1 Actinomycetales bacterium | reverse complement strand
CAGAGCGCCGCGCTTACACCGCGGAGGTCGCCGGTTCGAGACCGGCCGGGCCCACGGACGGGCGGCCTCGGACCCGCGCGGAGAGGATCTCGACAGGGGTGCTCGACGCGGCGGTGGTGTGCGCGCGGAGGTGATTCCATGATCGAGCTTGCCATGTCCCACGCCTCGTCGGACGCTTCCCCTGATGCCTTCGTCGACCGCCGGGTCGGGCGGCGACCCCATCCCGCATGACCGGCGTGCGCGGGTGCGCCCCGTGGCCCCGGCCGGCCGGGACCTCGCCAACCGCGCCGTGCGCGTGGCCGGTACGGTCGGACCGTGAGCAGCCCCACCCTTGCCGACATCGTCGGCCTCCTCGACGCCTGGTACCCGCCGTCGACCGCCGAGCCCTGGGACGCCCCCGGCACCGTCTGCGGCGACCCGCAGGCGCCGGTGCGGCGCGTGATGCTCGCGGTGGACGTCACCGCCGGGGTGGTCGACGAGGCGCTGGCATGGGGCGCCGACCTCCTCCTGACCCATCACCCCCTCTACCTGCGTGCGGTGCACTCGGTCGCGGCGACGACCTTCAAGGGGTCGCTCGTGCACCGGCTGATCAGGGGCGGCTGCGCGCTGCACGCCGCGCACACGAATGCCGATGCGGCTGCCGGTGGGGTCGCCGAGGCGCTCGCGCTGGCGATCGGCCTGGTCGACCTCACACCGCTCGTCCCGCTCGACGCGACGACCGGGACGGGCCGCGTCGGGCGCCTCCCGGTTCCCCTGACTCTCGAGCAGTTCGCCCGTCAGGTGGCCGCGGCCCTCCCGCCGACCGAGCACGGGGTCCGGGTCGCCGGCTCGCCGGGCGGGACGGTCACCACCGTCGCGGTCGTCGGGGGCTCGGGCGACTCGCTCTTCGACCAGGTGCGCGCCGCCGGGGTCGACGCCTACGTGACCGCCGACCTTCGGCACCACCCGGCCTCCGAGCTGCGTGAGCAGGCCGCGTTCGAGGCGGGCACCTCCGACACGAGGCTCGGGACCCCGTACCTGCTCGACGTCGCGCACTCGGCGAGCGAGTGGCTCTGGCTGCCGGCCGCTGCGCAGGCGCTGGCCACGAAGGCCGCCGAGCGGTGGCCTGGCACTAGGTTGGAGACCACGGTGAGCACGCTGCGGACCGACCCGTGGACGTTCCGCGTCGACTCCCCGCCCCGACCGGTGCCCGACTCCTCGACGCCGGCCAACGACCCTCCCGGAGGACGCCCGTGACCACCGCTCCCGTGGCCGACCAGCTGCGCCTGCTCGACGTCCAGGCGCTCGACACCCGTCTCCAGCAGCTCGAGCACTCGCGCCGGACGCTCCCGGGGCACGCTCGGGTCGCCGAGGTCGCCGCCCGACGCATCGACGTCGAGCGCGCCCTGGTCGAGTCGCGGACCGCCGTCGTCGACCTGCGGCGCGAGCTCACGAAGGCGGAGGCCGACGTCGAGCAGGTCCGCTCCCGTGCTGCACGCGACCAGGCACGGATGGACTCCGGGACGGCGAGCGTCAAGGACGTCCAGGCGCTCGCCTCAGAGGTCGAGGCACTCGCGCGACGGACGGCGGCGCTCGAGGAGGTCGAGCTCGACGTGATGGTGCGCCTGGAGGCGCACGAGACGGCGCTCGCCGGGGTGACCGCTGCGCACGACGGGCTCCTCGACGCGCAGAGGCAGGCCGACGCTGAGCTCGCCGAGGGCATCGCGCAGATCGATGCCGAGGTCGCGACGGTGAAGGACGAGCGGGCCGCACGGGTGGTCGGGCTCGACGTCGCTCTGGTGGCGCTGTACGAGAAGCTGCGCGGCCAGCTCGACGGCCTCGCGGTCGCGCGACTGCACGGGCGCACCTGCGAGGGCTGCCGGCTCGAGCTCAACCCCGGCGACGTCTCCCAGATCAGGGCTGCGGCAGCCGAGCAGGTCGTCCGTTGCGAGGAGTGCGGCCGGATCCTGGTCCGCGTCGCCGCGTCGTGACCTCGGAGCAGGTCGAGCAGGTCGAGGGAGCCGGCGGGCCGAGCGGTGCTGCCGTCCGGTTCGACGACGCTGCCCCGCTCACCGTCGTGCTCGTTCGTCACGGGGTGACGCTCTCGACCCTCTCGAGGACCTTCTCGGGGTCCGGCACGCCCGGCCCGCCGCTCGCGGCCGCCGGCCGGGTCCAGGCCGCGGAAGCTGCCGACCTGGTGTTCCAGATCGGCAGGAATCGCTGGCCCGATCTTCCGCACCCGTCCGTGATCATCGCGTCGCCGATGCTCCGCGCCCAGGAGACCGCCGCAGCAGTCGGACGGCGACTCGGCCTGCACGTCGAGACGGACGCGCGGTACGCCGAGTGCCACTTCGGGCGCTGGGAGGGGCTGACCCCGGCGGAGATCGAAGACGCCGAACCGGGCGCGCTCAGGGAGTGGAACGCCGACCCGCGTCGTCCGACCCCTGGCGGTGAGGCGTTGGTGAGCGTCGGCGACCGCTTCGCCGCTGCTCTCGCGGAGCAGCTGGCCGCGGGGGTCGACCGGACAGTGGTCGTCGTCTCGCACGCGATGGCGATCCGGACCGCGATCGGTGGGGCCTTCGGCATGACTCCCGAGCTGTGGGGGAGTCTGCGCATCCTGCCGGCCTCGGTGTCGATCCTGCGGCTGTGGGCCGACGGCGGGCGCGAGCTCGTCACCATGTCCACCCCGAGCGACCGCTGACCGGCTCCTGAACGGCTCGGCCGGCGCTCAGCGCTCGCCGGGCCGGGTGACCAGCGACAGGACCCGTCGCCCCGCCGCCCCGGTGAGCTCGGATCCGACCACGCCGACGATGCTCGCGGCCGCCTCGGCGAGACCGTCGGCCGAGCGGGGGAGCGCCTCGGCGCGACCGAGCAGGTGGCCGACGAGCAGTCCGCGGGTGTACTTGGCCTCGTGCGAGACGACCGTGAGCCGGTCGCCGTCGTCGCGCAGCACGCGCACGGACACGTGGTCCCACTCCTCGCCGGACGGGCGCCACGCGGCGAGGTAGTCCGCCGAGCGGCAGTCCACCAGGAGGCGCTCGCCCGTCTCCTCGGCGAGCCGGGCCATCTCCGTGCCGAGCGGCAGCCGCCATCGGCGGGCGAGCGGACCGACTCCCGGCAGGTCGGTGCCCATCGAGAGCCGGTACGCGGGGATGCGGTCGAGCGGCGCGGCCAGGCCCCACAGCGCGGAGACCGTGAGCACCGAGCGCTGGGCGCGACGCAGCGCCGTCCCGCTGAGGCTCGCCAGGCCGGCGGCCCCGTACAGCACGCCGGAGTAGATGAGTCGGGCCGGCGCAGTCGGCGCCTCGCGCAACCGGGTGTTCCGTTCGACCTCGGTGCTGAGCGAGGCACCGACCCCGAGCACGGCTGCCGCGTCCGGGCGGGCGGAGAGGTCCGCCAGGGCGCTGAGGACGGCCTCGCGGGTCGTCGTCAGGCCGGGGTGGCCGAGCGTTCCGAGGTCGAGCGGGCGCCCCCGGCGCGGGCTCGTCTTGCCCTCCGACGGCGGTAGCAGCACGAGCACGGTGAGGACTCTACGTCTCGGCGGGCTAGGCTTGCCGTGCGGATGAGTCGGTCAGGCGGTCGCGTCGAGGGAGACCTCGCCGAGGAACGTCCGGGCTCCGTAGAGCGAGGTGGTGGGTAACGCCCACCCGGGGTGACCCGCGGGACAGTGCCACAGAGAAGAGACCGCCTCGGCTGCC
>JBBRGX010000174.1:0-3767 GCA_038223605.1 Actinomycetales bacterium | reverse complement strand
GCCCACCCTCATCCCGAAAGGCGACTCCATGGCCGTCATCGAGCTGCCCGTGAAGGGCATGACCTGCAAGGCCTGCGAGGTGCGGGTGGCCAAGGCCCTGGCCCAGGTACCCGGAGTGACCCACGTCAAGGTCTCCGTGCGCCAGGGCGTCGCCGAGGTCAGCACCGACGCGCGAGTGCCGCGCGCCCGGCTGGACAAGGCCGTCACGAGGGCCGGCTACGAGCTGGGCCGGGACGACAGGTCCTGGCTCACGGCCGACCGGTCCGTGTGGCGTGACGTCGCGGTGGCGCTCGGCGTGCTGGCCGTCCTGGGACTTGCCCTGCGGGCGACCGGGCTGACCAGCCTGGCCGACCGGGTGGGCGGCCTCGCCTCCTCCGGGAGCCTGGCCGTGGTGGTCCTCCTCGGCGTCGCCGCGGGCCTGTCCACCTGCATGGCGCTGGTCGGCGGCCTGGTCCTGGGGGTCTCCGCGAGCCACGCCGAGAAGCATCCCGAGGCAACCGGACGCCAGCGTCTGCGCCCGCACCTCGCCTTCAACCTCGGCCGCATCGTCGGCTTCGGCGTCCTCGGGGCGGTGATCGGGGCCGTCGGCTCCGCCTTCACCCTCAGCGGCCCGCTGCTCGCCGTCCTGATGATCGTCGTCTCGCTCGTCATGGCAGGGGTCGGCCTGCGCCTGACCCACCTGTCCCCGCGACTCTCGCGCGCCGGGACGATCTCGCTGCCCCCACGCCTGTCGGCGGCTCTTCGCCTGGACCGCACGGACGGCGCCTACTCCGACACGCGCACCGCCCTGCTGGGCGCGGGCACCTTCCTGCTCCCCTGCGGCTTCACCCAGGCCGTGCAGATCTACGCGATGTCGACCGGCAGCCCGCTGCGCGCCGGAGCGATCATGGGCCTGTTCGCCGTCGGCACCCTGCCAGGGATCCTCGGCATCGGCGGACTGACCGCCGCCGTGCGCGGGTCGTTCGCGACCAGGTTCTTCCGCTTCGCCGGGGTCGCGGTGCTGGCCTTCGCCGCGATCAACATCACCGGCGCCCTCGGGGTCCTCGCGCCCGGCCTGCTGGCCAACCCCTTCACCGCAGGCGCCGCCCCGACGGTCGCGTCGGACAACGTGACGTTCGAGAACGGCACCCAGGTCCTGCACACCACCCAGGTCGCCACGGGGTACGAGCCGTCCAGCGCGACCGTGTACGTCGGCGAGCCCGTCCGGTGGGAGATCGACTCCGTCGCGGTCAGCTGCGCGGCTTCGGTCTACGCACCCGAGATGGGCATCTCCACGGTCGTCCTCGACCCCGGGGTCAACACCCTGGCCTTCACACCGACCGCGACCGGGACGCTGCACTACAGCTGCGCCATGGGCATGTACACCGGCACGATCACCGTCATCGAGCGCCCCGCCGACGCGGGCACCGCGCAGGGCTAGGACCTCGCCGCCTGCGCCGTGGGCACGCGCGCGCTCAGTGTCCTCGCGTCGATGCGAGGCTGAAGGCGCCCTCGTCCTCCTGGGCGTTGTGCAGCTTGAGCACCGCGTACAGGCCGTAGAGCAGGCGCCTCAGCTCGACCACGTCCTCTGCGGTGACCTGGTCGGCGCTCTCGCCTGCGACGCTGCCGATCAGACGCCGGAGCCGGGCGACCTGGTGCTCGATCTCGGCATGGGTGCGGCTCAGCGCGGCGACGGCCTCATGCGAACCGAGAGCCCTGGCCACCAGCGGGACGAGCAGCTCCTCGTCGGCCCGCTCATGGGGCAGCAGGTCCCGCTCGAGGGAGTCGAGCAGGATGATCGCCGCCGTCAGGTCCGGCCGGTCGGTCACGAGCCCGTCGGCGACGCTCGCGACCTGCTCGACCAGGGGCCCGAGTGCGTCGTGCGCCACCCGCAGCGAGGCGAGGGTCTTCCGGTCGTCCTCGGGCAGGTCAACGGTGTGCAGCCGGGCGGGGAGCACCGCCCGCAGCGCGATGGCGATCGCGATCAGGTCGATCCCCTCCTGGAGGGCGGCACCCGCTGCGGGGCTGAGCCAGCCGAACGCCGCGGCCACCATGGCGACGAGGGACAGGCCCATGCCGACCGAGACCGCCTCCATCGCGATCCTGCGCGAGCGACGCGCCACGAGCATGGCGTCCGCCAGTGCGTCGATCCGGTCGACGATGAGGACGACGTCGGCGGCCTCGGAGGAGGCGGTCGCCCCGCGCGCCGCGAGAGCGACGCCCACGTCGGCCGCGGCCAGGGCCGGGGCGTCGTTGATCCCGTCGCCCACCATGATCGTCGAGCCGCGGTGCGCCTCGCGGCCGAGGGCGGCGAGCTTCTCCGCGGGGTCGCAGTCGGCGAGCACCGTGTCCACCCCGACGATCCGGCCGACCATGTCCGCAACGTCGGCCCGGTCGCCGGTCGCGAGCACCACCCGCGTGATCCCCGCTGCTCGCAGGGCACGCACCATCCGCGGAGCGTCGGGACGGATCGGGTCGTGCAGCAGGAGTGCGGCGGACAGGACGCCGTCGATCTCGACGAGCACCGACATCGACCCGTCGAGCTCGGCGCGTCGGCGGACCTGCCGCGCCCACGGCCCCGGCAGCGGGCCGGTGATCCAGTCGGCCCGGCCCACCCTGACCGCGCGGCCGCTCACGGTGCCGATCACACCCTGACCCAGCACCTCCTGGACACCCGTCGCAAGCTCGAGCTTCAGGCCACGGGCGAGCGCCGCCTCGACGATCGGCCCGGCCAGCACGTGGGCGGAGAGCTGGTCGACGCAAGCGGCCAGCCGGAGCGCCTCGTCGGGGTCGCTCGCGTCACAGGCGACGACGTCGGTCACCGTCGGGCGGCCCTTGGTGAGCGTGCCGGTCTTGTCGAACACCACGACCTGGCCGCGGGCCAGCCGCTCGAGCGCGGCGCCGCCCTTGATCACCACGCCGAGGCGCGCGGCGCGGGACAGGCCGGAGACGATCGCGATGGGGGCCGCCAGCAGCAGGGGACAGGGTGTCGCCACCACGAGGACGGCCACCGCGCGCACGGGGTCGCCGGCCGCCCACCAGGCCGCGCCGGCCAGCGCGAGGGTCAGCGGGACGAACGCGAGCGCCCAGCGGTCGGCGGCACGGACGAACGGCGCCGACGTCGCCTGCGCCTCGGCGACGAGGCGGACCAGAGCGGCATAGGTCGACGTGTCAGCGGTCGTCGTGGTGAGCACCTCGACGGGCGGGCCGGCGTTGACCACCCCGGAGCGCACGTCGCTTCCCGCGGCTCGTTCCACGGGGACGGGCTCCCCCGTCAGGGCGGACTCGTCGAACGTCGCGGTCGTGACCAGGCGGCCGTCCACCGGGACCACCTCACCGGTCGCGACCAGCAGGTGCTCACCGATGCCGACCTCTCCGATCTGCACCTCGACCACGCCGTCGGGGGTGAGCCGGCGCGCGGTGCGCGGGGCCCGAGCGGTGAGCAGGCTCAGCTCACGGCGTGCCCTGGCGTCCGCACGCTCGTCGAGCACCTGCCCGGTCGCGAGCATCACCGTGATGATCGCGCCGGCGAGCGGCTCGCCGACCCAGACGGCCCCGGCGAGGGCGAGCACCGCGATCACGTCCACCGTCGGGCGCGCGTGCCGGGCCGCCTCGATCGTCGCCGAGAGCGCGAACACCAGCCCCAGGACGGCCCCGGCGAGCCACCAGCGGTGTGCGGCGTCCGGTGCGCCGGCCCACCAGGCCAGCCCTCCTGCCCCGAGCAGGACGACGGACACGATGAGGACGATGGCCTCGTGATGGCGACGAACGACGTTCAGCATGGACCA
>JBBRGX010000173.1:0-3787 GCA_038223605.1 Actinomycetales bacterium | reverse complement strand
GGCGTGCCGGGCACCACGCTCGACCCCGTCGCCGTCGCGACGGCGGTCGCTGCCGCAGCCACCAGTGACAACCGCACCGCGCGTGTCGCGCTCGTCGAGGCCGACCCGCAGAGCTCGACGGACGCGCTCCAGTCGCTCGGGATCACCGAGATCGTCTCGGAGTTCTCCACCCCGCTGACGAGCGAGCCGCGGCGGACGGTGAACATCGCCACCGGGGCGGCCGCGATCAGCGGGACCCTTGTGCGCCCGGGGGAGACCTTCAGCCTGACCGATGCGCTCGGCCCGATCGATGCAGCGCACGGCTTCGTCCAGGCGGGGGCGATCATCAACGGCGAGCACTCCGACGCCTGGGGCGGTGGCCTGTCCCAGCTCTCGACGACCACGTACAACGCCGGTTTCTTCGCGGGGTTCGAAGACGTCGAGCACCACCCCCACAGCGAGTGGTTCGCCCGGTACCCCGCGGGGCGGGAGGCGACGCTCTTCACCGGCTCGCTCGACATGCGGTGGCTCAACGACACGCCGTACGGTGCGCTGGTGCAGGCATGGGTCGATGGTGGCCGGTTGTCCGTGCGGGTGTGGGGCACGAAGTACTGGACGGTCGACACGACGACGAGCGGCCGATCGAACGTGATCAGCCCGACGACGGTGTACTCGCAGTCCCCGGGTTGCGAGGCGCAGGGCTCGGGGAACCCGGGCTTCACGGTCACGGTCAGCCGGACGGTGTCGCGCGACGGAGAGGTGCACACGAACGAGTCGTGGACGGTGCGCTACAAGCCGCAGAACGCCATCGTCTGCGGACCGGCGCCGGCGCCGGCGGGCTGAGCCGGCTCCGGGCGAGTCCTCACGACTCGTCACCATCGGGAGCGCTGCGGCCGAGGTCCTCGCGCACGCTGCCGGTGACGGCGTCGACCGCCGCGCCGACGGTCGGCGCGAACCGTTCGGGCCCGAAGCGACGAACCCCGGACGCCGTCCGCGAGTCGTAGCGGCGCAGCCTGTCCTTGACCGGGCCCTTCATCTCGGCGAGGACCAGCAGGAGCCCCTGCGCCGCGAGTGCGTCGTCCAGCTCGACGAGGGCGTCGAAGGCCGTCGAGTCGATGTCGGTGATGGGCTCCGCCGCGAGGACGACGACGTCGATCGGTGCGGCCGCCGCGGCCCTCGTGGCGACAGCGCGCACGTGGTCGGCGAAGAGGGTCCCGTTGGCGAAGAAGAGCGGCGCGTCGAAGCGCACGATGACGAGGCCGGGGATCCGGACCGCGTCCGGGTGGCGGGCGAGGTCGTGGTAGCCGCGCAAGCCTGGCACCCGCCCCAGCTCGGTGCGGTAGGGCCGTGAGGCGTGCCGGACGAAGGCGGCGAGCGAGAGCGCGATCGCCACGACGATCCCCTCGAGCACGCCGAGGAGGACGACGCCGAGGAACGCCGCGACGCTCAGCGCCCCTTCGAGCGGCTGCGCACGGACCAGCCGCACCGTCCCTCTGAGGTCCGCGAGGGAGGCGGCCGCCACGACGACGACGGCGGCGATCCCCGCGGTCGGCAGGTAGCCCGTCACTCCCGGGAGGAAGGCGAGGAAGCCGATGAGCAGGATCGATCCCACGACTCCTGCGAGCGGTGTCCTGGCACCCGCCTGCTCGGCGACCGGGGTCCGGGAGGACGAGGCGCTGACGGGGAAGCCACTGATCAGGCCGCCGGCGATGTTCGAGATCCCGAGCGCGCGCATCTCCGCGTCGCCGTCGACCACGACACCGCGCCGTGCCGCGAACGCCCTGGACAGCACGGCCGTGTCGGCGAACGCCAGCAGGGCGATGCCGAGCGCCGGCCCGGCGAGAGCGACGACGTCGCTCCAGCCGACCGCGCCGAGGCCGAGACGTGGAAGGCCACGGGGGAGGGCTCCGACCACCGGGACCGTGTCCTGCAGCCGGAGGAGCCCGACGGCGATGGAGGAGCCGAGCACGGCGACGAGCACCCCGGTCGCGCCGTTGGCGACCCGGCGCAGCACCAGGATCGCCAGGAGCGAGGACACTCCCACGACGAGCGCCGGCAGCACCACCTCGCCCGTGGCGACCGACCGGGCGAGCCGGCCGATCGCGCCGACCGACGCCCGCGGCTCCACCGGGGCGCCGAGCAGGGCCGGGAGCTGCCCGATGAGCACCACGAGGGCCAGCCCGTTGAGATAGCCGATCCGGATCGGCTTGGACAGCAGGGCCGTCACGCCCCCGAGCCGCAGCATCCCGCCGGCGACGAGGAGCAGCCCGACCATCACGGCGAGCAGCGCAGCGAGCGCGACCGCACGGTCGTCGTCACCGAGGGCGAGGGGCAGGATCGCCACCGCGATGATCGGCGCGAGCGAGGAGTCGGGACCGAGGACGAGCACTCGGGACGGGCCCACGACGGCATAGGCGAGGAGTGGGCCTATCGTCGCGTACAGGCCGGTCACGGCGGGCAGCCCTGCCGCCCTCGCATAGCCGATCCCGGCCGGCACCAGCAGGGCGGTGAGGACGACGCCGGCGACGAGGTCGTGGCGCCACCAGGACGGGGAGTACCCGCGGGCCAGGTCGACCCCGGGGGCCCAGTGCCGAATCAGGCCGGCCCACATGCCAGCACCGTATCGCCGTGCAGGGACGAGGGCGCGGGCGGGCGCTCGCCCTCTCAGGGTGCCGGACGTGGCCGGCGACGAGGTGGCGCCGGCGGCACGCGCTTGCCCACGGCGATGTCGGCGGCCGCGACAGAGACCTCCCCCCGTCTGGTCAGCACCCGGACGCCATCGGTGCTGCGGGCGAGGAGGTCACCGAGCACGTCGCTGTAGCCCCCCTCCGCGAGCCGCCGGCGCACCACGACGCGGGCGCCCACCGGCCAGTCCATCCACGGTGTCGGCGGTCCTGCGTCGTCGTCGGCTGCCACGTGGGGGATACTAGGCGGGCGCACCGTGGGGTGTCGCCGTTCTCCTGGAGGGACCACTCGTGACCTACGTGATCGCCCAGCCCTGTGTCGACGTCAAGGACAAGGCCTGCATCGACGAATGCCCGGTCGACTGCATCTACGAGGGCAAGCGATCCCTGTACATCCACCCTGACGAGTGCGTCGACTGCGGTGCCTGCGAGCCGGTCTGCCCCGTCGAGGCCATCTACTACGAGGACGACGTCCCCGAGCAGTGGAGCGACTACTACAAGGCCAACGTCGAGTTCTTCGACGTCCTCGGCTCGCCCGGCGGTGCCGCGAAGCTCGGCATGATCGACCGCGACCACCCGCTCGTCGCGGAGCTCCCTCCCCAGGCCGACGCGCACTGACGACCGAACCTGACGCCGGACCTGCGGTCGTGGGCCTGAGCACCGGCGCGCTGCCGGACTTCCCGTGGGACAGCCTCGTCCCCTTCGCCGCTCGCGCCCGTGCGCATCCCGACGGCCTGGTCGACCTCTCGGTCGGCACTCCCGTCGACGGCACCCCGCAGCTCGTCCAGGACGCGCTCGCCGAGGCGGCCGACTCTCCGGGCTACCCGACGACCCACGGCACCCTGGCGCTGCGTGAGGCCGTCGTCGCCTGGTTCGCCCGCCGTCGTTCGGTGCCCGGCCTCGACCCCGCAGCTGTCCTTCCGACGGCCGGCTCCAAGGAGCTCGTCGCCTGGCTCCCGGCGCTGCTCGGCCTCGGCGCCGGGGACGTCGTCGTCCACCCCGAGATCGCCTACCCGACCTACGACGTCGGTGCCCGGCTCGCCGGGGCCACGCCATGGCCGGCGGACGACGTCGCCCTGTGGCGGGGGCGCTCCGACGTGCGTCTCGTCTGGCTCAACTCACCG
>JBBRGX010000172.1:0-3913 GCA_038223605.1 Actinomycetales bacterium | reverse complement strand
CCGGTGAAGACCAGGTGCCGCGAGATCGTCGGCGTGGTGAGCCCCTGCTGGGCCCGCAGCCGGTCCATCCGCAGCAGGGCTGCCTGCCGGTGGATCTCGCGCTTGACGGTGCGCAGGCCGATGAGGGCGTCCAGCTCGGCGAGCAGCTCCTCGACCGTGCGCTGCGGTGCCGCGGGGTTCGGAGCAGCCTGCGTGGCGACCGCGGCGTCGGCGACCGTGGCGTCGGCGACCGCGGCGCCCCCGGGGACGGGGGCCGCAGCGCTCGTCGGGACGGCTCCCTCGGGCAGCGGCCCGCCGCTCGAGGGCACGGCGGCCCGGCCGCTCGCCGGGCCGACCGCGCCGAGCTGCGCCGCTGCGGCCACCGCAGCGTTCCCGATCACCCGCAGGCTCGGCTCGCCCAGGTCGCAGGCCGCCGAGCCCACCTGGACCAGCGCCTTCGCGTAGTCGGCGGCCTGCGGTGACCGGCTCGCGACCAGCTCACCGAGCAGCCTCGTCGGAGCCGACCGCCAGCGCCGTCCGCGCGAGGCGGCGTCGAAGAACGCCTGGGTCGACGAGACAGCGCTCCTGGGGTCGCCGGGTGCACCGTCCCCGACCTGCAGGGCCCAGTCCGCTGCGGCTCCGCTCGCGGACTCGGCGAGAGCAGCCGCGAGCGCGGCACCCTCCTCGCGCGCCGCATCGGCGGCCAGCCCGGCAGCAGCAGCCACGGCAGCGAGCCCGTCGAGCGCTGCGGCAAGCGCACCGGAGGCGGTCGGACCCGTCATGTGCCGCTCCCCGCACCGCCGGCGTCCGGCGCGCCGAGGCGCAGCTGGCCGCCGGAGGACGACGTGCCGAACTTCTCCGCCAGGAACTGCCCGTGCGCCACCAGGGCAGCGGCATCGGACCGGTTGACCGCGTCGAGCACCTGGTCCATCGTCCGCGCGAGCAGGTCGAGCTGGTCGATCAGCACCATCAGCGAGCTGCGGCCCTGGTCGACGGGCCGGCTGTTGGCCCAGTCCCGCGGGAGGCGCAGGTAGGCGCCGACCGCCTGGGGCAGGTAGTCGGTCGCGGTCGCCATCACGATGTAGGCCTGCTCGCTCCCGCTCCCGAGCCGGTCCAGCCGCGGGACGGCCTGCCTGACCACCGCCGTCACCCGGTCCACCCGGGACTCGACAGGGGTCGGCACCGATGCGTCGGCGACGAGCGTCTCGACCGCGTCGAGCGCGGCGAGCAGGTCGGCGGCCGTCGGCACCGCCGGGAGGCTCAGCCGCTCGGGCTCCGGCGTCGGGCGCCGACCGGTGAGCCGTCCGATCAGGTCAGCGAGAGACGCCACGCCCCACCGCCGGTCGGGTCGGTCGGCTCATCGACGCGCGCTGCCGGAGGCCCCGAGGTCGAGGGATCCCGAGGCGAGCCGCTCGTCGCTGCGCTGGACGCGCTCGAGGTAGTCACGCGACTTGGTGACCTCGGTCTCCAGGCTGCCGATCGTCGCCGACATCGAGTCCAGGGCCTCGACCTTGAAGGTGTCGATCGCGTCCATCGTCGCGTAGATGTTGGCGAACGCGGCCTGGAGCTGAGGCAGCCCGATGGTCGCGGAGGCGGCCTGCTGCTGGATCAGCACGGAGTTGTCCTTGAGCATCTGCGAGGTGCGCTCGATGAGCCCCGACGTCGTGGTGTTGAGCGCGGCGATCTGGTCGAGGACGAGCTTCTGGTTGCCCAGCGCCTGGGCGACGATCACCGCGGTGCGCAGGGCGGAGACGGTGGTCGTCGAGGCCCGGTCGACACCCTTGACCAGCTCGAGGTTGTTCTTGATGATCACATCGATCGCCAGGTAGCTCTGGATCGAGACGGCGAGCTGGGTGAGCAGGTCCTGGTGCTTCTGGCGGACGTAGAACAGGACGTCGTCGCGAAGCGATCGGGCGCGAGTCGGGTCGCTCGCCTCGACCTCGGCGATGCCCGCCGCGAGCTGGGCGTCGAGCCGCTCGGCGATGTAGACGTACTGGTTCAGCCGCCCCATCGCGTCCCACAGCTCGCGCTTCTCGAGGTTCAGCGAGGCGTTGTCCTTACGCAGCTCGTCCTGCCCGTCGCGCAGCGCGTGCAGGATCGCGTCCAGGTGGGACTGCGCGGAGGAGTACTTGCGGAAGTAGTCGGTGATCTTGTCGCCGAAGGGCAGGATGCCGAGGAACTTGCGCGCCCCCTGGGCGCCGGCCGGGTCGAGGTCCTCGACCGTGCGGCGCAGCTCGACGAGGGTGGTGCCGACCTTGGAGCCCGAGGCCAGGCCACCCTCGGTGATGGACCGGACCGGGGTCTTGAGCATCCGGTTGCTCGTCTCGGCCGCCCGGCGGATGTCCTGGTCGCCCATCGTGCGGACGTCTGCCGCCTTGGCCGCGAAGTCGGGCGAGTTCGGGTCGGCTGTCATCAACGAGGTGAGGTAGCTCGCGACCTTGGCATCCAGGTCGGGGAGCGCGGCCGGGTCCACGGCCGGCGCCATCGACGGCGCGGCAGTGGTCGCCACCGCGACGACGGGCGCCGGCGCGCTCAGCGTGAGGGCAGGCTCGGGCGGCTGAAGTGCTGCGACGCCCTGGTCGGTGCTCGGGTGATCGGCGCTCATCGCTGTCTCGTCCTCCCCGCCCTGCGGCGTGACCACCCCCGTCGTGCCGGACGGCAGGCAGGGGACAAGTCAAGATACGCGAACGGCGCCCTCGCGGGGGGAGGTCTCCGCGACCGGATCCACCACCGGGAGGACGATCAGGGATGCCGAGCCGCCCTCGCGCCCGCTCGATCCCGGCAGCAGGCGGCGAGATCAGCGGCGCGGACGACGGAACCCCTGCTCAGGAGCCTCCTGGGCTCCCCAGCAGGGGTTCCGGCACATCGTGGGTCCGACGCCGGTCGGGACCCCGTGGCGGTAGCGGTGGGATTTGAACCCACGGTGGACTTTCACCCACACACGCTTTCGAGGCGTGCTCCTTAGGCCGCTCGGACACGCTACCTCGCGGGTGAGGATACCCGGTCGGAGGGCTGCGCTCCGAATCGTCCTCGCGCGTCCCCGTCCGGCCCGACGTACCGTGACCCGGTGAGCACGCCGTCCCCGACCCTCGACCTCGCCTCCGGTCTTGAGGCTGCGCTCGACGTCCTCGCGCGCGGGCCGATCGCCGTCCTCACCGGAGCGGGAGTGTCCACCGACTCGGGGATCCCGGACTACCGCGGCCCCGGCTCCCCGCAGCGGACCCCGATGACCTACCAGCAGTTCGTCGCCGACGAGGCGTTCCGGCGCACCTACTGGGCCCGCAACCACGTCGGCTGGCGCCACGTGCACCGCACCGTGCCCAACGAGGGACATCGCGCGCTGGCCCGGATGGAGGCGCGCGGGCTGCTGACGGGCGTGATCACGCAGAACGTCGACCGCCTGCACCACCGCGCCGGCAGCCGCACCGTCGTCGACCTGCACGGGACCTACGCCGACATCGTCTGCCTGCAGTGCGGCGCCCGGTCGACGCGCGACGAGCTGGCCGTGCGCCTCGAGGAGCTGAACCCGGGCTTCGCCGAGGCGGCCGGACGCGTGGCGGACGTCGAGATCGCGCCGGACGCCGACGCCGTCATCG
The DNA here is from genome assembly GCA_038223605.1 of Actinomycetales bacterium. Taxonomy (GTDB): domain Bacteria; phylum Actinomycetota; class Actinomycetes; order Actinomycetales; family Cellulomonadaceae; genus Actinotalea. Next base: position 338 of record JBBRGX010000172.1, on the reverse strand, counting down.
CCACGACCACCGGCTTCCTGGTGGCCGCCTGCGAGCGCTGCGGCGGATTGCTCAAGCCGGACATCGTGTACTTCGGCGAGTCCGTCCCGAAGGAACGCGTGGCCCGGGCGTTCGCGCTGGTCGACGCGGCCGACGCACTCCTGGTCGCCGGGACCTCACTCACCGTCATGTCGGGCCTGCGCTTCGTCAAGCACGCGGCCAGGGCCGGGACACCGGTGGTGCTCGTCAACCGCGGAGCGACGCGCGGGGACGAGCTCGCCACGGTCCGGATCGACGCCGGGACCTCCGAGACGCTCGCAGCGATCGACGCGGCGCTCCACGCGGAGCCCTGAGCGCCC
>JBBRGX010000171.1:0-3929 GCA_038223605.1 Actinomycetales bacterium | reverse complement strand
GAACTGGACGTGCATGAGCCCCGGGACGGTGCTCTGCGGGTCGGCGTCCGCGTAGTAGTGGACGCCCTGCACCAATGACGCGGCGCAGTTGCCGACGCCCACGATTGCGACGCGGATCGAACTCATCGTCGTTCCTCGATTCCTCGCTCCGGCGACGCGGGGCCGCCTTCTGTGTCGGAGGTGGCCGGACGGCCCCTCCCGATTCGTTCGCGACCGGAGTCGCGTTCGTTGTCGATCAGCCCGTCGAGCCACTTGACCTCGCGCTCGACCTGTTCCAGGCCGTGGCGCTGCAGCTCCAGCGTGTACTCGTCGACCCGCTCGCGGGTTCGTGCGGCCGAGGCGCGCACCTGTTCCAGCCGCTCGGTCAGCCGCGTGCGGCGTCCCTCGAGGATCCGCAGCCGCGTCTCGGTGTCCGTCTGCCCGAAGAAGGCGAACCGCACGTCGAAGTGCTCGTCCTCCCAGGAGGCAGGGCTCGCGCTGCCGAGGATCTCGGCGAGGTGCTCCTTGCCGTCGGCGGTGAGCTCGTAGACGATCCGCGCCCGCTTGCCGGACAGCGCGTGCGGCGGCGGCGCTGCGGTGTCGACCCCGGCGATGAGCTCGCGCTCGACGAGCGTCTTCAGCGCCGGGTACAGCGAGCCGTAGGACAGCGCGCGGAAGGAGCCGAGCAGCAGGTTGAGCCGCTTGCGCAGCTCGTAGCCGTGCATGGGAGCCTCCTGGAGGAGACCGAGGATGGCGAGGTCGAGGACGTCGGACCTGCTGCGCATCTGGTCACCTCCTGTGGTGCTCGTCTGCCACGATCCGATGGATCCACTCGATCCAACGCATCGATGTATCGAACTGATACATCGTGACACTAGACAACCGGACCTCCTCGGCGCAAACGGGCGACGCTCCCCGGGTGATCGTCCGCAGGTCCCGCCCGTCTCGTGCACACGCTGCACACCTGCGTTCCGCATACTGGGTGGCTGGACTTGTCCCCCATCACCGATCAGGTGGCAGCGCCGACGGCGTGCAGCCCGGTCGACCGGAAGGTGTGCCCGTGGCCACTCCCCCCACGTCGAGCGATCCCGCCCGCCCCGGTGGCCCCCGGCGCCGCAGCGTCCTCGGCACCGGCAACGCCACGCCCCGGACCCCGGTCCCGCCGCGAGCGGGAGACGGTCCTCGCGCCTCCGGGCCGCGCGGCCCGGTCCCCGTCGTCGGCCGGCCCCTGCCCTCCGGCCCGGCCGCTGCGTCGACGGGACGGACCGCCGGTGCGCGCAAGGGTGGGCGGCGCACGCGTCGGCGACTGGTCGACTACCCGCGCCAGGGCAAGCGTGGCCTGCGCCGGTGGCTGCCGTCCTGGCGCCTGGTGCTCGGCACGGTGCTCACCGTCATCGCCCTGGGCATGGGGGCCTTCGTCGGCCTGTACGTGACGACGCCCATCCCGAGCCCAGGGGACTTCGCCGAGGCGCAGACGACGACGGTCTACTTCGCCGACGGGACGACCCCGATGGGCACCTTCGGTGTGCAGAACAGGGTCATCGTCGACAAGTCGGCGATCCCGCAGCACATGAAGGACGCCGCGGTGGCGAGCGAGGACCGGACCTTCTACACGAACCCGGGGATCGACATCCGGGGCATCGCCAGGACCTTCTACCAGAACGTGCGCACCGGGACGCGGCACGGTGCCTCGTCGATCACCCAGCAGTACGCCGAGCGCTACTACTTCAACTCGACGGTGAGCAGCTACCAGGGGAAGATCCGCGAGGCGATCCTCGCGATCAAGCTCGACCGCCAGCAGGACAAGGACGTCATCGTCTCGAACTACCTCAACACCATCTACTTCGGCCGGGACTCCTACGGCGTGGAGCAGGCGGCCAAGGCGTACTTCGGGGTGAGCGCGAAGGACCTGACGGTCTCGCAGTCCGCCCTGCTCGCCGGCGTCATCCCCTCGCCGAACAACTTCGACCCGCGCATCTCCCAGACCCAGGCCGAGCGCCGGTGGACCTACGTCCTGGACGGCATGGTGACCACGGGGGCGCTCACCGCTGCGGAGCGCAAGGCGGAGGTCTTCCCCGAGACGATCGCCTTCTCGCGGTCCGACACCTATGCCGGGCCCAACGGCTACCTGCTCCAGATGGTGCGCGACGAGATCACCAGGACCACCCCGCTGACCGAGCAGGACCTCGACCAGCGCGGCTACTCGATCCTCACGACGATCGACCCCGCGCTCCAGCAGCAGGCCGTCGACGCCGTCGGGCGGATGCCCGCGGACCGGCCGGCGGGCCTGCGCGTCGCGCTCGTGACGCTGGACCCGAAGGACGGCGCGATCCTCGCGCTCTACGGCGGGCCGAACTACCTCACCCAGGCGCGCAACGCGGTGACCCAGGACGAGGCGCAGGCCGGCTCGACGTTCAAGCCGTTCACGTTGGCGGCGTACCTGGCGGGCGGCGGCTCGCTGAAGTCGACCTACTCCGGCCGCAACAAGATCCCCGTCGAGGGCTTCCCCGACGGCGTGCGCAACTTCAGCGACGAGAGCTTCGGCACGATCGACGTGGTCAAGGCGACCGCCGACTCGGTCAACGCGGTCTACGGGCAGATCAACGTCGAGATCGGGCCGCAGAAGACCGTCGACGCGGCCGTCGCCGCGGGGCTTCCCGCGACCACGACGGGCCTCGAGGCGAACCCGTCGAACGTGCTCGGCACGTCCTCGCCGCACCCGCTCGACATGGCACGGGCGTACAACACCCTGGCGGCGGAGGGCATGCGCACCGAGCCCTTCATCGTCCGTTCGGTCACGACCCTCGCCGGCGACCCCGTGCACACCGGTGGCGTGACGCCCGCGCGCGCCTTCCCGGCCGATGTCGTCGCCGATGTCACCTACGCGATGGAGCAGGTCGTCAAGCCTGGCGGCACCGCGAGCAAGGTCGGCAAGATCGGCTACCCGGTGGCGGGCAAGACGGGCACGTCGAACGAGAACAAGTCGGCGTGGTTCGTCGGCTTCACCCGGCAGCTGACCACGGCCGTGGCGATGTACCAGGTCAGTGCCGACGGCAAGAGCGCCGAGACGATCTCCCCCTTCGGTGGCTACAAGTACGTCACCGGTGGCTCGGCCCCTGCTGACCTGTGGACGGACTACATGACGACGGCGATGGCCGGCCGCGACAAGCAGGACTTCCCCCCGCCGGCCTACGTCGGGACGCCGAACGTCCCGCAGCCGATCGCGGTCCCGAACGTCGTCGGCGAGACGGAGGCCAAGGCCCAGACGGATCTCGGTGCCGCCGGCTTCACGACCCAGAGCGTGCGGGCCAACGACCCGACGGTCGCCGCGGGGCTGGTCATCTCGACGGACCCGAGCGGACAGGCGCTGCCCGGGTCGACGATCACGCTGACCGTCTCCGACGGGCCGGGACAGACCCCGGTCCCCTCGGTGACCGGCCAGACGGCCGGCGCCGCGGCGGCGACCCTGCAGGCTGCCGGCTTCACTGTCACGGTCAAGGAGGCGAACGACGCCACCGTTCCCGTCGGCGTGGTGATCAGGACGAGCCCCGACGCCGGCGCCCAGGCGGATCCGGGCTCGGCCGTCACGATCACCGTCTCGACGGGACCGGCGCCCGCGCCCTCCGCCACTGCGTCGCCGAGCGGTTCGGCGCCCCCGAATCCTGGCGCGAACCCCTGAACCGACCTGACGACCGAGGGCCGGGCACCGCTTGTGCTGCCGGGCCGCCGGTGGTCCCGGCCGGGCGGACCACCCGGTAGGATGGGCGGCTGCTGCCCGGAGCTGCACGGTGCCTATCACCGCTGAACGTCCGGTCGGCTGACGCAACACCCTCCTGTCACGGAGAGACCGTGACCGCTGAGTCCACAGGAGGTGGGTATCCGCATGCGTCGTTACGAGATGATGGTCATCCTTGACCCTGACATCGAAGAGCGCACCGTCGCTCCGTCCC
>JBBRGX010000170.1:0-4377 GCA_038223605.1 Actinomycetales bacterium | reverse complement strand
GGCAGCCTGTCTGTCGTCGATCTCCGCGGCGAGCGGGTGCAATCTGCGCGGGTACTCGCCGCCAGTGTCGCGCCCGTCCGGCATTCGCCACAGGACGATGGGCCCAGCCGCCTTCTACCCACCTCGCCCGCGCGCTCGTGGCTCATCTCTATGTCACGACGCGGCCGGGAGGGGCGACGCGCACCCCGTTCGACGCCGCTCCCGTGTGAGTCCAGGACCACGGCGACGACCATCGATCGGATCCTGCGAAGGCCGGCGGCGGCCACTCGACTCCGTGGCCGGAGGTGGGGCTGCCGAGCTCTCGGGCGGGCCGCGTACGATTCTTTGGGCCCGCCAGACCGCGCCGGGCCTCCCCCACGCAGGACGGACGGCGCATGAGCGCGCAGACGACCACGCCGGCGCAGCACCCCGGCGACGCCCCCGACGGCACCGGCCCCGAGCAGCCCGGTGTCGCCCCGGCCGACTTCGAGACGTTCCTGCGGGTCCTGGACCAGGTCGCCGTGCTGCCGGAGATGCACCCGCAGCACACGGCCGCCCGCCGCGCGTCTGCCGCGCTGTACAAGGCGGCCAAGAAGCACCGGCGGGGCGAGCGGCACCGGATGGTCGCCGACGCCGACGCCGCCGTCGTCGCCGCGACCGCGACGGGGAGCCCGGGGCGGATCGACGACGAGACCAACGGCCTGCAGCTGACGTCCGCGACGACGGCAGCCACGGCCGGGACCCTGCTCCGCGCACGCCCCTGCTACGTCTGCAAGCAGGACTACACGGTCGTCGACGCCTTCTACCACCAGCTCTGCCCGGGCTGTGCGGCGCTGCACCACGCCAAGCGCGGCGCCCGCACGGACCTCACCGGGCGCCGGGCGCTGCTCACCGGCGGCCGCGCCAAGATCGGCATGTACATCGCGCTGCGACTGCTGCGCGACGGCGCGGACCTGACGATCACGACCCGCTTCCCCCGCGACGCCGTCCGACGGTTCAGCGCCATGCACGACGCGGGCGACTGGCTGCACCGGCTGCACGTCGTCGGGATCGACCTGCGCGACCCCGCTCAGGTCGTGGCGCTGGCCGACCACGTCGCGTCGCAGGGCCCCCTTGACGTCCTCATCAACAATGCCGCGCAGACCGTGCGCCGGTCGCCAGGGGCGTACTCGCGGCTCGCCGACGCGGAGACCGCGCCGCTGCCGGACGAGGCCGCACGCATGATCACGACCTTCGGGCACACGAGCGACGCGCACCCGCGTGCCCTCGCCGGCTCCGTCAGCGAGCTGACCAGCCCCGCGCTGGCGATCGAGCGCGCTGCCCGCGCCTCCGCCGACGAGCTCGTCACGCAGTCGCTCAGCGCGCACGCGGCGAGCCTCGAACGCCTTGTGGCGGGGACGTCGATCGACGCCGGTGGCCTGATCCCTGACGTCGTCGAGACGAACAGCTGGGTCGCGACCGTCGAGCGGGTCGACCCCATGGAGCTGCTCGAGGTCCAGCTGTGCAACCAGACCGCGCCCTTCATCCTGATCAGCCGGCTGCGGCCTGCGCTCGCCGCAGCACCCGCGCGGCGGACCTACATCGTCAACGTCTCCGCGATGGAGGGTGTGTTCTCCCGCGGCTACAAGGGCCCCGGCCACCCGCACACGAACATGAGCAAGGCGGCGCTCAACATGCTGACGTGCACCAGCGCGGCCGAGATGCTGAGCGACGGCATCCTCATGACGGCCGTCGACACCGGGTGGATCACCGACGAGCGCCCGCACCACACCAAGGTGCGGCTCGCCGAGGAGGGCTTCCACGCGCCCCTCGACCTGGTCGACGGGGCCGCACGGGTCTACGACCCGATCGTCCGCGGCGAGGCAGGCGAGGACCTGTACGGCTGCTTCCTCAAGGACTACGCGCGCGCCCAGTGGTGAGGGCTGGCGTCGCCATCCGGGAAGTGGTGAGGGATCCCCGGGGCTCGCGCGACACCCACTCATCGGGCGCGCCCTCCGCTCGGTCCGGAAGCCGGGCGGGGTCACGAGGCGGGCAGGTGCTCCCGGGCCCACAGCGCTGCGCTGGTCCGGTCGGCGACGCCGATCGCCCGGAAGACGTGGCCGACGTGCACCTTCACCGTGCGTTCGCTGATGCCGAGGCTGCGGCCGATCTGCTTGTTCGCGAGCCCGCGCGCGAGGTGCTCGAGGACTTCGCGCTCGCGGGCGCTCAGCAGGTCGAGGGGTGAGCGCCCGGCCGACGGGAGGAGGGCGCCGGCCACCCGTGGGTCGAGGGGGACGTGGCCGCGGGCGGCGGCCCGAACGGCGGCGATCACCTCCGCGGGTTCGGAGTCCTTGAGGAGGTAGCCGACCGCACCGGCGGCAAGGGCCAGACCGACGCGCTCGCGGTCGGAGAAGGACGTGAGGATCACGACCCGGGTCTGGGGCAGCTGCGCGAGCACCCGTCGGGTGGCCTCGATCCCGTCCGTTCCGGGCATCGAGAGGTCCATGAGCACGACCTCCGGGCGGGTGCGCACCGCTTCGGTGACGGCGGCCGCGCCGTCGGCCGCTTGACCGACGACCCGGATCCCGTCGGCGGCGTCGAGCACGGTGGCCAGCCCGTGCCGGAGCAGCTGATGGTCGTCGACGAGCATCACGGTGACATCGGGGGTGTCGCTCACGAGTCCTCCACGGTGAGCCTCCAGCGGCACCCGTTCCCGGGGGCCGTCGCGACGACCAGCGCGGCACCGGCCTCGGCCGCGAGGTCGGTGAGCATGCGGAGCCCGAAGTGGCCCTCGTCGGGTGCCCCGGTCGTGGCGGCGAGGTCGAACCCCGTGCCGTCGTCGATGACCTCCAGCACGACGGTCGACCGGCTCCGCGTCAGCCGGAGGCGGATCTCGGTCGCGCCGGAGTGGGCGACGGCGTTGCGCAGGCACTCCTGCGCCACCCGGAAGACGACCTGCTCGGTGGGCTCGGCCAGACCGTCGGTGCCCTCCGCCGGCAGCTCGAGGTGGATGTCGGCGCCGCGCCGCGAGAGCCCACCGACCAGGTCGGTGAGTGCTGCGTCCAGGCCCGCGCGTCGCAGGCTCGGTGGGTAGATCTCCACCAGCAGGGAGCGCAGGCCTCGGATGGAGGCCCGGATCGTGTCTGCTGCGCCGTGCACCGCTCCGGCGAGGTCCTGGTGACCCTCTCCGCGCAGCCGGTCAGCCACGCCTGCCACGGTGAACGAGGCTGCCGCGAGCTCCTGGACCACACCGTCGTGCACGGTCGCGGCGATCCTGCGGCGCTCCACGTCCGAGGCCTCGACCGCGCGGCGCAGCAGCTGCTCGCGCTGTTCCTGCGCCCTGCGCACCCGGTCCAGCAGTGCCCACAGGACCGGCAGCAGCAGCACCACCAGCAGGAGGAGGCTGCTGAGCGTGACCCCGGCGAAGCCGCGCCACAGCGATGCCGAGCGCTGGGTCACGACGTCGTAGCGGGAGTACGTCTCGAAGAGCACCGCCGTGCCGTTCGGCGTCCACACCGGCCGGTAGACCTCGAGAAGCTGGCCCGCACCGCGCTCGAAGACGTTCTCCGGCTTTGAGAGGTCGCTGACCTCGGCTTCGGTCGCGGGGTCGCGCAGCACCGCGAGCTCGTCTGGGCCGAGCGGGTAGCGGGTGCCGATCAGCCGCGGCTCGTCGGAGTAGAGGATCGTCCCGTCGGCGGCCCAGATCTTCACCCGGATGATCGCGTCGTCCAGCACCCGGCTCCGGACCACCCCGTCGACGGTCGCGAGGGCGGCGGCCCCGCCCGTGGTCAGGGCGTCTGTGAGGATCGGCTGGACCAGTGCGACGGCGAGCAGGTCGGTCCGATGGGCGGCGTCGTTGACGGCCTCCGCCTCGGCGAGCCTGCGGCTGACGGCCAGCCCCGCGACGGCGACAAGGGCGACGACCACCAGGGCCGCTGCGACCACCTGGGCCACCACGCGCCAGGTGCGCATGGGGCGTTCGTCGGCCTCGCGCGAACCGGCGCGGGTCAGGACCACCTCGTCCACCACGCCCGCCACGCTACGCGGCGCGGCTGCGGCGGGTTCATGACCCGCCGCAGCCTCCCCTCGGTTCTCGTTCGTCACCGGCGCTCAGCCGTCGCTGCCGCCGTGCCCGGAGGTCCCGCCCTGCCCCGAGTCGTCGGTGGCGTCGTGGGTGGCGGGATCGGCCGAGCCGTGGCCGCCGCTGTCGCCTCCGTTGTCGTCGGTGGCGTCATGGGTGGCAGGATCGTCCGAGCCGTGGCCGCCGTGGCCGCCGTTGTCGTCGGTGGCGTCATGGGTGGCGCTCGGGACGGGCGAGCCCTGCACGTCCCGGTCGTCGCCGGGCTCGGTGCGCTGGTCGCGGTCGGTCTGGCCGCCGTTGTCGTCGGCGGCGTGGGTGGCGCTCGGGCTGGGCGTGGC
>JBBRGX010000169.1:0-4387 GCA_038223605.1 Actinomycetales bacterium | reverse complement strand
GTGACCGTCCTGGACGGGCTGGACCTCGCAGTGACTGAGGGCGAGGTGCATGGCTTCCTCGGCCTGAACGGGGCAGGCAAGACCACGACGCTACGGCTGCTGCTTGGCCTGCTACGCCCCAACGCCGGCTCCATCCGGGTGTTTGGGCTGGACCCCTGGCGAAACGTGGCGACACTGCACCGGCGGTTGGCGTACGTCCCCGGTGATGTGGCGCTGTGGCCGAACCTCACCGGTGGCGAGGTGATCGACCTGCTCGGCCGGTTGCAGGGCGGGCAGGACCAGGCCCGGCGAGACCGTCTGCTGGAGATGTTCGACCTGGACCCGACCAAGAAGGCGCGCACCTACTCCAAGGGCAACCGGCAGAAGGTGGCCCTCATCGCCGCCCTGGCCACCGATGCCGAGCTCTTCCTGCTCGACGAGCCGACGAGCGGACTCGACCCCCTGATGGAGGAGGCCTTCCGTGGCTGCGTGCGCGATCTTCGTGACGAGGGCCGCACGGTGCTGCTGAGCAGCCACCTGCTCAGCGAGGCTGAGGCGCTCTGCGACCGCGTGAGCATCATCCGGGCCGGGCGCGTGGTCGAGACGGGGGGTCTTGACCAGCTGCGGCACCTGACCCGCACCGCCGTCACCGCCGATGTCGTCACCGTTCCCTCGGGTCTTGGCGCGCTCGCCGGGGTGCACGATGTGGTGGTCACCGACCACCGGATCACCGCGCAGGTCGAACCGGTCGGCCTCGAGCCCCTGATGCTGGCGCTGACCGCCGCCGGGCTGCTCGCTCTCACCAGCCAGCCCCCCACGCTCGAGGACCTGTTCCTGCGGCACTACGGCGCGGTCGACGCTGCCGCGAGGAGCGGAGCCGCCACGACCGGCGAGGGGCGGCTCGACGGTGCCTGAGGTCCTGGTCGGCACCGGTGCGCTGGTCAGGCTGGCTCTGCGGCGCGACCGCTGGCTGCTCCCGCTGTGGATCGTGGCGTTCGCCGCGATGGCCGGATCGGCGGCCTCCGCCGGTGCAGGCCTCTTCCCGGACACCGCGAGCCGCATCGAGGCCGCGACGGCGCTCAACGCCTCGGCATCGATCGTCGCCATGTTCGGCCGGGTGTACGACCCGTCGTCGCTCGGCGCGCTCTCCCTGATCAAGTACACCGCCTTCATGACGGCGGTCCTCGCGATCCTCATGGTCGTCGTCACGGTGCGGCACACCCGCGCCGAGGAGGAGAGCGGCCGGCTGGAGATCCTGGCCGGCGGCCGCGTGGGCCGGGACGCGCCCCTGGCCGCAGCGCTCGTCGTCAGCGTCGGCGCGAGTCTGGTTCTCGGGCTGCTGTCGGCGGCAGCGCTCGCGGCCGGCGGGCTGCCGGGGGCCGGGTCGCTGGCCTTCGGGCTGGGCTGGGCCGCGACGGGGATGGCGTTCAGCGCGGTCGCCGGTGTGACGGCTCAGGTTGCCGCGACCAGCAGGTCGGCGACGGGGGCAGCCGTCGCCGTCGTCGCGGTCACCTACGGGCTCCGGGCGGTCGGCGACCTCGCCGAACCCGGCCCCTCGGTGCTGTCCTGGCTCTCACCGATCGGCTGGAACCAGCAGATCCGCGCCTTCGCCGGCGACCGGTGGTGGGTGCTGCTGCTGCCCTTGGCGCTCGTCGCTGCGCTGGTTCCGCTCGCCTTCGCCCTGCGTGCGGCGCGCGACCTCGGCGGCGGGCTGCGCGCTGAGCGAGCCGGAGCCGCCGAGGGCCGGATCGGCGGGGTGCTCACCCTCGCGGTGCGGTTGCAGGGGCGCCTCTTCGTCGCCTGGGTGGTCGGTTTCGTGGTCTTCGGAGTGCTCATCGGCTCGCTCGTGAGCACGGTGGCGGACTTCCTCTCGTCCTCCGTCGCCCAGGACCTCATCAAGCAGCTCGGTGGCGAGCAGGCGCTGACCGACGCCTTCCTCGCCGCCGAGATCTCCGTGATGGGGGTCATCGCTGCCGGTTTCGCGCTCAGCGCCGCAGGTCATCTGCGCAGCGAGGAGGTGGCCGGTCACCTGGAGCCGTTGCTCGCGATGGGCGCCACCCGGCTGCGCTGGGCGGCGAGCCATGCGGTCGTCGCCTTCGCGGGGGTCACGCTGCTCATGGCGGCGACCGGGCTGTCCATCGGGCTGGGTTCAGCGATCTCGCTCGGTGACCCCGCCCAGGTCGGACGAGCAGCGGTGGCGTCCCTCGCGCAGGCGCCGGCGGCCTGGGTGCTCACCGGGCTGGTGCTCGTCGCCTTCGGCTGGGCGCCGCGACTCACCTCCGGCGTCTGGGGGCTGTACCTGGCGTTCATCGCGCTCGGTGAGTTCGGCGCCCTCTGGCACGCACCGTCGTGGCTCATGGACGTCTCCCCGTTCCGGCACTCACCCCTGCTCCCGGTCGGTGGGGACGGCCTCGTGCCCCTCCTCCTGCTGGTCGCTGTCGCAGCTGCGCTCGCAGGGCTCGGCTGGCTCGGCTGGCGGCGGCGGGACCTGGCGGCCTGAGGTTCCTCCGGGGTGGCCGTCGGCGAGGGGAACGAGGAGTCATGCGGCTGTGGTGGACGGGCTCAGCCCGCTCAGACCACGAGCCTCAACCGACGGGCCGACGCCCCGAGCCGGAGCGACTGCCCCCAGGTCGCCACCAGTCGGTCGGCCTCGAGCCCGTCCCCGAAGACAACCAGGGCGTCGGACTGGACGGTCACCACGAGCTCGGCGCCCCCGCTGAGCAGTCCGGCCGTCAGGGACGTCCCCGTCAGGGGTGACGGCCACGCCTCCCGGACGAACCAGGCGAGGTCCGTCGAACCGGGCGTCGGCAGGTCGAGGTCCGCTGCGCGCTCGCGCACGATGGACGTCGCCCAGCCGGTCGCGCCCGTCCCGGTCGACACCACGACGCCGGACGACGACTGCTGCTCGGGCTCCTCGCCGGCGACCGCCAGACGGTAGCGGGCCGACTGGTGGCTCGGGTGGCCGACGAAGAGCTCGTTGAGCGCCTCGATGCGGCTGCCGTCGTCCAGGACGGCCAGGACCAGGGTGCGCTCCTCCCATCGGGTGCGGCCGCTCGTGAGCCCGTCCAGGAGCCGGCCGGCGGACGCGGCGAGGTGGCGCACGAGGACCCCGGGGTTGCGCCCCGGCTCGGGGTCGATGCCGATCACCGGCTGTCCGGCGAGGTACTTGGCCGTGTTGGCGACCAGGCCGTCGGGGCCGACGACGAGGCAGACGTCCTCCGGGTCGAAGCCGAAGCGGTGCAGGTCGCCCCGTTCGACGTCACCCCGACGCCAGTCGGCCGGGATGCCCTCGCGAGCCTGCCGAAGGGCGGTGTCCAGCGCGTCGTGCCGGCCCTGGACCTCGGCGAGGCTGCGGCCGCGCGTGCGCAGGAAGAACTCGACCTGGCCTCGCGTGCCGTGGCGGTCCACGAGCTCGTCGAGCTCGCTGCGCCGGTGGACCACCACGGCGCGGGGTGCGAGGGTCACCTCACTCACCCCGCCCCGCGGTCAGGGCGGCCAGCGCCCCGGTGAGGACGTCGGGGCTCAGCGTCAGCTGGCCGATCTGCGGGAGCTGCCCGGCGAGCTCGCGCAGGGCGACGGCGAGCAGCACGCCGTGGTCGACGTCGGCGTAGGCCGCCATCTTCGCCCGCTCGGCCGCGCCCTCTGCCGCACCCTGCACCTGCGTCGCGCGGGCGGCAGCAGCGGCGCGCACGCCCTGGCGCTCGGCCGCTGCCGAGGCCTCGATGAGCGCGGCGGCGGCGGCCTCGTCCGCCCTGGCTCGGGCGTTGGCCCCCTCCTGCGCGACGAGGACCTGCTCGCGGGTCGCGAGGTCGATACGCGTGTCGAGCTCGTTCTGCGCGATGGCGCGCTCCCGCTCGACGGCCAGGGCGCGGCGTTCATAGGTCGAGCGGTCGGCCTCGGCCTGGGCCGCCTCGCGCGCCGGCGTCTGGAGCGCTCGCTCGAGGTCCGCGTCGGCGCGGACGGATCCGACCCGCGCGCCCAGCACCTGGAGCCCGGTGGCCGCTACCCGTGCGTCGGCGAGGAGCGCGCCCGTGACCTGCTCGCGCAGTCCGGCCGTCCCCGAGGAGACGGCCTCGCGCAGCGTCCGCCCTGCCAGGGCGTCCATGACGTGCCCGGCCGCCAGCTCCCCGAGGAGCTGGGCGACCTGCTCCAGGGGGCTGCCGGTCCACCGGCCGGTGGCCGGGTCGATGCCGAAGTCGAGCCGTTGGGCGACGAGCTCCGGCTCGACGAAGCGGTAGCTGACCGTCACGTGAGCGGTGACCTCCTGGAGGTCGGACGTGCGGGCGTGCGCCACGACCGGCAGCTCGCGGTCGTCGACCGGGACCTCCGAGAGCACGGCGGACAGCGGGCGGAACCAGAACGAGAGGCCGGCGCCGGAGCGACGCACCGTGCCGGCCTTGAGCTGGAT
>JBBRGX010000168.1:0-4479 GCA_038223605.1 Actinomycetales bacterium | reverse complement strand
CGGGCAGGCCGTCGAGCGCCCCCGAGGCGGTGAGGGCGTCCCGGTAGCCCGAGGCGAGCACGCTGCCGAGGATCGCGATGCCGAGCGCCGAGCCGAGCTCACGCGAGGTGTCGTTGACCGCGGAGGCGACGCCCTGCTTGGCGGGCGGCAGGGAGGACACGATGGCCGTCGTCGCCGGGGTGCCGGCGAGCCCCATCCCGGCGGCGAAGACGACGAGCGCGACCGCGAACTGCCAGTAGACGAGGTCGACGCCCAGCCGCGACATGAGGAACAGACCCGTCGCGCTGAGCAGGAGCCCGACGGGCACGACCCGCCGGATCCCGAAGCGCTCGGCCACGTGCGGGGCGTTGCGTGCGACGGGGATCATCACGAAGGGCATCGGCAGGAGCGCGACGGCTGCGGCGAGCGGAGAGCGCCCGGTCACGTACTGCAGGTACTGGAGCATCGTGAAGAACATCCCGAAGCTGCCGAAGAACTGGATCGTCAGGGCGAGCGAGCCGGTGGAGAAGCCACGCAGGCCGAAGAGCCGGGGGTCGAGCAGCGGGTGCTCGCGGCCCAGCTCCCAGAGCACGAAGCCCGTGAGGGCGACGGCGGCGAGACCGTAGGAGACGAGGATCACCGGGTCGCCCCAGCCGCGCGAGGAGACCTCGATGATCCCGAAGACGAGGGCGCCGACACCGACGAGCGAGAGCAGCGCACCGACCGGGTCGAGCGGTGCCGGGTGCGCGTCGCGCGAGGTCGGGATGACGAGCACCGTCCCGACCAGGGCGAGCACCGCGAGCACGACGTTGAGGCCGAAGAACGAGTTCCAGGCGAAGAACTCCAGCAGGATCCCCGAGGCGAAGAGGCCGAGCACCGCTCCACCGCCGGCGACGCCCACCCACACCCCGACGGCCCGGCCGCGCTCGGCGGGCGGGAAGGAGGTGGTGATGATCGAGAGCGTGACCGGCATGACGGCGGCCGCCCCGACGCCCATCGCCGCGCGCAGCCCGACGAGGACCTCGGGGCTCGACGTGGTCATCGCGGCACCGGCCGCTGCACCGAAGACGACCAGCCCGGCGATGAGGACGCCCTTGCGACCGAACCGGTCACCCAGGGCGCCGACGGACAGCAGCAGGCCGGCGAACACGAGCGTGTAGGCGTCGACGATCCAGGTGATCTGCGTCTGGGAGGCGCCGGTGTCGACGGCGAGGTCCGGCAGCGCGACGTTCAGGCCGCTGACCGCCGAGACCACCATCATCAGCGCGAGCGCGACGACGGCGAGGATGGCGCGGCGCCGTCGCGGGCTGAGCGCCGGCGCCTGCGCGGCAGGGTCGATGTGGTCGTCGGTGAGCATGACGCCTCCCGGGAGCTGATTTTCCTTACGTGAGGAATTCTGCACGCGTGGAATAGTGTCGTCAAGAGGCAGAGGGAGGGCTCGCGTGGCACGAGCACCGGGGCCAGGGCGCAGACCCGGGCACAGCGGGACGCGGGAGGCGATCCTCGCCGCTGCCCGGCGGCAGTTCGCCGAGCTCGGCTACGACCGCACCTCCCTGCGACAGGTCGCCATCGAGGCGGGCGTCGACCCCGGGCTCGTCCGGCACTTCCACGGGACCAAGCAGGAGCTCTTCGTCGCGGTCGTCGAGCTGCCGATCGACCCGGCGACCGCGATACCGGCCCTGCTCACCGGCGACCCGGCCGCGATGGGCGAACGCCTCGCCAGGTTCCTGCTCGACGTGATCGAGTCCGACCCGGTGGGCAGCCCGATCATCAGCATGGCGAGGGCGGCCGCCAGCGAGCCCGCCGCCGCCCTGCTGGTCCGCGACCTGGTGACCACCCGGGTGCTCGCGCCCCTCACCCAGGCGATCGGGGCCGACGACGCGGCGCTGCGGGCGGCCCTGCTCGGCAGCCAGATCGTCGGGCTCACCTTCGCGCGCTACGTCGTCGGCATCGAACCCCTGGCCTCGATGCCCAAGGAGGCCGTCGCCGCGGCCATCGCGCCCACCCTGCAGCACTACCTCACCGGGGAGGTCGCACCGCGATCCACGGGTCCTTAGCACGAAGCGGGCGCCCTACGAGGGCTCATGCACGGCCGAGATCGTCCGATAGGACAACGTGCCCTCCCGTCACGAACCGCCTCTCACGAGACGAGTGCGGCCCGGCACACGGCGAGCGACCCTTGCCGTGCAGGGTGCGCTCGGGCTCCTGGTTCTCGGCTGGCTGGTCGTCGTCGCCCTGTACGTCGCCTGGGGCCCGGGCGACCACCCCAGCCGCGACCTCTGGCTCTACGTCGGGCTGATGGTGGGCTCGGCCGGGGTGACGCTGGCCCGCGGGGTCCTCGTCGCCCGGGACCGCGCGGTGTGGCTCGCCCTCGGCGTGGGGTTGCTCATGTCCTCGGCGGGCGACCTGGTCTACACCCTCACCGTCGCGGGGCTCGACCCTGAGCCGTTCCCCTCCGTCGCGGACCCTCTCTACCTCGCCTACTACCCGCTGTGCGCCACGGGCATCGTGTTCTACGTCCGCTCGCGCGCCCGCGAGGCGCCGCTCGACTTCTGGCGCGACGGCGTGATGATCGCCCTCGCCCTGGGCGGCCTGGTCGGCGCCGTGTTCCTGGCGCCCCTGTCCGACAGTCTCAAGGGTGGCGCCTGGGCGGTGGCCATCGGCGCCGCCTACCCGCTGGCCGACACCGCGATCCTCCTCCTCGGCGCCGTGGGGGTGATCCTCGTCGGGCTCCGCCGGGCGCACGGACTGCTCTGGATCGGCGCCTCGATGGCGGTCAGCGCCTTCGCCGACCTCGGCTACTGGAACCTGCTCGCGAGCGGCGGCTACGTCGAGGGAACGCTGCTGGACGCGGCCTGGCCGCTGAGCAGCATCCTGGTGGCCTTCGGCGCGTGGCTCCCGGACATCGAGCGCTCGGAGCGCACGACCACCTCACGCGGACTCATGATCATCCCCGGGGCCGCGCTCGTCACGGCGACGGCGACCCTCGCCTACGGCACCGTCCACCCCGTCCCGCTCCCGACGGTCGCCATGGCGGTCCTCGCGCTCCTGGGCGTGCTGGACCGGCTCAACGGGACGGTCCGCAGCACGCTGGCCATGATGGCGGCGCGGCGCGAGGCCACCACCGACGACCTCACCGGTCTGCCCAACCGTCGCGGCTTCACCACGACCGCCGAGGCCCTCCTGCTGGAGGCCGGTCACGCACCGGGGTCCGTCCTCCTCCTGGCGGACCTGGACGGGTTCAAGGAGGTCAACGACAGCCTCGGTCACCACGCGGGCGACGAGGTCCTTCGCGCCGTGACCGCCCGGCTCCTCGCCGAGGCCGAGGCCCCCGGTACCCTGATCGGACGCCTCGGCGGCGACGAGTTCGCCCTGCTCCTGACCGAGACGGAGATCGAGACCGGGACCGCGCTCGCCGCTCGCCTGTGCGACGCGATCGCGATGCCGTTCCAGGTCGAGGGCACGCGGGTCACGCTGACCGCGAGCATCGGCCTCTCCGCAGGCCCGCGCGACGGGAGGGACCTGTCCGACCTGCTGCGCCGCGCGGACATCGCGATGTACCGGGCCAAGACCGGGGACCTCGGGCTCGCCGTCTTCGATCCGCAGATAGACCTGGCCGGCGAGGACCGACTCCAGCGGATCGCCGAGCTCCGCCAGGCGATCGACCGGGGCGAGCTCCTGCTGCACTACCAGCCGAAGATCGCGCTCGACGACGGCAGCGTCGTCGGCGTGGAGGCCCTCGTGCGCTGGGACCGGCCGGGCCACGGGCTCGTCTACCCCGACGCGTTCCTCCCGCTCGCCGGCCGTGCGGGGCTCATGCGCGCGGTGACCAAGGCGGTGCTGGAGCAGGCGACGGCTCAGGCCGCCCGGTGGCGCGCGGCCGGCATCTCGCTCCCGATCGCCGTGAACCTTCCGCCAGCGGTGCTGATCGACGAGACCCTGCCCGAGCACGTCGCCGACCTGCTGCGCGAGCACGGCCTCCCGGGCTCCTGCCTCCAGGTGGAGATCACCGAGGAGGCGCTGCTGCGCGACCGCGCCCGGGCCCAGGCCGTGCTGGCCAGCCTGCGGGACCTCGGGGTGCAGGCCTCGATCGACGACTACGGGACCGGCTACTCCTCGCTCGTGTACCTGCGTGAGCTCGTCGTCGACGAGGTCAAGATCGACCGGTCGTTCGTCGTCCCGATGCTCCTCGACGACCGCTCCTCCTCGATCGTCCGATCGACGATCGAGCTCGCGCACGCCCTCGGCATGCGGGTCGTCGCTGAGGGCATCGAGGAGGCCGACGTCGCCGAGCAGCTGGCCCGATTCGGCTGCGACTTCGCGCAGGGGTACCACTGGTCCCGCCCGCTGCCCGCAGCGGAGCTCGACCGGTGGCTCCGGGCCTACGCGTCGGGTCCCCGCAGCACGCCGGCGGACCTGAGCCTCGACCTCCGGGCCGTGCTGGCGGTGGAGTAGGCCCGCGGGGAAGCAAAATGCCGTGACGGCACGGCGCCCTCGCCG
>JBBRGX010000167.1:0-4484 GCA_038223605.1 Actinomycetales bacterium | reverse complement strand
CCGGGATGACGATCCCGGAGGCCGAGAGTCGCTCGGCGGACTCGCCGTCCAGGTGCACGAGGACCCGGTCGTGCAGCATGCGGATCGGCGGACGGGCAGCGGAGCTGGTCACAGCGCGACGCTACCGGAGGTGAGCAGGGCGGCGGCTGGCTAGGCTGGGACACCGATCGAAAGGACCCCCACGATGACCCGCCTCGCCGTCGGCGACCTCGCCCCGGACTTCGCCCTGACGACGGGTGACGGCTCCACGTTCCGTCTCTCCGAGCACCGCGGACGCGGCGTCGTGATCTTCTTCTTCCCGGCGGCGATGACGCCCGGCTGCACGCGAGAGGCCTGCGACTTCCGCGACTGGGCGGGCTCGCTGGAGACCGCCGGCTTCGACCTCGTCGGCATCTCCCCCGACCGGCCCGCACGGCTCGCCGAGTTCGCGGTAGCGGAAGGGCTGACCTACCCCCTGGCCTCCGACCCCGAGCGCTCCGTGCTGGACGCCTACGGCGCCTTCGGCGAGAAGAAGCTCTACGGCAAGACGGTCGAGGGCGTCATCCGCTCGACCTTCGTCGTCGACGCCGACGGACGCATCCAGGTCGCGCGGTACAACGTCCGCGCCGCCGGCCACGTCGCCTCCCTGCGGCGCGAGCTCGGCCTGGACTGACAAGCCTCGTCAGCGGTCCCGTTGCCGTCAGGCCGTAGGCTCGGACCGAGCGCGAGTGGCGAAATGGCAGCCGCGCCAGGTTTAGGTCCTGGTGCCCTCGGGCGTGCGGGTTCGACTCCCGCCTCGCGCACATGCCGGTGCGCCGGGACGGGAGACCCCGCCCCGGCGCACCGGTGCCTCACGCCAGGATCAGCGGTGCGAGCCGCGCCCGTCCTCGACCGACCGGTCACGCAGGAGCAGCAGCTGCCCCTTCTCGACGAGCTCAGGGTCCGCCAGCTTCGTGTGGTCCTGCGAGACGAAGAGGTACGCGCCGTCACCGAGGAACGGCACCGGGATGATCCCGGACGTCTCCTCGTCGACGGTGTCGAACAGCGCGCCGCCCGGGAGGAACCGAGCCGGGTCGTTGTCGGCGATCCGCAGCACGGTGTCCGAGGCGATGTCGTAGCGGTAGATCCCGGCGAGGTAGGCACTGTTCCCCGGGTCCTCCTGGATCAGGACGCTGCCGTGGTCGACGGTGACGTTGTCCATCATCTTCGGTCCGCTCGCGGTGTCGGTCGGCCCCTCGAGGACCATCTCGACGGTGCCGCCGAGCTCAGGCTTCGAGGCGTCCGCGAAGCTGACCCGCCACAGCCGGCTGTGCTTGCTGATGCTCGCCGTCGTGGTGAAGTAGAAGTCGTTCGGGTGCTGCGGGTCCCAGGCTCCGTCCTCGGGACGGTCGAAGCCGGTCCCGGTGCCCGGGGCAGCGAGCGTGAAGGGCATCGGGCCCTCGGGCACGGCGAGCGAGCCGTCCTCCACCGGGAGGCCCGCCACCGCGATCGCCCAGGCCCGGCCGTTGGTCAGCCCGGCGGCCTCGACCGGGTTCCCCGAACGCTGTTTCGTCCCGGCGTAGACCGTGACGTTGCCGCCACCGGAGTCGCTCGTGCCGATGACGACCGTCTTCCTGCCGGTGGACGGGTTCGCGACGATGTTCTCCCAGCTCCCGGCACCCAGGGCTGCGAGCTGGTAGCTCTCGCCCGTGTCGACGACGTGCGCGAACGCGCGACCGCCCGGCGACTCCTCCCCGTTGGTGAAGATGCGGCCCGAGTACCCGGTGCGCGTGCGGCGGTCGTAGTAGGCGGACTGCTCGGCGAGGTCAGCAGAGCACAGGCGGTTGAGCGCGACACCAGGGGTCTGGACGAAGCCGGCCGGCGAGTCGAGGAAGACCTTGCGGATGAGGTCGGACCCGGAGACGACGCGCAACGTCCGCTTGTCGATCACCCACCTCGAGACGAAGGCGCCGGCGGCACCGTGCGAGCGGACGACGCCTGAGGTGCTGGTCAGCTCGTGGTTCATGAGCAGGGTGAAGGTGCCGTTGCGGTTGTCGAAGGCACCGAGCCCGTCCGCTATGCCGACCATCCGGTAGCCACCGACCGAGTCTCCGACGGTGAGCAACGAGGTCAGCGAGATGCCGTCGGCTGCGGGCACCAGGTAGGGCGCCTCGCTGCTGCTCGGACCGGTGGGCGCCGGCCGTGGGGAGTGTGCCGAGGCCGCACCGGCGACCGAGGTGCCGGCCAGGGTCAGTGCGCCGACGAGGGCGGCAGACGACCACGTGCGCATCGTTCGAGCTGTCATGACGGTCCTCCTGAGAGTGGGGCGGGCAAGCACGCTCATTCACTCTAAAGAGGCAGGACGAAGGTCCTGATGACCCCCAGTCGGACAGTCCATGAACGTCCCGTGAACGTGTCAGGGCTGGACAGGCTCAGCGAACGGGCCGACGCGTCACCGGTTCGATCCTGGGCCACGAGGCGAGGACGGCCGCCCTCGTCGCCCTCTCCTCCTCCTCCTCGCGCGCCGCGAGCAGGCCGAGGCTGAACGCCGTCGCCGACTCGGCCTGCGCGGCGAGCTCGGCAAGGAGCGCTCGCCCGACGACGGCGTCCTGGACCTGCCCGAGGAGGTCGGTGAGTCGAGCGAGCCGGGCGGCGGCACGCCGAGCGCGGGGCAGCACGGGCTCGGCGGCGTCGGCGGCGTACCGAGCGCGCTTGGCCAGCACCCGCGTGTGGTGCCACTGCTCGGGCGGCCCGTCCATCGCCAAGGCGTCGACGGCACGCCGCAGGCTGCGCATCGTGGTCCGCACCAGGTCCGGGACCGTGTCGACGATCGACCCGTCGGCCGGCGGACCCAGCCGCGGATCGGTCGCGGCACCCACCAGGTCCACGAGGACCCCGACGTGCCCGGCCTCGTCGAGCGCGGCCGCGGCACCGCGCAGGGCAGCCTCCTCGCGGGCGCCCAGCACCTCCCGGACGGCCGCGGTGGCCAGCTCCTGGTCCGCCGGCGGCAGCATCCTCGCCGCGGCCAGCAACCGGGTGAGCTGCACCTCGAGGTCTCGCGCCGCGCCGAGCGAGGTCGCGGTCTGCTGGAGCTCGGCGCGCAGACCGGCCGCCCAGTCCGGGTCGAGCAGCGGCGCGAAGGTGCGCAGGCTGCTGCGCAGCGTGCGCGCGGCCACCCGCATGCGGTGGATCGCGTCCGGCGCCTCACGTCTGACGTCCAGCTCGGCGAGGAGCAGCGCACGCACCCCGGTCGCGAGCGTGTGGCGGACCAGGAGCGCAGCGGGATCCTCGCGGTCCGGGACGGCCGGGACCACGAGCGGACCATCGACGGCGACGACGCCGAGGGCCGCTGCGGCCTTCGTCTCGCGGGTGCGGCTCCCGCCGGCAGCGACAAGCACGGCCACGACGCCGTCGAGCA
Source organism: Actinomycetales bacterium (assembly GCA_038223605.1). Lineage (GTDB taxonomy): Bacteria > Actinomycetota > Actinomycetes > Actinomycetales > Cellulomonadaceae > Actinotalea. The sequence goes on along the minus strand of JBBRGX010000167.1, from coordinate 1,108 downwards.
CCTCCTCGGCCCGCTCGTCCTCGACACGCGCCTCCACCTCGATCTGCCGGAACGACCTCGTCGCCGGCTCCAGTGACACCACGTCGTCGACGAGCTCGGCGAGCACCTCGCCGTCGGCGTCCAGCAGCTCCCAGCCCGTCCGGGCCGTCCGGACCGTCGCGAGGTGTCGCAGCGGCGCCTCACGCACGAGCGGGAGCACGATCCCGGAGAGCTCCGCCGGGATCATGCCGACCTCGCCCGCCTCGAGCGGGAGCCGGATCTCGTCGCGACCGGGAGCTCCACCCGGCGCGGGCAGCTTGAGGTGCCACCCGGCATCCGGGCCGCCCTGCCTGCGCCGCAGGCTCGCACCCGAGCGGGCGAGCCGATGATCGTCCGTGTCGTGGTAGGCGGCGACGAGCTCGGCCGGTGGCAGCGGGCGCCGCGCCACGATGCCGGGGACGGAACCGATCATGGTCGGGAGCACGAGCTCCGCCGGCACCGACACCTTGCGCTCCACCTCGCGCACGACGGTGGGGCGCTCCTGGTCCGCGGGGCGATCACGGCGACCGGTCATCCTTCAGCCTAGGCGTGGTCCGCGTGCGACGCCCGGTCGGGGCTCGGCCCCCGTCAGGGCTCGGCCCCCGTCGGGGCTCGGCCCCCGCCAGGGCTCGGCCCCGGTCGGCCGCTCTGCGCCTCGTCGCGCACCGTCCCGCCGTCTGACGCGCACGTCGACCTGAGGCAGGATGACGCCATGGACCCGGTCGACGTGTGGCTGAGCCAGCCGCTCACCGCATGGTCGGGCGTGCTCGACGTGCTCGACGCGATCGAGCGGGAGCGGGCCGACGCGATGGCTCCGGACCGCCGGGCAGCGTTCGTCACCGGCCGGCTCCTGCTGCGGGCCGCCCTCGGCTCGGCGCTCGGCTGCCCCCCTGCGGAGGTCCGCCTCGACTCGAGCTGCGGCTGCGGCCGTCCCCACGGGCCGGTCCGGGTGCTGCCGGCCGGGCCGTGGGTGAGCGTCACCCGGCACGGGCCGGTGGTGGCCGTCGCCCTGCGTGCGGCCGGCCCGGTGGGTCTGGACATCGCGTCGGTCGCAGCCGTGGCCGCCGCGCCGCTCACCGGTGTGCTGTCC
>JBBRGX010000166.1:0-4526 GCA_038223605.1 Actinomycetales bacterium | reverse complement strand
GTCCGAGCCGATCCGTCCCCAGGTCTCCGTCCACCACCGACTGATCGGACCGGGCCCACGCGGGGGGAGAGGGGCCGAGGGCGGGTACGGCGCGGCGGGCGCGTAGGGCGCGAGGGCCGGGGCGGGCGGGCCGGCGGCGGGAGTCGACGGCGGGATCGGCACGCCGGGACCGCCGGGCGAGGCGAAGAGCTCGGCGCCCTCGGCGACCTCCCCCACCGGCGCGGCCTCCGCCCCGGAGGTGGCCTGCGCCGCCGGCATCCACGCCGAGGTCGAAGGCACGGAGGTCGCCGAGGGCCGCGCGGAAGCGGCCAGCGCCTCGCCGCGCATCCCCTGAACCAGCCAGCCGAGCCCGGAAGCCTGCTGCGGCGCCACCACCCCGCGTGCGATCGCGGCCGGGAGGAATACCTCCTCGACGAACCTCAGCGCCGGCAGGTCGACCGCGGAGAGCCCGCGCCGCTCCGGGGCGTCGGACCACTGCCGGAACCCGTCGCTGAGCCACCCCGTCCACTGGCGCCCGTCCCAGTAGCGGGTGAGGGGCAGACCGTCGGGCGAGGGGTACCAACCGGGAGCGGCGGGCCCCGCAGCTGCGCTCACGCCCGAGCCACCGTCAGGTCGACCGCAGGACGCCCCTCGGCCGGCTTCCGCACGCTGCGCTCCTCGCCCCGCGCCCTGGCAGGCGTCGTCGGCCCATCCTGGCGCACGGCGGAGGTCCAGCGCGGACATCCCCAGGCCCGGGGGCGCTGAGGAGCGCAGAATGGGGCACGGACCGCCCGTTCGGCCCTGCTGGTCGTCGACGCAGATCGGAGCACCCATGGACAGCGATGTGCGCGCAGCACTCGGCCAGAACCAGGTCGTCGACCTCACCACCACGGGCCGCCGCACCGGTGAGGCGCGACGCATCGAGATCTTCCTGCACCATCTCGACCGGCGGCTCTTCATCAGCGGGATGCCCCTCGCCGGCCGCACGCGGGCGTGGCTGCACAACGTCGAGGCCGATCCGCACGTCGTCCTGCACCTGAAGCGCACCGCGGTCGCGGACCTGCCCGGGACGGCCCTGGTCGTCACGGACCCCGCGGAGCGCCGCACGTTGCTGAGCGCGGCAGCAGCGACCTGGGGACGCGACGACCTCGAGGTGATGATGGAGCACAGCCCGTTGATCGAGCTGACGATCGCCGGCTTCGGCGAGGACTGAGACCTCGGCAGATGGCGATCGAGGAGCGGCTGCTGGCCGAGCTCGGCACGGGCGCCGTCGTGAGCGCCGTCGCGGGAGCCGCCCTCGGGGTCGCGGGTCGCCGAGGCGGCTGGTCGGGGATCGAGGCCTTCGGGCGCCAGACGGTCGCCTGGGCCGCGGTCGACGGAGCGCTGGCCGCGGGCGGCTGGGCAGCAGCGCGCCGACGTGCTGGGCGACCTGGAGCCGAGACCGACCCGGACACGAGGAGCACGCACCGCGCCACCGGTGGACCCGTCGCTGCCGCGCGCGCCCGAACGCTACGGCGCCTCCTGCTGGTCAATGCCTTCCTCGACGTCGGCTACCTCGTCCTCGGCGCCGCCCTGGTCAGGCGGCCGGCGCGGCGCGGAGACGGAGCGGCGATCCTCGTCCAGGGAGGGTTCCTCCTGTGGCTCGACACCCGCCACGCCCGACGCTTCGGAGCCCTGGCGGCCGAGCTCGCCTGAGGTCGGCCGGCCTGCTCAGGCGAGCACGCGCAGCACGTCCAGGCCGTAGCGCTCCAGCTTCGCGGCGCCGACGCCGCTGACGCCGGCGAGCTCGTCGGTCGACGTCGGCCGACGCTCGGCCATCGCCCGGAGGGTCGCGTCATGGAAGACGACGTACGCCGGCACGCCCTGCTCCTTGGCGATGCCCGCCCGCCAGGCCCTGAGCCGGTCGAAGACCTCGACAGCATCCTCGGACAGGTCCACCACGGCCGCCGCCCGCGCCTTCGCCTTCGCCGGACGCGCCGTCCGCGGGGACTCGCGGCGCAGCAGGACCGAGCGCTCGCCGGCCAGCACCGCGCGCGAGTCCTCGACCAGGTGCAGGGTGCCGTAGCCCGAGGCGTCGACCCCGAGCAGCCCCTGCGCGAGCAGCTGGCGCACCACCCCACGCCAGCCGCGGTCGTCCAGGTCGTCCCCCACGCCGAAGACGCTCAGGTCCTCGTGCCCGAGCTGCGCGACCCGCGGCGTCACCTTGCCGAGCAGGATGTCGATGACGTGCCCGGCGCCGTACCGCTGCCCACGCTGGTCAAGGCGGACGATGGCCGAGAGCAGCTTCTGCGCGGCGACCGTCCCGTCCCAGGAGTCGGGCGGAGACAGGCACGTGTCGCAGTTGCCGCAGGGCGTGGAGTCCTGGCCGAAGTAGGCGAGCAGCTGGACCCGCCGGCAGGTCACCGTCTCGCAGAGCGCGAGCATCGCGTCCAGGTGGGCCGAGAGCCTCCGGCGGTGGGCGGCGTCGCCGTCAGAGGTGTCGATCATGCGGCGCTGCTGGACGACGTCGGCGAGCCCGTACGCGAGCCACGCGGTCGACGGCAGCCCGTCGCGGCCGGCGCGGCCGGTCTCCTGGTAGTAGCCCTCGACGGACTTCGGCAGGTCGAGGTGCGCGACGAACCGCACGTCGGGCTTGTCGATCCCCATCCCGAAGGCGATCGTCGCGACCATGACCATGCCGTCCTCGCGCAGGAAGCGCGACTGGTTCGACGAGCGCGTCCGCGCGTCAAGACCGGCGTGGTAAGGCAGCGCGGCGATCCCTTGGGCGACGAGGAAGTCGGCCGTCTGCTCGACGGAGGCCCGCGAGAGGCAGTAGACGATGCCCGCGTCACCCTCGTGCTCGGTGCGCAGCAGCTCGAGCAGCTGGGCGCGCGGGTTGTCCTTGGGCACGATCCGGTAGGTGATGTTCGGCCGGTCGAAGCTCGCCTCGAAGGTGCGTGCGTGGTCCAGCCCGAGGCGCGTGCGGATCTCGGCAGCGGTCTGGCTGGTGGCGGTCGCGGTGAGGGCCACCCGCGGCACGTCGGGCCACTGCTCGCCGAGCACGTGAAGCAGCAGGTAGTCGGGCCGGAAGTCGTGCCCCCACTGGGAGACGCAGTGCGCCTCGTCGATCGCGAAGAGGGCGATCGACGCTCGAGAGAGCAGGGCGAGCGTCTCAGGGACGCGCAGGCGCTCGGGCGCGAGGTAGAGCAGGTCGAGCTCACCGGCCAGGAGCGCCTGCTCGGTCGAGCGCCGCTCGTCGTAGCCCTGGGTGGAGTTGAGGAAGCCGGCGCGGACGCCGAGTGCCGAGAGCGCCTGGACCTGGTCCTGCATGAGGGCGATCAACGGCGAGACGACGACGCCGGTGCCCGCCCGGACCAGGGAGGGGATCTGGTAGCACAGCGACTTGCCGCCACCGGTCGGCATGAGCACCAGCGCGTCCCCGCCCGACACGACCGTGTCGATGATCTCCGCCTGCTCGCCGCGGAAGGCCTCGTAGCCGAAGACGGTGCGCAACGCCTGCAGGGGCGTCGCGGCGGGCGCAGCGGACGACATGGGCATCGGGCGGATCTCCTCGGGTCGGGCCACGCAAGGCTACGGGGCGCCGCCGACGGGGACGACGGTTCCCCCAGCCTCGTCGAGGATGCACCGCCCGGCTACGCACCGCTCGGGTACGCACCCCCGCCGTACGCACCGCTCGACCGCGCCCCCGCCGTACGCACCGCTCGACCGCGCCCAGCCCCGCCCCCGTCGGCACGGGCCCGCACGACGCCCTGCACCGGGTGGTGCCCGTCGGGCGGTCGCGGCAGGGCGATCACCGGGATCGTCGGCGGGGCGCTCGGGGCTCGCGCCCGACGGGGCGCAGCCCTAGGGTCGGACCCGCGGCCTGCACCTGCGCCTGCGCTGCGCGACGGGGCTCGACCTGGAGGGCAGATGCGCTACCGGACCACCGTGCTCCTGCACGGCCGCAACACCGGCATCCCGGTCCCCGACGACGTCGTCGAGGCGCTCGGCGCGGGCAGACGGCCTCCCGTCGTGCTCACGATCGGGCCGTACAGCTACCGCACGACGATCGGGAGCCGGGACGGGGCCTTCATCGTCCCGCTGAGCAGCGCGCACCGCGAGGCCTCAGGCATCGCCGGCGGAGACGAGATCGAGGTCGACGTCGAGGTCGACACCGCTCCCCGGACCATCGAGCCGCCGTCCGACCTCGCCGAGGCGCTCGCGACGAACCCGGCGGCCGGGGCGGCCTGGGAGGTGCTCGCGCCGAGCCACCGCAAGGCCCACGTGGAGGCTCTCGAGTCGGCCAAGACCGCCGAGACCCGGGCGCGTCGGCTCGATGCGGCGCTCCGCAGGCTCAGCGGGGGCTGACCGAGGAGCTGTCCGGTCGACGACGCGTACCGGCTCCGCTGCCGGGCTCTGCGGCTCCGCCGCGCGACGCTGCCCGACGAGCACCCCGACCACCACGACGAGCCCACCCAGCACGGCGATCGGCTGGAGCCGCTCACCGAGGACCGCGACGCCGAGCGCGACCGAGACGACCGGCATGAGGTAGGTGATCGACGCGGTCC
>JBBRGX010000165.1:0-5000 GCA_038223605.1 Actinomycetales bacterium | reverse complement strand
CTGCGCTGCCCGATGCCGATCATCCGGCTGGCCGCCGTGGCGAAGGAGCTCGCCCCGGGAGATCGCGTCGAGGTCTGGTGGACCGACGTCGCCGCGAGGCACGACATCCCCGCCTGGGCCCGGATGCGCGGCCACTCGGTGCTCGAGACCCACCCCGTCCAGGACGGCTGGGCGACGACGGTCGAGATCAGCCCCTGACGCGGGACGGGCGGCCACCCCCAGGGTGACCGCCCGTTCCGCCGAGGGATGCTGCTCAGGAGAACGAGCCCCCGCAGGCGCAGGCGCTGCCCGCGTTGGGGTTGTCGATCGTGAAGCCCTGCTTCTCGATCGTGTCAGCGAAGTCGATCGTCGCGCCCTCGAGGTACGGGACGCTCATCCGGTCGACGACGACCTCGACACCGTCGTAGTCGCGCGTGACGTCGCCGTCCAGGACGCGCTCGTCGAAGTAGAGCTGGTAGATCAGGCCGGAGCAGCCACCGGGCTGCACGGCGACGCGCAGGCGCAGGTCGTCACGACCCTCCTGCTCGATCAGGCTGCGGACCTTGCCCGCTGCCACGTCGGTGAGCACGACTCCGTGGGTCGTGGTCTCGGTCGTGTCGGTCATGGTCCCTCCGCGGGGATGGTCGGATGCGTCAGTGGGCTGCCGTCGATGGCACGGACCGGAGGTCTCGCAGTCACCAGGGTACGTCGTCGCGCCGCGCACGTCGCGATCGGACATGCCGCTCTCGGCGAACACGGATCGGCGGCGCTAGTGCGACCAGGTGCGTGCCACTCGCTCCGACCGCGCGGCCAGGGTCCCGTGCGGGTCGGCGAGCGCGCGATCGAGGGCGTCGAGGTCCTCGGCGACGGCGTAGGCCGCGGCGACCCCGACGGCTGACCACTCCCGGCGCCCGAGCACGACCTCCTGAGCGATGACCACCACCGGGACGCCGAGATCCAGGCCGACCGCCGCGACGACGGAGACGGCCGACTCGTGCAGCGAGTGCGGGTCGAGGGCCGGGCCCCCGGTCACCAGAAGCTCGCACTGCCCCGCGAGCGAGACCAGCCCGCCGATCTCGGCGAGCAGTGCCGCACCGGGGCGCAGGCGCCCTCCCAGCAGCGCGAGGGCGAACGCGAGTCCACCGCCGGCTCCAGCCCCTGCCTTGGCCGCTGCCGCCCGGGTGCTGCCGGGGCCGAGGACCCGGCCGATCTGGTGGACGGCGTGACCGAGGGCGCGCTCGAGGTCCTGAGCGGTGCCCGCGGCGACCGGCGCGGCGAGGGCGGGCGTGGCGAGGCCCAACGATGCGCTCGCCCCGTGCAGCCCGAGGAGCGGCACGTCCGTGTCGACGGCGACCTCGATCCGTACCCCCGCGAACCGCTCGAGGACGTCGGTCCAGCCCTCGAGGTCGGCGGCGGCCAGCCCGGCGAGCGCGAGCCCGCCGCCGAAGAGCGGACCGGCGCCCATCGGTGCACGCGGCGCCCCGGCCGGTCGACCCCTGGCCGCCATGGCCGCCATGGCGCCGACGCCGGCATCGTGCGCGAGCACTCCCCCGACGCCCACCACGAGGTGATCCGGCGCCAGCGCGAGCACCGCATCGAGCAGCGCACCGAACACGGCCGAGGAGACCTCGGCGGGCGATCGCCCGGCGCCGACCGCCTCACGTCCGAGCACCTGAGCGGCCTCGAGCACCACCGTGCGACCGGGCCGCGACGGCAGGTCGTCCACGACGAGGACCGCGACCGGCCCCGGGGCGGGCTGCCCGTCCGCACCGAGCGCATCGCCGAGCTCCAGGGCCACCAGGGCCCCGCCGGCCCGCACGGCGACCGAGTCGACGAACCCCGGCCCGCCGTCACCGAGCGGGACCAGGTGCAGGACGTCGCCCGGAGCCCCGCGCCGCCAGCCCTCCGCGACGGCCTCGGCGACCTGGGCAGCGGTCAGCGATCCGGGGAGCCGATCGGGGGCCAGGAGGACGCGCACCGGGCCATCCTCCCAGCCTGGGCGGCGGGCACCGCGTGTGGGAGAATCCACCGGTGACCGCGACCTTTGCCGAGCCAGCCCCGAGCGGCGTCCTCCTCCTCATGGGTCAGGGCAGCGACCTCGCCTCCGAGCGCGGCGTCGAGTGCACGGGCGCGCTGCCCGCTGCAAGCGATCCCGGCCTGGTCGAGCGTGCGAGGACCGCGCGCGCCGCCCTCGGGGACCGCGCCTTCGTGCTCGGGCACCACTACCAGCGCGACGAGGTGATCGCCTTCGCCGACGTCACCGGGGACTCCTTCAAGCTCGCTCGCGAGGCCGCTGCCCGGCCGGAGGCCGAGTTCATCGTCTTCTGCGGGGTCCACTTCATGGCGGAGTCCGCCGACATCCTCACCTCGGACACCCAGTCCGTGATCCTCCCCGACCTCCAGGCCGGCTGCTCGATGGCGGACATGGCGGCGATCGCCCAGGTCGAGGAGGCGTGGGAGGTCCTGACGGACGCCGGCGTCGCCGAGCGGACGGTCCCGGTCACGTACATGAACTCGACCGCTGCGATCAAGGCGTTCACCGGGCGCCACGACGGGACGGTCTGCACCTCGTCGAACGCGAAGGTCGCGCTGCAGTGGGCCTTCGACAAGACGGGCGGCCTCGAGGGCGACGGCAAGGTGCTCTTCATGCCGGACCAGCACCTGGGCCGCAACACGGCTGTCGAGCAGCTCGGCCTGTCGCTGGAGGACTGCGTCGTGTACGACCCTCGGCGTCCGGACGGCGGGCTCACCCCGGCCGAGCTCGACGCGGCGCGGATGATCCTGTGGCGCGGGCACTGCTCGGTGCACGGACGCTTCTCCGAGGCCAACGTCACGGCGATCCGCGAGGCCGTGCCGGGGATCCAGGTGCTGGTGCACCCCGAGTGCAAGAACGAGGTCGTGCGCGCGGCCGACCATGTCGGCTCGACGGAGCACATCGTGCGGATGCTCGACGCGGCCGAGCCGGGCAGCGCCTGGGCGATCGGCACGGAGCTCAACCTCGTGCGTCGCCTCGCCGCGACGCACCCCGAGCTGGAGGTCCACTACCTCGACGCGACGGTCTGCTTCTGCTCGACGATGAACCGGATCGACCTGCCCCACCTGGTGTGGACGCTCGAGTCGCTCGTCGCCGGGCGCACCGTGAACCAGATCGTCGTCGACCCGGATGACGCCCGCTGGGCGCGCTCCGCTCTCGACCAGATGCTCGCCCTTCCCGGGATCTGACCCGATGGCGACCTCCCGCGGGCTGCGGATCGGGATCTTCGTATTCGACGACGCCGAGGAGCTCGACGTGGCGGGCCCCTTCGAGGTGCTCGCGGCGTGGGCGCAGGTCAGCCCCCTCCGGCCGGAGGTCGTGCTGTTCTCTGCCGATGGTGCCGGAGTCCGGCTCGCCAAGGGGATGCGCCTGCTCCCGGACATGTCAGCGGCCGAGGTGGGCCCGTTGCACGTCCTGGTCTACCCGGGTGGCCGCGGGACGCGTCGGCTCCTGATGGACAGCGAGCACCTGGAGTGGCTGCGCCGGATGCGCGCCGCGACAGCGCTGATGACCTCGGTGTGCACCGGGGCGCTGGTGTTCGCTGCGGGAGGGCTCCTCGCGGGCCGGCCGGCGACGACGCACGCCGCCGCCTTCGACGAGCTCGCTGCCATCGACAGGAGCGTGCTCCTGGACACCGAGGCCCGGTTCGTTGACGACGGTGACGTCATCACCTCCGCGGGTGTCAGCGCCGGGATCGACATGGCGCTGCACCTGGTGGCTCGTCTCGAGTCGCCGGATGCCGCCCGCGCTGTCCGCCGGGAGATCCAGTACGAGCCGGGGCCGGCGCTCTGACCCGCGCAGCGACCGGTCCCCGGTGCACCGGACGCTCAGACGCTCCAGGTAGCCTCCCAGGGTGTCCCGCCAGATCCAGCTCGCCATGACCAACGCCCGTCCGCGGCCCGCCCGCCCCGGCCATCACATGCTCAGCGCGTCGACCACCCGCCTGCGGGTCGGCGTCGGCGACCTGGACATGTACCTGCACGTCAACAACGGCGTCTACCTGCAGATGATGGACATCGCCAGGACCAACCTGCTCGCCGATCTCGGCGCCGTCGGCGTCCTGAAGGCCCAGGGCTGGTACCCGGTCGTCGCCGCCTCGACGATGACCTACCGCCGCTCCCTGCGACTGCGCGACCGCTTCGAGATCGAGAGCCGGGTGCTCGGTTGGGACCCGAGGCTGGTCTACCTCGAGCAGGTCTTCACCCGCGGCGGCGAGCACGTCGCTCGCGGGCTGGTCGCCGGGCGGTTCCTCGCCCGGGACGGAGCGCGGGTCTCCCCCGGTGAGGTCGTCGAGCTCCTGGAGCCCGGCACGGCGAGCCCGGAGCTGCCGACGGACGTCGACGGCTGGGCACGCGCCGTCGGTGTGGCGCACCGCGGCGCCTGAGGACCAACGATCGGGCACACGCCACGAGGGGGACCGTCACCGCGGCCGGCGGCCCGCGGACGGCGGCTCGTGGCCGGCGTCACGGACCTGGCTGGGTCCTGACCCGGGCGGCGGCGGTCGCTGCCGGCCGACGCGGACGAGCCGCGGACGAGTCGCGCTCGGTCGGTCCTGAGCTCGGCAGCGGGCTGTGATCATTGTCAGATGTCCCGGGAAAGCCGAGAAGCTCAGCACGGCGCGACCGGAGCGCGCGAGACGGCCGGAACGGTGAGCGGCGCCTGCGCCACCGACTGCCACGGGGAGGCCGTCGGCGCGCTCAGCCGGTGAGCAGATCGGCTGGCAGCCCCCCGAGGAGCCCCTGGACGCCCCCTCACGGCCGCACGATCATCCCCTCACTGGCCGTACCCCCCGTCGGGTCGCCGGTTCCCCTCCTGCCGTTGGCGGGCGGGCAGCGCGACCGTCCGCTCATGCCGATGGTCGGATGTTCACGTTTGCTCAGTTGAGGTCCTCACGTTTGTTCAGATGTGACCCTCACGTTTGTAAGGTTAACGAACGCACATCTGCTAGGTTGACCGGATGGTCCTCGATTCTCTGGTCGAACGTCGA
>JBBRGX010000164.1:0-5092 GCA_038223605.1 Actinomycetales bacterium | reverse complement strand
TTCCCTCGAAGAGAGAATCGATCTCGATGTGGGCCTGGGTGGAGCTGGACAGAGTGCGCTTGGCACGCTCACAAGCAGTGCGCAGACGACGCAGAGCGCGCTGGTTGTCACTCATGTCCTTCTTGAACTTGCCGATCAGGTAGTCGACGACGCGCATGTCCCAGTCGTCGCCGCCGAGTCGGTTGTCTCCCGCGGTGGAGCGCACCTGGATGGTCGAGAAGTCGTCGTCCTTGCCCACTTCGAGCAGGCTCACGTCGAAGGTTCCGCCACCGAGGTCGAAGACGAGGATGAGCTCGTCCTCCTTGCCACGCTCCAGGCCGTAGGCGAGCGCGGCGGCGGTGGGCTCGTTGACGATGCGCAGCACGTTGAGGCCGGCGATCTGGCCGGCGTCCTTGGTGGCCTGACGCTGGGCGTCGTTGAAGTAGGCCGGGACGGTGATGACGGCGTCGGTCACCGTCTCGCCCAGGTACTCCTCGGCGTCGCGCTTGAGCTTGCCGAGCACGCGCGCGGAGATCTCCTGCGAGTTGTAGTTCTTGTCGTCGATCGCGACGGTCCAGTCGGTGCCCATGTGGCGCTTGACCGAGGAGATGGTGCGGTCGACGTTGGTGACGGCCTGGCGCTTGGCGACCTCGCCGACCATGACCTCGCCCGTCTTGGAGAAGGCGACGACGGACGGCGTGGTGCGCATGCCCTCCGCGTTCGCGATGACGGTCGGCTCACCGCCCTCCAGGACGGCGACGACGGAGTTGGTGGTGCCGAGGTCGATCCCGACGGCTCGTGCCATGAGTGATGCCTTCTTTCGTGGTTCTGCTCGCCGGCGGGAGCCGCGGGCGCTGCTGGTCCATGAACTGATCCAGGCTGGGTTGAGCCTGCTGGGCTCAAGTCTGCGACGTCCGCCCGCCGAACGCAAGTCCGGGGCGCGAAAGTTGAGCCATACACACTCAACTCAGAGGTGGGCCGCGCGATTCCCGGCGGGAGGAGCACGGCCGGCCGGCCTACCGACCGATCAGGGCCGGCCCCGAGGCGACGAGCAGCAGCACGCACAGACCCGCGACCGTCATGCTCAGCGCGAAGGGCGTCCGGCTGCGCGGCCGGGTCATCGCGACAGCACCGGCGTCGATCGCGAGCACGGCAGCGAGGACCCCGACGGCGAGCACCCCGAGCGCCGGGAGCCCGCCGGGGGCGTGCAGGGTCCCGCCCACCCCGACGGCGACCCCGGCGATCAGCACGGCCGGCGCGAGGACCCCGGACGCCCGGCGCCCGAGGCGGTGCGGCAGCCCGCGGACCCCGGTCTCGGCGTCGGCCTCCAGGTCGGGCAGCACGTTGGCGACATGCGCCCCGAGGCCGAGAAGGGCGGCGCAGGCCACCGCCCAGACCGCCGGCAGGGGTGCGCCCGGAAGAGTGAGCGTGAGGAAGGCCGGCAGGAGCCCGAACGACACGGCATAGGGCAGCCAGGACCAGACGGAGTCCTTGAGCCGCACGTTGTAGGCCCAGGCGAACCCGACCGCGACGAGGTGCACGAGACCGGGGCGCAGTCCGGTCGCCAGCGAGAGCAGCGTGCAGGCGGCCGCAGCCACCCATGCCGAGACCCGGAGCAGGTCGACCGACACGTCGCCGGTGACGACGGGCTTGTCGTATCGCCCGACCCTCGCGTCGCGCCGCGCGTCGATCCAGTCGTTCGACCAGCCGATCGACAGCTGACCGGCGAGGACGGCAGCCGTCGCGAGGAGCCCTCGGGCGAAGGAGGCGCCGGCTCCGGCGAGCAGCGCGGCCGACAGGGCCGTGACGACCGCGGTCGGACCGGGGTGGCAGGCGGCGAGCAGACCGCGAGGCGTCGACCGCGGACTCATCTGCATCCTCTCGTCGGGTCAGGTCGGGCATGGCGCCGCGACCAGGGCGTCGCAGGTGACGGGCCTGAGGCTACTGCGCGGGCCGGATCGGCCGGCCCGTGGCACGATGCCGAGATGTCACGACTTCTCGCGGTGGCACCGGCGCTGCCGCCGCACATGCAGCCGCAGGCCGAGATCACCTCGATGCTCGGCCCGCTCCTCGCACCCGACCCGGGGCGCCGGGCGCTGCTCGAGCGGCTGCATGCAGCGAGCGGGATCCGCACGCGGCATCTCGCGCTCCCGCTCGCGGCGTACGCGGGACTCGGCTCCTTCCGCCAGGCCAACGACCTCTTCATCTCCCTGGGGACCGACCTCGCAGCCCAGGCGCTCAAGCGCGCTCTCGACCTCGCCGGCGTCCAGCCGGCGGAGGTCGACCTCCTGCTGTTCACGACCGTGACGGGGGTCGCAGCGCCCTCCATCGACGCGCTGCTCGTCGAACGGCTCGGCCTGCGGCCCGACGTGCGCCGGATGCCCTCCTTCGGGCTCGGCTGCGCAGGCGGCGCCGCCGGCCTCGCGAGCGCGCACGACTACCTCGTCGGCCACCCTCGCCAGGTCGCCGTGCTCGTCTGCCTCGAGCTCTGCTCCCTGACCCTGCAGCGCGGGGACGACTCCACGGCCAACCTCGTGTCCAGCGCGATCTTCGGCGACGGCTCGGCGGCAGCAGTGCTCGTCGGGGACGAGTGGGCAACCGGGGACGAGACGGGCGGGGCCGGCCATGGCTCGGGGCCGTCGGTCGTGGCCAGCCGCAGCCGACTCTTCCCCGGCACCCAGGACGCCCTGGGCTGGCAGATCGGGGACAGCGGATTCCGGATCGTGCTCTCGGCCGGCCTCCCCGACGTCATCCAGGCGCACCTGGCGGAGGAGGTCGCCGCCCTGCTCGCCCCGCACGGGCTCACCAGCGCCGACGTCGGCGCCTGGGTCGTGCACGCCGGAGGCCCCAAGGTGCTCGACGCCGTCTGCGCAGCGCTCGACCTGCCTGCCGAGGCCCTCGACGCCAGCCGCGAGTCGCTCGCCACGGTCGGCAACCTCTCCTCCGCCTCCGTCCTGCACGTGCTGCACACGATCGACGGGCGCGGGCGGCCGGCCGACGGGACCGTCGGGGTCGTCATCGCCTTCGGGCCAGGGGTGGGCTGCGAGCTCGTCCTGCTGCGCTGGCCGACGGAGGTCTGAGGGTGCTGCTCCTCTTCGACCTCCTCGTCGCGGCCACGGCGCTCGAACGGCTTGCCGAGCTCGTCGTCTCCGCCCGCAACGCCCGGTGGTCCCTGGCCAGGGGCGGGGTCGAGCACGGCCGACGCCACTTCGGCCCGATGGTGGCGCTGCACACCGGACTGCTCGTGGCCTGCGTCGGCGAGGCACACCTCGCGCACCGACCGTTCGTCCCGGTGCTCGGCTGGACGGCACTGGCCCTCGTGCTGGCGAGCCAGGCGCTGCGCTGGTGGTGCATCGGGACGCTCGGGCACCGGTGGAACACCCGCGTCGTCGTCGTCCCGGGCCTTCCGCTCGTGACCGGCGGGCCCTACCGCTGGCTGCGGCACCCGAACTACGTCGCCGTGGTCGTCGAGGGGCTCGCCCTCCCCCTGGTGCACACGGCATGGGTCACCGCGGTGACCTTCACGCTGCTCAACGCGCTGCTGCTGCTGCAGTTCCGGATCCCGACCGAGGAGCGCGCCCTCGCGGCCGCCCTCGAGGCGAGATGACCGCAGGGGTGGCGGGCCTGGACACCGAGGTCCTCGTGGTGGGCGGGGGCCCGGTCGGTCTCGCGGCCGCAATCGAGGCGCGCCTGGCGGGGTGGGACGTCGTCGTCGTCGAACCGCGGACGGGGCCGATCGACAAGGCCTGCGGCGAGGGCCTCATGCCCGGGACCCTCGCGGCCCTGCACCGGCTCGGCGTCGACCCGGACGGACACCCGCTGCGCGGCATCGACTACCGCGCCCCAGGACGCTCCGTCGCGCATGCGTTCACCGCCGGGCCCGGACGAGGGGTGCGCCGCACGACCCTGCATGCCGCACTGCTCGCCAGGGCGGCCGAGCTCGGGGTCGTCCACCTGGCAGCACGGGTGGAGGCGCTGCGGGTCCTCGACGCGGGGGTCCTGGTCACGGTGCGGGAGGCAGGAGGCGCCACGGGAGAGGGTCACCAGGCGCGCGGACCGGCGACGGTCTCCGCCCGCTGGCTGCTGGGCTGCGACGGCCTGCACTCCACCGTGCGACGGCTCGCCGGGCTCGAGCGGCCCGGTCCGGTCCGCTCCGCACGTCGCTTCGGGCTGCGTCGCCACGTGGCGACCGCTCCGTGGTCCGATCTTGTGGAGGTCCACTGGGGCAGGGACGCGGAGGCCTACGTCACGCCCGTCGAGAACGGCCTCGTCGGGATCGCCCTGCTCGGTCCGCCCGGCGCGGGCTTCGACGAGACGCTGGCCGGATTCCCCGAGCTCCTCGCGCGGATCGACGGCGCCTCGCTCGGCGAGGTGCGTGGCGCGGGACCGCTTCGGCAGCGCAGCACGCACCGTGCGGCCGGTCCCGTCCGGCTCGTCGGCGATGCCTCCGGCTACGTCGACGCCCTCACGGGTGAGGGCCTGCGCCTCGGCTTCGCCCAGGCCCGGGCGGCGGTCGCGACACTCGACTCACCGCGGGACTACGAGCGCGCATGGCAGGCCGAGAGCAGGGACTACCGCCTCCTCACCGCCGGCCTCGTGGCCTGGGCCACGAGCCCGCTGCGCGGCGCCGTCGTCCCGGTCGCCTCGACCGCGCCCGCCGTGTTCGGGGCGGTCGTCGAACGCCTCGCCCGCTGAGCAGGCACCGAGCCCGTCAGCCGGGCTCCACCGCGCGAGATCGCCGTGCCGGCGCAGGTGCCTCGTCCTCGATGACGACCGTCCCGGTCCGTCCGGGCGCGCGCAGCGCCACCACGAGGGCACCGAGCACGAGCGCACCGGAGCCGACGAGCAGCGCCTGGCCGGTCCCGTCGACGAACGCCTGCCGGGCGGCGTCGGCCAGCGCCTGGCCCGCGGGCCCCATCGCGGCGATCTGCTCGGCCCCGGCCTGCAGGAACGCGATCGAGGCCGTCGCCCGCTCGACGGCCTGGGCGGGCAGGCCGTCGAGCGCCCCCGAGGCGGTGAGGGCGTCCCGGTAGCCCGAGGCGAGCACGCTGCCGAGGATCGCGATGCCGAGCGCCGAGCCGAGCTCACGCGAGGTGTCGTTGACCGCGGAGGC
>JBBRGX010000163.1:0-5121 GCA_038223605.1 Actinomycetales bacterium | reverse complement strand
CTGAGCAAGGTCGAGCAGCTCGCCCCCGATCTCGTCACGATGGACATCGAGATGCCCGTGATGAACGGCATCGAGGCCGTGCGTGCACTGCGCGCAGCGGGGCACAGGATGCCGATCATCATGTTCTCGACCCTCACCGAGCGCGGAGCGGTGGCCACCCTGGACGCCCTCGCCGCCGGCGCCACCGACTACGTCGCCAAGCCGGCCAACGTGGGCAGCGTGCAGGAGTCCCTCGCCCAGGTCGCCAGCGAGCTGATCCCGCGGATCAAGGCGTTCGTCCCCCGAGCGGCCGGCTCCCCCGCTCGCACCGCGAGCTCCCGCGCCGGCGGCCCGGCCGGACCCGGCACCGGTGCACGAGCAGCGGTTGCGCCGGCCGCTCCCCCCACCCTGCGTCCCCGGCCCACCACGCCGGCGCGTCCTCGGGTCGTCGTCCTCGGCTCGTCCACCGGTGGCCCCGAGGCCCTCTCGCGCGTCCTGTCGGGACTCTCCGCTCCGCTCCCGGTGCCCGTGGTGATCGTCCAGCACATGCCGGCCCTCTTCACCAGGCAGCTGGCGGCCCGGCTGGACCGGATCGGTCCCAGCACGGTCGTCGAGTCGGCGGGGGACGAGGAGCTCAAGCCGGGCTGGGTGTACATCGCCCCGGGTGGCCGTCACCTCGAGATCGTGCGCTCGGCCCACGGGGGCAGGACACGCCTGCACGACGGGCCGCCGGTCAACTTCTGCCGACCCGCCGTCGACGTGCTCTTCCGTTCTGCCGTTCCCGTCTTCGGCGCCGACGTGCTCGCCGTCGTGCTGACGGGGATGGGCTCGGACGGTCGTGCCGGCAGCGAGTCGGTGGTCTCGGCCGGCGGCACCGTCCTGGTCCAGGACGAGTCGACGAGCGTGGTGTGGGGGATGCCGGGTTCGGTCGCCGGCGCGGGACTTGCTCACCAGATCGTCCCGATCGACGAGGTCGCCGCCGCCATCGCACGCTCCGTCGCCCTCGTCAACCCGCTCACCGTGGCAGGAGGCGTCCGATGACGCTCGCACCGGACAACTTCCGCTGGGTGGTGGACCTCGTCCGTCGCCGCAGCGCGATCCAGCTCGAAGCAGGCAAGGAGTACCTGGTCGAGAGCCGCCTGCTCCCGCTTGCCAGGACCGCCGGCCTGGGCGACGTGGACAGCTATGTGCGGTCGATCCGTGTCACGGCCGGCCTCGCCGTGCTCGAGGCGGTCGTCGAGGCGCTCACCACCAACGAGACCTCGTGGTTCCGCGATGCGCAGCCGTTCATGAGCCTCGCCGATCACATCGTCCCCGAGCTGCGCCCCGCCGGCGGTGCCGGCCAGCTACGGATCTGGTCGGCTGCCTGCTCAAGCGGGCAGGAGCCGTACTCGATCGCCATGGTCCTGTCCGACCTCGCCGTGGCCGGCCGCTTGCGCATCCTCGCGACGGACCTCAACCAGCAGGTCCTCGCGAGGGCGCGCAACGGCCGGTACAGCCAGCTCGAGGTCAACCGTGGGCTGCCCGCCCCGATGCTCGTCAAGCACTTCACGCGGGCAGGTGCCGACTGGGAGGTCGCCCCGGCGCTGAGGTCGAGCATCTCCTTCGCCCAGCACAACCTGCTCGACGCGCCGCCGGCAGGTGGTCCGTTCGACGTCGTCTTCCTGCGCAACGTCCTCATCTACTTCGATCTCGCCACCAAGCGCGATGTCCTGCGGCGGGTCCGCCAGGCCATCCGACCTGGCG
Organism: Actinomycetales bacterium; assembly: GCA_038223605.1. Lineage (GTDB taxonomy): Bacteria > Actinomycetota > Actinomycetes > Actinomycetales > Cellulomonadaceae > Actinotalea. The sequence goes on along the minus strand of JBBRGX010000163.1, from coordinate 3,396 downwards.
GCTATCTCCTCCTCGGCGCAGCCGAGACGACCATCGGCATCGACGACGACTTCGAGCGGGTGAGCCTCGGCCGGGGCTCCGGATACCGCCTTGCGACACGGAGGGCAGCATGAGAGCACTGGTGATCGACGATTCGCGCACGATGCGCCGGATCATCGTGGGGGTGCTGCGCTCGCTGGGGTTCGACACCCTGGAGGCGGCCGACGGACGAGAGGCGCTGGACGTCCTCGAGTCAGGCGTCCAGGTCGACCTGGCCTGCATCGACTGGAACATGCCCGTGATGAACGGGCTCGAGTTCGTCCTCGCAGCACGCGCGAACCGCGAGTGGCGCGACGTGACGCTGATGATGGTGACCACGGAGAGCGAGCACGGGCAGATCGTGCGCGCTCTCGCCGCCGGCGCCCACGAGTACCTGATCAAGCCGTTCACCGCGGATGCCATCCGCGAGAAGCTCCAGCTCCTCGGACTGGTCGAGTGGGAGGTCTCCGCATGAGCGCCGCGATCGATCTGGCGTCCTACGCCGGCAGCGACCCGATCTTCACCATCGCCGAGGAGGTGTTCGGCGCGATGATCGACACCGAGCCGGAGACGCTCCGCGAGTGGTTCGGCCCCGCGCCCGGTTTCGGGGACCCGACCTATGCGTGGGTCGACGTCGGCGGCGAGTCCCCCGGACGGGTGCTGCTCACCACGGAGCGTTCCACGGCCACGCGGGTCACCCGCGGCCTGCTCGGTCTCGGCCCCGACGAGGCGGTCGAGGACGCCGACTTCGTGGACGCGCTGGGCGAGGTGGCGAACGTGCTGGGCGGGAACGTGAAGGCCCTCGTCCCCGATCCCGGTGCTCTCAGCCTCCCCCGGGTCTCGCACGCCGCCCCCGACGGCCCCGTCCGCGACCTGGTCCATGAGCTCCTGCTCGACTGGCGCGGCGCCTGCCTCGTCATCAGCGTCTGGAGCCTTCCGTGAGCCCGACAGCCCGATCGCACGACAAGGAGGTGGAGAAGTGAGAGTGCTCGTCGCCGATGACAGCCGGGTGATGCGTCAGATCGTCATCAGGACCCTGCGCCAGGCCGGATACGACTGGGAGATCACCGAGGCACCTGACGGCGCCGCGGCGCTGGAGATCGCCAAGGAGATGGACCCGGACCTCGTGCTCTCGGACTGGAACATGCCCGAGATGACCGGCATCGAGCTGTTGAGGCAGATGCAGGCGACCGGGCTGGACATCCCCCTCGGCTTCGTGACGTCGGAGGGCTCGCGCGAGATGCGCGAGATGGCCGAGGCAGCAGGAGCGTTGTTCCTCATCGCCAAGCCCTTCACCGCCGAGGTGTTCCGCGACACCATCGACCCCTTCCTCGCATGAGCGCCGGCTCGCCGCTCCCCGCGGCCCTCGAGGTCCGTGAGCTGATCGAGGGCCTGCTCGGCCGGGATGTCGACGTCACTGTCGGCGCGAGGGCCGTCGACCCGATCGAGCCCGGCGGGGCGGTCGTCGGCGTCTACGTCGACAACATGCTCAAGCTCCGGGCGCTCGTGATCATCGACCTCGCGCTCGCGGCCCACGCCGGTGCTGCCATCGCGCTGGTTCCGGTGCGCGCTGCACATGCCGCCGTCGAGAGCGGTCTGCTGACGCCGGCCCTCTACGAGAACTCCGCAGAGATCCTCAACATCGCCGCATCCTTGTTCAACCACGGCTCCGCGCCGCATGTCCGGCTCTACGAGGCGTACGCGCCCCGCGAGGTGCTTCCGCCGGACGTCGCGCAGTGGGTGCTCGCCTACGTGCGCCGCCTGGACCTGGAGATCTCGATCACCGGCTACGAGAGCGGACGGATGTCGGTCCTGGCCCTGTGAGACCGACGGCCGGCGCGTCAGAGGATGCTCCGGCCGTGCCTCGCGCGGCTCGGCCGCCCCGTCACCGGGTCGGTGCGTAGTGCCAGTGCCAGCTCTCGCCGGGGACGTCGTCGGTGTACCCGTACTCGTTGCCGTGCGCCTTCATCCACGCCAGGCCTGCCGGGTCGAGCGTGAGGTCGAGAGCCGTGCCCCAGCCGTGGTCGCTCGTGCCCGGGACTGCGGCAAGGCCACCCTGGTTGTACAGACCCTTGCGGGCCGCGACATCGACCTGGGCGTCGAAGGACCGGTAGGAGTCGGTGATCCCGATGCTCACCCCGGCGGCCGAGGCAGCGGAGCGCATCGCCTCGAAGGAGCGTGCGGCCGGGGGCCAGAGCTCGTCATCGGTGCCGGAGACCGGGCTGAGCGCCGAGGCCGGGACCTTCCCGTTGCCGTACGCGAGGTAGGCCGTCGGTGCGCCCCGGGCGTTCAGCTGGCTCGCGCCCGTCCCGACCGATGCGAGCAGCTGCCCGCTCGCGAGCACCTGCCCGCTCGCGAGCACCTGCTCCGAGGCGAGGGCCGAGCCGAAGGTGGTGGCGGAGGAGGTCGTCGTCGACGCGCTGCCGAGCGCGCCGGACGGGGGAGTCGCGCGCTCGAAGGCTGAGATCCGGGTCTGGATCTCAGCGATCCGGGACTGGATCGAGGTGATGGCGTCCACAGTCCTCCTCGGGCGTCGGCTGACTCCTCATCGGCGGCCGGCACGGATCGTTGAGGGATCGGGGCGGTCCCGGGCGTTGCCCAGGGGGCGGCGCGGACCAGCGGGTGAAAGTGATGGTCCGAACGGGTGGTCGGCGACCACGGCCCTGGGTGTCGGCCGGCGGATCGGTACTCTCAGGAGGTCAGCGAAAAGGGCAAACCCGTCGTGAGGCGGGGACGCAAAGCCACGGGACCCCAGAGGTCAGCCGGGCCACCGAACGAAAGAGGCCCCCGATGCCCGAGCAGCCCGCACCCCTCTCCCTCGAGTCGATCCGCCTCGCCCCGTCGGTCGCGAGCATCCCGCCGGCCGCGCTCGCGCGGTGGGCATCGATGGCCGCGTCGCTCGCCGTCACCGGGGTCCTGCCGAGCCAGCCTGCCGCCTGAGAGGTCGGCCGCCGCCCGGCGCCGTCACTGGTAGGTGATGAGGTCAGGGGTCGGCACCACCTGGAGCGTCTGCTCCGGGGTGAGCATCGGCACGTCCTCGTCGATGAAGTTCTTCCAGCCCCACCACAGGCCCGCCGGGGCGTCGCGACGCAGCGCAGCCCAGGTGCCGGCCTTCGCGGGCTGCGAGCCCTGGCCGTCGACGTGCACCATCACGGCGAGCTCCCGGTGGCTCATGTCGAGGCCCTCCCGGCCGGCGATCATCCGGCCGGCGAACTGGTGCAGCACGAACAGCTTCTGGGGGAGCGCGCGCTCGCGGGTGAAGGTGGCCAGCCACGATGCGACGGCGTTGACCTCCTCGACCCCCACCGAGCCGATCTGGCGCAGGTGGACCTGGTCGGGCGCGAGCCGCCACTCGGGGTCCAGCGCCAGCCCGACGTT
>JBBRGX010000162.1:0-5131 GCA_038223605.1 Actinomycetales bacterium | reverse complement strand
CTCGCCATCGGAGCCCTCGGCCCCGACCTCTTCTACCTCCTTCCCGACTTCAAGGACGGGACCGGGGTCGTGATCCGCCAGGTCGTGAGATGGGCGCTCGACGTGTGGGAGGAGATCGACGCGACCTTCATCGCCCGCTGGGAGAAGTGGATCGGACCGATCAGCACCAACTCCGCCCAGCTCGCCTCGCAGCTCTCCGGTGGGCTGGCGAACCAGCTCGGCCAGATCCTCGACGAGCTCAGTGGGGCGATCATGAACGCCTTCAAGGGCCTCCTCGCGGGGATGGGCGACTGGTTCGGCGTGCTCACCTCTGGCGTGCCCCAGGGCTTCGGCAACGACGCGTTCTACTGGTCCGACGTCTTCCACTACCGGCGCACGTACCAGTTCCCCTTCGCCCTGTTCAGCCAGGCGATGGCCGCGCTGGGCAGTGCGGGGACCGACGACGAGCGCAAGGACGCGGAGGCGCGGGTCGCCTTCGCTGTCGGCTGGATGAGCCACTGCGCGACGGACGTCACGGGGCACCCGTTCACCAACGCCAAGGCCGGCGGCCCGTACCGCGACCACTGGCAGCGCCACCACCTCGTCGAGAACCACATGGACGCGCAGAACTACGACGCCCGGAACCCGGGTCCGCTCTACGCCGAGTACGGGACCAGCGCCCTGCACTTCTGGGTCGCCTTCCGCCACCGCGACGACGCTCCGTACGACGGTCGTGACGACGCCCCTGCTTATGACTACTTCACCGGCTTCCCGGCGTACGACGACTCCGACGGGCCGACCCCCGCTGCGGCCCGCGCGCACTTCTTCGACCTCGACTCCGGTGGGCTCCCTGAGCACCTGACCGACGCGATCCTGGCCGCCATGGCGGCCGTGCACCCCGACGGGCCCAAGATCCTCACCCAGGACCCGACCTGGTCGGCGACGAACGCTGCCGGTGACCCCGACGGACGCCCGAGCGCCGACGCCATGGCCGAGATGTGGTCGATCGCCTACGGCTACCTGAAGATGACCGGACGCGAGGGGCTCTCGCCGCGCAAGCCGATGCCGCCGTCCGTCTTCACCGACCACTCGTTCCCCACCCCACCCGGTGGTGGCGGGGGAGGCGTCGACGACGACCCGGCGCGTGGGGCGAGCGTCGACGACGACGACTCGTTCACGCTCCTCGACCTCCTGCTCGCCCTGTTCGCGTGGGTCGTCTACCTGGCCGAGGTGATCGTCTGGCTGGTGACCGTCCTGCCGGGGCTGATCCTCGACGTGGCGACCTTCCCCGCCCGCGAGGTCATCTACTGGACCGTCGTCGTCCCGGCCTGGAACCTCTACCTGCTCTCCCGCCGGGCGCTGGTCATGTCCGGCCTCCTCATGCCGAAGCCGGAGGAGGTCGACCTCGGGCTGACCACCCTCGGGAGCTCCGGCGTCTTCTCGATCGCCAACCTCCTCGACGACCCGATGGGGATCGGGGTGACGTCGTTCGTGGTGGACGAGCCGTCCGGGCGCCTGACCAGCACCTCGTCCGACGGGCTCGACCCGGCGTACCCGCGCTCCATCGTCCGCGACCTGCCGTCGAGCATCTCGACCCCCGACCTCGCCGCGGCGATCGGTGTCACCCATCCGCTCGTCTACGCCGGTGACGGCCCGGACGAGCTCAAGCCGAGCGAGTGGGTGGCCCCCTGGCGGTACCCGTCCACGAACCAGGCCGGCGACGGGGTGCCGCAGGAGGGCGAGGCGGTGCACGTCGGGCCCTATCTCGTCGGCGACCAGGCGACCGTCCTCCTGCCCGGCCCGGCGGGCGACGACACCGCCCGCGAGGCGCTCGAGAAGGCAAGGAGCCCGCAGGAGACCGCAGCGGCGCTCGACCTCCATCTCCGAGCCGACCAGCACCTCGGAGGCCCGGTCGACTACTCGCTGTACCTCGTGGGCCGGATGGCCCGCGACCGTGGCCTCCCGGAGCTGCAGGTGCCGGACTTCAACCTCGACAGCGACCGCGGCTACGCCTGGCACTGCTGGGACTGGGACCGGCACAACCTGGGCCGGACGGCCGCCGTGCCGAACGCCAGAGGCACCTGGGAGTGCATCCCTGCGATGAACCCGGGCTTCGGGACGAGCTTCCGCTACGCGCAGCCCTGCACCCCGCCGCAGTTCTTCTCGATCAAGGACAACCCCGACCCCGTCGACGCCCAGGGCACCCACCTCGGGGCGACGCGGTACGACCCACGCGTCGACCTGCGGGCGCACTACCTGACCGGGCCCATCGCGCCACCGGACCCGCTCGGTGACGGGATCTGCGACGCGAGCCGGCCCCCGGGCAAGGAGCTGGTCTACGGGACGGACTGGAAGCGCAAGCTCCACGAGCGACACGGAGACGGGTGATGGGCGACACCAAGGACCAGACGCCGTTCCCGGAGCACCCCGAGCTCACGGCGAAGGAGGACGCCGAGCAGCGCGGGAACGATCCGGCCGACCCGGTCGGCACCGACCCGACGCGTCCGGCCCTCCCAGATCCCGACCCCGAGTGGCAGCCCGACCCGGACCGTGTCCACGTCTGGCGCGGGATGCTCGGCGAGCTCGGCAAGGAGCGGCGACCGCACCGCGAAGACGTCTACCCGTACCTCCTCGTGCGGGCCCTCGCCTCCGGCGACCGCGGCAGGCGCCCGACGTGGCCACCGGTGCCGTGCTGGGAGTCGCCCGACCTCCTCCTCATCGACGCGAGCTACTCGGGGCCGTTCGACCCGGCGCGACTGGTCATGTCCCCGACGGCCGGCCGTGCCTACCGGGTCTTCGTGCGGATCTGGAACCTCGGGCTCTTCCCCGCGGTGGGGGTGCACGTCAAGGCCTGGGCGATCAATCCAGGGTTCTTCGGCGTCGGCAACCAGAACGACCCCTACTACCAGCAGCACCTCATCGGTGGGGCATGGGCGGAGCTGGCCGACCGGACGCGGCCGGGCTGCGTCGCTGTCGTCGAGCTCGACCGCCACTGGAAGCCCGATCCCGCCGACGTCGGCCATCACTGCCTCATCGCGGAGGTCTCCTGCCCGCTCGACCGCTCCGGCGGCCTCCTGCTCGCGAACTCGGACCGGCACGTCGGGCAGCGCAACCTCGAGGTGCTCGCCGGCCCGGCGCAGGTCCTGCCGATGCTGGCCATCCTTGGCGCGCAGGTCGCCGAGGGCTTCACCCTCGAGCTCACCCATGCGGGGCCGGCGGCACGCGGGATGCTGCTGGCGATCGGCGCAGGGAGCTCGACGAAGCGCGAGGGGCGGCCGCACGCGGTGGTCCTCCCCGAGCTCGACGAGATCCGCGTCGGGGTGCGGATGAGCACCTCCGTCCATCTGCTCACGGCGTTCACCGAGCGAGGCCGGACCGTCGTGGTGGCCTCCGACCGGCTCGCGAAGGCCGGGAAGATCGCGCCGGACCGTGATCGAGGAGGCGCTGCCGTGACCCATCCCTTCGAGCAGCCGGGTGCGACGCGTCGGCTCCTCGACCGGCTCGGGCCCGAGCGGTGGGGGCGCCTCGGCGTGGTCACCGACGCGCCGATGGAGACGGCGCTCGTGGAGGGGATGGCTACGGTGCTCGACCTCGGCGACCTCAGCGCCCGTGGCATGGCCGAGCGGCTCGGCGGGGCGGCGGGGGCGCTGCACGCGCTGAGGTTCTCGCTCCTCGACCCGCAGGGAGACCTGGTCGGCGGGTACACCGTCGTGGTGGGCTGAGGAGGGCCGCGAGCACCGCTCGTTCGGCGCGCCGGGTCACGAGGGGACGTCTCCCGCGATCTCGTCCCGGCGTCGACGGAGCGCCCGGCGCTCGCGGTCGTTGAGGGTGAGGCGGGCGGCCTCGTCGAGCGCGACGACCGCGTCGGCGGAGCGCCCGGCCCGGGCCAGCAGGTCACCGCGGACGGCGGGGACCAGAGGGTGGTCGCGCAGCGCCGGGTCGGTGCGCGCCTCCTCGAGTGCGCGCAGCCCGGCGGCGGCGCTCTCGCTCATGCCGAGCGCGACGGCGCGGTTCAGCGCAGCGACGGGCGAGGGGCCGCGGTCGAGGAGCTCGTCGTACAGCCGGACGATCCCTGCCCAGTCGGTCGCCGCGCCCGACGGAGCCCTGGCATGGACGGCCGCGAGCTCGGCCTGCACGCGGTAGGGCCCGCGGGCTGCGGTCGGGCGGGCGAGGAGCCGACGTGCCTCGGCGATGGCGCCGGCGTCCCAGCGACTGCGGTCCTGGTCCTCGAGCCTGACCAGCTCGCCCTCGACCAGGCGCGTCGCGTGGCGTGAGTGCTGGAGCAGCATCAACGCGAGGAGCGCACGCGCCTCGTCGGCGCCAGGGACGAGCTCGACCAGGAGCCGTCCCAGGCGCAGGGCCTCCTCGGCGAGGCCGACCTCCTGGGTCGCGTAGCCCTCCGTGAAGACGAGGTAGACCACGGCGAGGACGCCGTCCAGGCGCTCGCCGAAGGCGTCAGGTCCCGGGACCGCGTACGGGATCCCGGCGGTGGCGATCCGCTGCTTGGCCCGCAGCAGCCGCTGGCTCATCGTGGCCGGTGACGTGAGGAAGGCCTGGGCCACCGCATCGGTCGGGAGCCCGGCGACGACCGTGAGCGTGAGGGCCACGCGCGACTCGAGCGAGAGGGCCGGGTGGCAGCAGGTGAAGATCAGTCGCAGGCGGTCGCCGTCGCTGTCGCCGCCGGCCGGGTCGCGGGTGGGGTCGCTCGCGAGCTCACCCAGGAGGTGCTGCTCGGTCGCCGCCCGGCGCCCCAGGTCGAGCGCCCGGCGGCGGGCGACGGTGGTCAGCCACGCCGCCGGGTTGGTGGGCACTCCGTCGACGGGCCAGCGGAGCAAGGCTCGCTCGGCGGCGTCGGCGAGGGCGTCCTCGGCGAGGTCCCAGCTGCGCGTCGTCCGGATGAGGGAGGCGACGATGCGGAGCCGTTCGGCCGCGAGGGTGGCGGCCAGCGCCGTGCGCGGATCGGTCACTCGTCCCCGTCGAACGGCCAGAACGGCCGCAGCTCGATCCGACCGTTGCGGGCCATCTCATGGTCAGCGGCGATGGCGATGGCCTCGTCGAGGTCGGCGCACTCGAGGATGTCGAAGCCGGCGATCCACTCGCGCGTCTCGGCGAAGGGGCCCTCGGTCACCAGGACCTTCCCGTCCCGCTTGCG
>JBBRGX010000161.1:0-5182 GCA_038223605.1 Actinomycetales bacterium | reverse complement strand
GCCGGCGCGCCCCCGGCCGCCGACCTGGTCGTCGGTGACGAGCACCCAGCCGTCGGGCCACGGGTCCCGGCCGACGGCCAGGGCGCGCAGGTCGGTCGAGGTCGAGCCGGTGCTCGCCACGACGCGCAGCCGCCCGCCGGGGGCAACGCCCCGCTCCGCGAGGGCTGCCGAGCAGGTCGCGAGGTCGAGGATGTCGGTGACCATCCGACAACGCTAGACCGCGCGAGGCCGCACGGGGCCCACCCGTCGAGGGACCGGGAGCTGCCCGTGTTGTGCAGATCGTCACAGGCGCACCGCCCGACACGGTGCAGAACCTCACTCGGGATGTGGGGTTCCGACAACTAGCCTTCGTGGGGTGAGCGACGCATCGACCAGGACGACCCCGACGACGCAGAGCCGACTCGCCGACCTGCACCGCCGCGCCGCAGAGCTCGAGGCAGCGGAGGAGTCGGCCGCAGCCAAGCAGCACGCCCGCGGCAAGAAGACCGCGCGCGAACGGGTCGACGCACTGCTCGACGAGGGCAGCTTCACCGAGCTCGACGCGATGGTCCGGCACCGGTCGACGAACTTCGGCCTCGACGCCCGCCGGGTCGCCGGCGACGGGGTCATCGCCGGCCACGGGACCGTCGACGGCCGCCCGGTCGCCGTCTACAGCCAGGACTTCACCGTCTTCGGCGGCTCGCTCGGCGAGGTGCACGGGGAGAAGATCACGAAGGTGATGGACCTCGCGCTGCGCACCGGGATGCCGCTGATCGGGATCCTCGACGGTGGCGGCGCACGCATCCAGGAAGGCGTGGCGGCCCTGACCCAGTTCGCCGAGATCTTCCGCCGCAACGTCGCCGCCTCCGGCGTGATCCCGCAGATCTCGCTCATCCTCGGGCCCAGCGCCGGCGGAGCTGTCTACTCCCCTGCGCTGACCGACTTCATCGTGATGGCGGACGGCACGTCGAACATGTTCATCACCGGTCCCGACGTGATCCGTGCGGTCACCGGAGAGGACGTCGGTTTCGAGGAGCTCGGCGGCGGGCAGACCCACAACACGCGCTCGGGCGTCGCCCACTACCTCGGCTCGGACGAGGACGACGCGGTCGACTACGTCCGCACCCTGCTTGGCTACCTGCCGTCGAACAACCTCTCCGACCCACCGGTGTGGCCGGAGGACGTGGGCCGTCCGGAGGCGCTCGACGTCACCGATGCCGACCTCGAGCTCGACGACCTCGTCCCGGACTCGGACTCCCACCCCTACGACATGCGCACCGTGATCGAGGCGGTGCTCGACCACGGCGACTTCCTCGAGGTCCAGCCGCTCTACGCACGCAACGTGCTGATCGGCTTCGGCCACGTCGAGGGCCGCGCCGTCGGCGTCGTGGCCAACCAGCCCCTGCACATGGCCGGGACGCTCGACATCAACGCAGCCGAGAAGGCGGCCCGCTTCGTGCGGACCTGCGACGCCTTCGGGCTGCCCGTGCTCACCTTCGTCGACGTCCCTGGCTTCCTGCCGGGCACGGACCAGGAGTGGAACGGGATCATCCGGCGCGGGGCCAAGCTCATCTACGCCTACGCCGAGGCCACCGTCCCGCTCGTCACGGTGATCACCCGCAAGGCCTACGGCGGTGCGTACATCGTGATGGGGTCCAAACAGCTCGGTGCCGACGTGAACCTCGCATGGCCGACGGCGCAGATCGCCGTGATGGGCGCCTCCGGAGCGGTGAACATCCTGCAGCGTGCGGCGCTCAAGCAGGTCGCGGACGCCGACGGTGACGTCGAGGCGGAACGGGCGCGGCTCGTCAGCGACTACGAGGAGGCACTGGTGAACCCCTACGAGGCGGCCGACCGCGGCTACGTCGACGCCGTGATCGCACCCTCGCAGACCCGGCCCCAGGTGGTCAGGGCGCTGCGGACGCTGCGGACCAAGCGGGCGTCGCTGCCCGCGAAGAAGCACGGGAACATCCCGCTGTGACCCCCGACGTGCGGGTGGTCCGCGGCGCGCCGGACGATGTCGAGCTCGCGGCCCTCGTGGCCGGGCTGGCGGCCGGCTCCGCCGCCATCTCGGCGCTGAGCGCCACCTCGGACACCGAGGCGGACACGCGCGCCGCGCGCCGTCGCTGGCAGGGCGTCGCCGACCGTCTGGGCGATCCCCTGGCGCCGGGTCCCGACTCCTGGCGGTGGAGCACGACCTGAGTACGCACCGGCCGACCGCACTACGGTGACCCCATGACGTCGACCGACAGCCACCGCCCCAGCACACCGATCGATGCGATCGCCGACGCGTGGGTGCTCACGCTCGCGCGCCTGGACCCCACCGCCGCGACCGGGATGGGCATCGCCGGCTACGACCACCTGTGGCCCGACTACTCCCCCGACGGCCACCAGGAGGTCGCCGAGGCCGCTCGAGCTGTCCTCGCCTCGCTCGACGCCGCCGCCGCGGTCGACGAGGTCGACCGCGTCACGGTCGCGGCGATGCGCGAACGGCTCGGGCTCCACCTCGAGCTGCACGAGGCCGATGAGATCCTCGGGGAGCTCAACAACATCGCCTCGCCCATCCAGGGGATGCGCGACATCTTCGACCTGATGGCGACCGCGACAGCTCAGGACTGGGAGACGATCGCGACCCGGCTCGGCTCGCTGCCGCAGGCGGCGGCAGGTGTGGCCGCGTCGCTGCGGCTCGCCGCCTCGCGCGGACGGGTGGCCGCGGCCCGTCAGGTCGCCGAGTGCATCCGGCAGTGCGAGGACCTCGCCGGCGAGGAGTCGTTCTTCACCGGTCTGGTCCGCAGCGAGGCGGTCGACGCCGCGCTCGCCGAGGCGCCGGACGCCGCCGGGCTGGCCTCGCGGCTGGAGGAGGGGGCCGCCGCGGCCCGCACCGCCTACGCCGATCTCGCCGAGTTCCTGCGCGAGGAGCTCGCGCCCGTGGCACCGACGGCGGACGCCTTCGGTCGCGAGCGCTACGCCCTCTGGTCGCGCTTCTTCCTCGGTGCGGCCGTCGACCTGGACGAGACGTACGCCTGGGGCCTTGCCGAGCTGGACCGGGTGATCGCCGAGCAGGAGGAGGTCGCCGTGCAGATCGCCGGGCCGGGCGCGAGCCTTGCTGACGCGATCGCCGTCCTCGATGCCGACCCGAGCCGGACCCTGCCCGACACCACCGCCCTGCAGTCCTGGATGCAGGCGACCTCCGACGCCGCGATCGAGGCGCTCAACGGCGTGCACTTCGACATCCCCGGGCCCGTCCTGACCCTGGAGTGCAGGATCGCGCCCACCCAGAGCGGCGCCATCTACTACACGCAGCCCTCCGACGACTTCAGCCGTCCCGGCCGCATGTGGTGGTCCGTGCCGAAGGAGGTCACGAGCCACACGACCTGGCGGGAGCGGACGACCGTCTACCACGAGGGCGTCCCAGGGCATCACCTGCAGATCGCTCAGACGGTCTTCGACCGGGAGCGGCTCAACAGCTGGCGCCGGCTGGCCTGCTGGGTGAGCGGGCACGGCGAGGGCTGGGCGCTGTACGCCGAGCGCCTGATGGCCGACCTCGGCTTCCTCGACGACGCCGGCGACCGCCTCGGCATGCTGGACAGCCAGCGGATGCGCGCGGCACGCGTCGTCCTCGACATCGGCGTCCACCTGGAGCTGCCCTGCCCCGAGCGCTGGGGCGGCGGGACCTGGGACGCCGACAAGGCCTGGGAGTTCTTCCACGCGAACGTCTCGATGCCCGAGAGCTCGCTGCGCTTCGAGTGGATGCGCTACCTGGGCTGGGGCGGCCAGGCACCGGCCTACAAGATCGGCCAGCGGCTCTGGGAGCAGTCGCGCGACGAGGCCCTCTCCGCGGCAGAGGCCCGCGGCGCCGAGCCAGACCTCAAGGAGTTCCACCGTCGCGCGCTGGCTCTCGGGTCCGTCGGGCTCGACGTCCTGCGCGAGGCGCTCGCCGGGTAGCCTGCGCCGGTGACCACGCTGCTCCTCGCCTCTGCCTCACCCGCCCGCCTCGCGACCCTGCGTTCGGCGGGGATCGACCCGCACGTGCTCGTCTCGGGGGTCGACGAGGACGCCGTGCTCGAGGCGGCCACCGCACGCTTCGGCGCCCTCGACCCGGCCGATGCGGTGCTGGTCCTCGCCCAGGCCAAGGCTCAGGCCGTCGCGGACGTCCTCGCCGGCGACGACCTCCCGACGGATGCGCCGCAGGACGCCGTCGTGCTGGGCTGCGACTCGCTCCTGGAGATCGACGGCGTCGCGTTCGGCAAGCCGCGTGACGCGGCGGAGGCGACGGCCAGGTGGCGGATGATGCGCGGCCGGTCCGGGGTGCTCCACACCGGGCACTGGCTCGTCGACAGCCGCATCGACGGGACAGGGACCCTCGGCGCCACGGCGTCCACCACGGTGCACTTCGCTGACCTCTCCGACGCCGAGATCGACGCCTACGTCGCGACCGGCGAGCCGCTGGTCGTCGCCGGTGCGTTCACGGTCGACGGGCTCGGCGGAGGCTTCGTCAGGTCGATCGACGGCGACTACCACAACGTGGTCGGCGTGAGCCTCCCGTTGCTGCGCGAGCTCCTCGCCGAGCTCGACATCCAGATCATCGACCTGTGGCGCCCGGGGCTGGTCCGCCCGGCCACGACGCCGTGAGCGAGCAGCCGGTCGTGGCCGCCGTCCCGCTCCCCGAGCTGCGCACCGAACGCCTCCTCGTGCGGCGGATGGTCCCCGGCGATGCGCCGTCCCTGTCGGCGTACCGCTCGGACCCGGCGGTCGCCAGGCCAGGATCGGGATCACCCTCGACACCGACGCGCAGCACCACGGGTACGCGACAGAGGCGCTGGGCGCCCTGCTCGACCATCTGCTCGGGCCGGCAGGTCTGCACCGGGTGGTCGCCGGGTGCGACGCGCGCAACACGGCATCGGCACGCCTGCTCGAGCGCGTCGGGATGCGGCGCGAGGCCCACCACCTCTCCGCCTCCTGGTGGAAGGGCGAGTGGACCGACGACCTCGTCTTCGCCCTGCTCGCAACGGAACGGGTGCCCCGGAGCGCTCCCGGTGCCGGATCTGACCAACCACGCCCTGCGCGTCTTGTCGATTGGCACAGTCTTGGGCCGGCAGGCGCGCGCAGGCTCAGGCCCGGGACGCCCTGCCGTTACGGTGAGCCGTGCCCGACATCCGTAAGGTCCTCATCGCCAACCGCGGTGAGATCGCCGTCCGCATCG
>JBBRGX010000160.1:0-5298 GCA_038223605.1 Actinomycetales bacterium | reverse complement strand
TCGACCAGCACGGCCTCGCTCTTGACGAAGGTGAAGCGGAGCCGGGAGGCAAGGGCGGCCGCCGCCGGCGAGCCCTCCAGGCAGAAGGCCCCGACCGGGACCGCGACGACCCCTGCGAGCTCCGGGAGCCGACGGCACAGCTCGGTCCCGTCGGGGAAGCCGAGCGGTGCCCCGTCCGCGACGACGAAGTAGGTCCCGCGCGGCACGACGACGTCGAAACCGGCCTCCACCAGTCCCGTGCAGAGCAGGTCGCGCCGCGCCGCGAGCGAGTCGGCCAGTCCGCGGACCCACCGGCCCGTCACCCCGTCCTCGTCCCGCAGCGCCTCGGCGACCGCGACCTGGAACGGGGCCCCGGAGACATAGGTGAGGAACTGCTGGACGGTCCGCACGGCCGTGATCAGCGCGGCCGGGCCGGTCACCCAGCCGACCTTCCAGCCCGTGAAGGACAGCGTCTTGCCCGCCGAGGAGATCGTCAGCGTCCGCTCCGCCATCCCTGGCAGCGTCGCGATCGGGGTGTGCACCACGCCGTCGTAGGTGAGGTGCTCGTAGACCTCGTCGGTGACGACCAGCAGGTCCTGCTCCCTGGCCAGCTGCGCGAGGACGGCGAGCTCGCTCGCGTCGAGCACCGTCCCGGTGGGGTTGTGCGGAGAGTTGAGCAGGATCACCCGGGTCCTGGCGGTGACCGCGGCCCGCACGGCCTCGATGTCGAGGCGGAAGCCCTCGGGGCCAGGGACGAGCGGGGCCGTGGTGTGCCGGGCACCTGCCATCGCGATGACGGCGCCGTAGGAGTCGTAGGCCGGCTCGAGCGTGAGGACCTCGTCGCCGGGGCCGACGAGAGCGAGAACCGTTGCCGCGAGCGCCTCGGTCGCGCCGGTCGTGATGAGCACCTCGTTGACCGGGTCGGGACGCAGCCCGTAGCAGCGGTCCTGGTGCGCGGCGACGGCGGCCCGCAGCTCGGGTTCCCCTCCGCCCGGCGGGTACTGGTTGCGCCCCGCGAGGATCGCCGCGATCGCGGCGTCCCTGATGTGCACGGGTCCGTCGACGTCGGGGAATCCCTGCCCGAGGTTGACCGCCCCGGTCCGCGCGGCGAGCGCCGACATCTCCGCGAAGATCGTCGGCCGGACGGTCCCGTCGGCTCCGGCCAGACGGGTGGCGCGGGCGACGCTCTGCCAACGGTGCACCGGCACAGCGTAGGTCGGTCAGCCCTTGCCGAGCTCGATCCATCCCTCGCGTCGATAGGCGGGGGTGGCGAGGGCAAGGACCAGCACCGCGAGCACCAGGCCACCGAGGATCACCCCGGTCATCGCGACGGCGTCTCCGCCGAGGACCCCGACGAGCGGGCTCACGCCGCCGCCGAGCCCTGCCTGCAGGAAGCCGATCGTCGCGGCCGCCGTCCCGGCCCGCTCGCCGTGCCGCGTCATGGCCAGGGCCGAGGCGTTCGCCCCGAGGAAGCCGAGCAGGAGCAGGACCACCCAGAGCGCGCCGATCAGACCGGCGACCCCGCCGACGCCGGTGACCGCCAGCACGAGCATCACGGTCGCCGCGACCGCAGCGGCGGGGGCCGAGGCGCGCATCAGGCGGGCCGGACCCATCCGCCGCACGAGCGCGGCATTGAGCTGCGCCCCGAGGACCAGGCCGACGCCGCCGAGCGCGAAGACCCCGGCGAACTGGGACGGGCTGAGCCCGTACTGGTCCTGGAGGACGAACGGGGAACCCGACACGTAGCTGATGATGACCACCATCCCGAGCCCCGGGAGCACGGCGAGCGCGAGGAACCGCCGATCGCGCAGCAGGCTCACGTAGCCGAGAGCCATGGCCCCGACCCGCGCGTGGACCCGCCGCTCGGGCGGCAGGGTCTCCGGCAGGGCGACGGCGACGACGACCACGAGGACCAGTGCCAGCCCGGCGAGCGCGACGAAGACGCCACGCCATCCCCAGACGGTGGCGACGAGGCTGCCGATGGACGGTGCGAAGAGCGGCGCCACCCCGATGACGAGCATCAGCCGCGACATGAGGCGGGCCGCCTCGGCGCCGGCATAGCGGTCCCGGATCATCGCGAGGGCCACGACGGTCGCCGCCGCAGCCGCGAATCCCTGGGCCACCCGGAGCCCGACGAGGACCCCGATCGTCGGGGCCACCGCGCACAGCAGCGACAGCACAGCATGCACGCTGACGCCGGCGAGCGCGGGACGACGCCGTCCGAAGCGGTCGGAGAGCGGACCGATGACGAGCTGACCGAACGCACCGCCGAGCACCATCCCGGTGATCGTGAGCTGGGCACCGGCGGTCGAGGCCCCGAGGTCGCTCGCGACCTGGGGCAGGGAGGGCAGGTACATGTCGCTGGACACCGCCGGCACCAGGGTGAGCAAGCCGACCAGGAGCACGAAACCGGCGGTCGGCCCCTGCGTCGAGGTGCTCTCGCTGGTCCGGGACGACATGGGTGGAGCCTAACAACGAATCGATTCGATCAGCGTCCCCCTGGAGAGGTGGCGCCGAGGCGGCGGATGTCGGCGCGGCACGGCATCCTGGGTGCCATGTGTGGTCGATACGCCTCCTTCCGAGAGGCCCAGGATCTTGCCGACGCCTTCGACGTGGCGGATGTCGCGCCCGATGCGGCTGCGCTGCCGCCGTCCTGGAACCTCGCCCCGACGGACCCGGTCCGGATCGTCGTCGAGCGCGCCGAGAAGGACGCCCCGAAGGGTGCACCACCGCGTCGCGCGCTCCGGGTCGCCCGCTGGGGCCTGGTTCCCGGATGGGCCAAGGACCCCTCCGTCGGGGCGCGCATGATCAACGCCCGGGTCGAGTCGCTCGCCGAGAAGCCGTCCTTCCGGCGGGCGCTCGCCGCCCGCCGATGCCTCGTCCCGGCTGAGGGCTACTACGAGTGGACAGCGCCGCCACCGGGCAGCCCCCCGCGCACGGCCAAGGTCGCGCACTGGATCCACCCGCCCGATGGCGGGGTCCTCGCGTTCGCAGGCCTCTACGAGTTCTGGCGAGACCCGGCCCGGGAGGACGACGACCCGCTGCGCTGGCTCGTCTCCACGACGATCGTCACCGACGGCGCCCCACCCCCCGGCGCCGTCGCCGCCCTGCACGACCGCCGGCCGGTCATCCTCTCCCCCGATCGGTGGGCCGCATGGCTCGACCCGCGGGTCGACGGCTCCGCAGCGCTCGCCCTGCTCGGCGACCCCGCCCCCGCGCTGGCAGAACGGACGGTCTCGAGCGCCGTCAACACCGTCGGCACGGACGGGCCGGAGCTCGTCCTGCCCCTCTGACGCCCGGCTCGAGGGCGCCAGGTCCTCAGAGCACGTCGACCAGCCGCACGACGGGCACCGTGCCGATCCCGGCCACCTCGCGAGCACCGAGCGGTTCGAGCACCATCCCCCCGTCCGCACGCAGGACCGCAGCGGTCTGCGCGTCGAGCAGCACCGTCCCGGGCGCTGCGGCGTCCGACAAGCGAGCGGCCAGGCTCACGGCCGGACCGAAGACGTCACCGAAGCGCGACAGCACCCGGCCCCAGACCAGCCCGACGCGCACCGGGGAGGCCGACCCGACGGCGAAGGTCCGCGCCAGCTCACTGGCGACCATCGCACCCTTGCGCGGGTCGTCCGCGACGAACAGCACGGCGTCACCGATGGTCTTGATCACCCGTCCACCACGCTCGGTGACGACATCGCGGGCTGCCGCCTCGAAGTCGTGGACGAAGTCGGAGAGCGCATGCGAGCCGAGGTCTGCGGTCCGCGCGGTGAACCCGACGACGTCAGCCAGACCGACGGCCCTGAGCAGCGGCAGCTCGTCGGAGTCCTCGACCCGGTGGGCGTGGCTCAGCTCCACGTCGATCCGTCCGGCGAGCGCCGCCAGGTGACGCCGCCAGCTGTGCACCAGCTGCGCCTCGAGCAGCGGCGCGACCGAGGCGAGCCGGTCCAGGACCATGAGCCGCGCGGCGGCATCGTCCAGGCGGTACCGCTCCCGCATGTGCTCGACGAGGCCCTCGACCTGCCAGGACACCAGCCGGTCGGTGGTGTGACCGACCGCCCGGACCAGGCTGACGCCGGTGCGACCGGAGATCTCGAAGTCGCGCTCGGCCTCGTGGATCCGCCGGATGACGTCGACGTCCAGCTCCGCGAAACCGGCCCCGGTGTCGGGCAGGACCAGGCCGAGGGCGTTCCAGATCCGCCGCACCTCATCGGCCGTCACCCCCGCCCGCCAGGCCGTCTCGGCGAGCGAGAGGCGAGCAGGTCCGCCGAGCAGGGAGTCCTCGAGATCGCCGAGCGTCGAGGGCTCCCGCGCCGGGTCCTGCGGGTAGGGGGACATCTCGCCAGGCTAGACCGACCCGTTCTCCGCGGCCCGGAGCGTCACGTCACCCGCGTGGACGGCCAGCGTTCGACCCCCGGACTCCACCAGCAGCGCCCCGTCCTCGGCGAGTCCGACGGCGACCCCGTCGACGACGTCGCCGGCCGGCCCACGCACCTGGACGGGTCGCCCGATCGTCACGCAGGCCGCAGCGAAGGCCTGCGCGAGGGCGCCGGTCGTTGCACCGCCGTCCGCCCGCCACCGCTGCGTCAGGTCGAGCAGCCGTTCGAGCACGGCGGCGAGCAGCACCGCGCGGGCCACGGGTCGTCCGGCGAGGGCGAGCGAGGTAGCGCTCGGGACCGGGAGCTCCTCGAGGCTCTGGTGCACGTTGATCCCGATCCCCAGGACCACGGCCGGCTCGCCCTCGACGACGAGGTCGCCGAGCAGCCCGGCGACCTTGCGGAAGGCGCCCCAGCCGGGCACCGGGGTGGCGGCGGGGAGCAGGACGTCGTTCGGCCACTTCAGGACGGGTCCGAGGCCGAGGCCGGACAGGGCCTGCACGACCGCGAGACCGCCGAGCAGCGGCGCCCAGCCGAGGCGGTCCACCGCAACCCCCGGCCGCAGCAGAACCGAGAAGGTCAGGGCGCGCCCGGGCGGCGTCGTCCAGGTCCGGCCGGCGCGCCCCCGGCCGCCGACCTGGTCGTCGGTGACGAGCACCGAGCCGTCGGGCCACGGGTCCGCGCCGACGGCCAGGGCGCGCAGGTCGGTCGAGGTCGACCCGGTGCTGGCCACGACGCGCAGCCGCCCGGCGGGGGCAACGCCTCGCTCCGCGAGGGCTGCCGAGCAGGTCGCGAGGTCGAGCGTGTCGGTGTCCATCCGACAACGCTAGACCGCGCGAGGCAGCACCGGACGCTCGCGCCGAGGGACCGGGAGCTGCCCGCGTTGTGCAGATCGTCACAGGCGCACCGCCCGACACGGTGCAGAACCTCACTCGGGATGTGGGGTTCC
>JBBRGX010000159.1:0-5332 GCA_038223605.1 Actinomycetales bacterium | reverse complement strand
GCGACCCGGACTCCGGCAGGATCTCGACCAGTGCCGTCAGTGCACCCGGGCGGGCCCGTCCGTGGCGCAGCGACGGCGAGATCTCCCTCGACCATGCCGATCCTCATCTCGAGATCGGCGAGGGGCGCTCTCCCGAGGCATGAGCGGTCGGCTCGGTGCCGGGTCTCACGCCTCAGGGTGCGGACGCCGCGCGGTCGGGCAGCCCGGTCGGCTCCTCGTCGTCCTCGCGACGGCGGTCGGCCGGGAGCAACAGCGTCGCGACGAGACCGAGCGCGACGAATCCCGCGCCGGCGAACGCCGTGCGGCGCAGCGAGTCGGCGAAGGCGTGGCCCGCTGCGTCGACGAGGGCCGGTCCGTTCGGCTGCGACGCGAGGCTGCCGATCGCGGTCCCTGCGGACTGCTGGACGATCTGCGAGACCTGCGCCGCCTGCTCGGCGCTGACGCCCGGGACCTGCTCGACGCGGGCCTGCGTGTCGTGCGCGAGACCGACGAAGAGGATCGTGCCGAGCACCGCCGTACCGAGGGCCGATCCGACCTGGCGAGCCGTCGACTGCGTGCCGGAGGCCTGCCCGCTCTGCCGCACCGGGACGTCGGCGAGGATCACGCTCGTCAGCTGTGCCGAGGCGAAGCCGACACCGACGCCGTAGACGACCAGGCAGGCGACCAGGGTGACCGTGGTGACGTCAACGGAGATGGCGACGCCGAGCGCGGCGATCGCGACCATCTCGATGCCCATTCCCAGGCGGGCAACGAAGCGGGAGCCGTACCGCTCCGCGAGCAGGGGCGTCGTCGGGCCGGAGAGGAACGAGCCGATCGCCAGCGCGGCGAGGACACCGCCGGCGCCGAGCGCCGAGTACCCGAGCGCGCCCTGCAGGAAGAGCGGGAGCGAGAACAGCACGCCGAACTCGCCGAGCGACAGGATCATCGCCGCGGCCGAGCCAAGACCGAAGGAGCGGATCCGGAAGAGCGAGGTGTCGATGAGGACGGTGCGACCGGTGGCTCGCCGACGCGTCTCGACCATGGCCAGCCCGAGAAGGCCGAGCACGCCGACAGCCAGGGCGATCGGGACCGGCGAGACGCCGCCGGTGGTCCAGCCCACGCCCATCAGCGAACCGTCGGCGATCGCCGTCGTCCACCCGTAGCTCCGGCCCTCGATGAGGGCGAAGACGATCGAGCCGATGCCGAGCACCGAGAGCACGGCGCCTGCGGCGTCGAACCCCGCCTCGGCGTGGTCGTCCTTGCTCTCCGGGACCAGCAGGAACGAGCCGACGACGATGGCCGCGACGAAGGGCAGGTTGATCCCGAAGGCCCACCGCCAGGAGAAGTGCTCGATGAGGTAGCCCCCGAGCAGCGGCCCGATCGCCGCCATCCCGCCGATGACCGAGCCGTAGATCGCGAAGGCGATCGGCCGACGTCTGCCGCGGAAGAGCGCATTGATCAGCGCGAGCGAGGTCGGCGACATCATCGCGCCGCCGACCCCCTGCAGAGCCCGGGCGGCGATCAGGGTG
This sequence comes from Actinomycetales bacterium, assembly GCA_038223605.1. Classification (GTDB taxonomy): domain Bacteria; phylum Actinomycetota; class Actinomycetes; order Actinomycetales; family Cellulomonadaceae; genus Actinotalea. The sequence goes on along the minus strand of JBBRGX010000159.1, from coordinate 3,824 downwards.
CCGCCCGACTGGCTCATGGCGGCCAGCACGCTGGCGACGGCGAAGAGGAGCGCGCCGGAGACGAAGACGGCACGGCGTCCGTACCGGTCCCCGAGGCGCCCGACGATGATCAGCAGCGCTGCGAAGACGAGGGCATAGATCGCCTGGACCCACTCCGCGTCGACCGAGGTGATCGACAGGTCCCGGATCATCGATGGCAGCGCGACGTTGACGACCGTCGAGTCCATGATCACCAGTGCGAGGCCGAGCGCGATGATGATCATCGCGCTCCAGCCGGCCTCCCGCTCGTCCCGGGTCGCGGCGGCTATGCTCTTTTCTGACATGTCGTCAGAATAGTGCCTCGCGGCGGCCGTGCGCACGCGTGCCGGAGCGCTCAGGCTCCCGGGACCGCCCGCGGCCAGAGGTCCTCGGCGGGCGGCGCCCAGGTCCGCGGGTCCGCGTCGACCTGCTCGCCGGTGCGGATGTCCTTGACCTGGTCGCCGTCGGCTGACAGGAACCAGACGAAGGGCACGCCGCGCCGGTCCGCGTACTTGATCTGCTTGCCGAACTTCGCCGCGGAGGGCGCGACCTCGACCGGGACGCCGCGGGCACGCAGCAGCGCGGCCACCCGGTCGCTCGCGGGGCGCTCCTCCTCTGAGGTCACCGCGACGACGACAGCGGTCGGCACCGCGCGGCTCGCGGTGACGAGACCAGCGGACAGCAGCCGCGAGACGAGCCGCGACACCCCGACCGAGATCCCGACGCCCGGATAGGTCGTCGTGCCGTCGGAGGCGAGGGAGTCGTAGCGCCCGCCGGAGCAGATCGAGCCGAGGTGCTCGTGGCCCACCAGGACGGTCTCGTAGACCGATCCGGTGTAGTAGTCGAGACCGCGCGCGATGCTCAGGTCAGCGACGACCACGCCGGGCGCACGCCGAGCTGCGGCGCCGATCAGCAGCGCCAGCTCGGCGAGGCCCTGGTCGAGGAGCTCGCTGCTCGCGGCGAACCGCCGGGCGAGCGAGCGGACCTCGTCGACCACGCCGACGTCACCGCCGCGCAGGGCAGCGAGCTCGAGGATCCCTGCCGACTGCTCCGCCGACGCGCCGACCTCCACGGAGAGCAGCGCCGTCACCGCCTCGGGGCCGATCTTCGCGAGCTTGTCGACACAGCGCAGCACGGCCTCGACGTCGTCCAGCCCGAGCCCCCGTGCGAAGCCCTCCACGACCTTGCGGTTGTTGACCAGGATCTGCACGGGCGGCATGCCGATCTCGGCGAGGGCAGCGAAGGCCTCGGCCACCACGAGCGGGATCTCGACCTCGTAGTGATAGGGCAGCTCGCCCATCCCGACGACGTCGATGTCCGCCTGGACGAACTCGCGGAACCGGCCGTCCTGGGGCCGCTCCCCGCGCCAGACCTTCTGGATCTGGTAGCGCTTGAACGGGAAGGCGAGCTGGCCGGCGTTCTCGAGCACGTACCGCGCGAAGGGGACCGTGAGGTCGAAGTGCAGCCCCAGGGAGGCGACGCGGTCCTCGGCAGCCTGGCCGGGCTCCCCCGCCTCCTCCTGGAGGCGGCGGAGCACGTAGACCTCCTTGGAGGTCTCCCCCTTGCGCAGCAGCTGGTCGAGGGGCTCGACGGCACGCGTCTCGATCCCCGCGTAGCCGTGCAGCTCGAAGGTGCGCCGCAGCACGTCGAGCACGTGCTGCTCGACGACGCGGCCGGCAGGGAGCCACTCGGGGAATCCGGACAGGGGTGCGGGACGGGCCATGGGGCGATTGTGTCAGCGCACGGAGCGAAGGTAGGGATTGGTCCGCTGCTCGACCCCGAGCCTCGTGCGCGGGCCGTGGCCGGGGATGACCGCCCAGTCGGGATCCATCGACGCCAGGTGGGCGAGCGTCATGGCCATCGCGTCCATGTCCCCGCCGGGCAGGTCGGTGCGGCCGATGCTTCCGGCGAAGAGGATGTCCCCGGCAAGCATCGTCGGGCCCTCGACGAGGTAGGCAGTCGAGCCCTCGGTGTGCCCGGGCAGGTGCAGCGCACGTACCGCCGGGCCGCCGCCGAGGTCCAGGTCCATGGCCTGGCCGGGGGCGAGGGAGAACGGCCGGACATCCGTCGGTCGCTGCGGGAGGGGCAGGCCCGACATCGCGAGGAGCTGCGAGCCGAGCGGGCCGAGCGTGCCGATCGGGTCCTCGAGCCGGTAGGCGTCCGCCTCGTGCAGGTGCAGGGGGACCTCCCAGCGGGCGCAGAGCTCTGCGGCGGACCAGGTGTGGTCGACGTGGCCGTGGGTCGCCAGGACGGCGACCGGGCGCCAGCCCTCCCGCTCGACGAGCGTGGTCAGGGCAGGGACGATCCCGCCGCCGACGTCGACCAGCACGCAGGCCCCGTCGCCGCCAACCAGGACCGTGGCGGTGGCCCCGAGCAGGGGCGCGTCGAGAGTGGTCAGGTGCACCGGGAGAGCCTAGCCGCGCCCGGCCGGAGGGGGCGGGCACGATGACCCCCCGTCCCGGCCGCAGGCCGACGCCGCGGTCGCCGGCCACTGCGCCACCCGAATCGGGACGTCGGCGGTCCTGCACACCCGCGCACCTGCCTAGACTGGCCGCGGCGATCCGGCGAGGCACGGATCAGACGGCGGGCCGCACGCGGCCAGGCAACGAGGGAGCACCGGTGTCCACCAAGCGGGAGCGCGAGTACGCACGTCGGCGTCACGAGAAGTGGCTCGCGCACCAGGCGGAGGTGAAGGCACGCCAGGTCCGCCGCCGGACGATCGCCGGAGGCATCCTCGGTGTCCTCGTCCTGGCCGGTGCCGTCGTCCTGGCCGTCAGCCTCGCGAAGGGGCCCGCAGCGAGCGCGGCGGCGACGCCCTCCCCCACGGCATCGACGGCCCTGCCGCCGGCCTCCCTCGCCGAAGGACGCACCTGGACCTCGGTCCTCACCACGAGCGTCGGCGACCTCACGATCGAGCTCGACGGCGCTGCGGCACCGCAGGCGGTCGCGAACTTCATCAGCCTGTCCCGCTCAGGCTTCTTCGACGGCACGAGCTGCCACCGTCTGACCACTGCCGCCGCCGACGGGATCTCCGTCCTGCAGTGCGGCGACCCGACCGGAACCGGTACCGGTGGCCCCGGGTACAGCTGGGGACCGATCGAGAACGCGCCGGCCGACGGTGTGTACAAGGCCGGTACGGTGGCCATGGCCCGGACGGCGAACGACGGTTCCAGCATGGGGAGCCAGTTCTTCGTCGTGTACGCGGACTCGACGATCCCCGCCGACACCGCCGGTGGCTACACGGTCCTCGGGACGGTCACGAAGGGCCTGGACCTCGTCGAGCAGGTCGGCGCAGCCGGAATCAGCACGGACAACCCGCCCGCGCCCGCGACGCCGGTGACGATCGAGAAGGTGGACACCAAGTGAGCGACGACGACCTGACCCCGAACGAGGCCGAGGTGGCGACGACGCCCGAGGCTCCCGCAGACCCGAGCGTCACCGAGGCGCAGACCCCGGAGGCCGAGAGCCCCGTGCTCGAGGCCGACGCCACGGAGCCGGCGGCTGAGGCTGTCCCTGATCACCCCGCCGACGAGCCCGTCACCGAGGAGCCCGTCACCGAGCCCGCGGCCGTCGAGCCCGTCACCGAGGAGCCCGTCGTCGAGGAGCCCGTCGTCGAGCCCGCGGCCGTCGAGCCCGCGGCCGACGTGCCGGTCGTCGAGGAGCCTGCTGCCGCCCCGACACCCGCGGCCGAGGCACCCGAACCGCGGCCCACGCCGCGCCCGGTCCCGCGCCCCGTCCCCCGTCCGACGGCACGTCCCGTCGCCATCACCCCCGCAGCGATCAGCACCTCCGTCGCGGGTCCTGCC
>JBBRGX010000158.1:0-5359 GCA_038223605.1 Actinomycetales bacterium | reverse complement strand
CGGCGAGGACCACCCCTGCCATGCACCCGAGCATCATCCGGCCGGAGGTGACGCGCCACCGGTCGGCGAGCGGGCTGATCACGAACCGGCCGATCGTCAGTCCGAGCCAGTACCCGCTGACCACGTAGCCCGCGGCGATCGCACCGTGGCCGCGCCCCTCCACCAGGTAGGTGTACGCCCAGTTCCCGGTGCTGATCTCCAGGCCCACGTACACGGCGAGGAAGACCGCCGCGAGCATGACGGCCGGCTGCCGAAGGACGCGAGCGAGCATCCCCTCCCGCAGCCGGCGCGCGTCCGTGGTGGGCGCCACCGGCTGCTCACGACCGGGAAGGACCCACGCGAGGCCGCCGAGCACGGGGATCGCGACCACGGCGAGCACGAGCCAGACGATCGGCCAGCTGACCACCGTCAGCATCCGCGCCGCCACCAACGGCCCGAGGAGCGCCCCGACACCGAAGAAGCCGTGCAGCCGGTTGAGCAGCGCCGCCGACGAGGGCAGCCCGGAGAGGTGGACCATGGTCGTCGACTCCAGGACGCCCATCCCGTACCCGGCGATCACCTGCAGGCCGACCAGCACGACGAACGTCGGCCGCGTCGCGGTCAGCAGCCCGGCCCCGACGTAGCCGGCAGCACCGAGCAGGACGGTGGACTGCAGACCCAGCCGCGAGACGAGAGCACCCACGCCCGTCCCGGCGAGGAAGAAGCCGACGGAGAACGTGACGAAGGTGAGCCCGATCGTCGCCATGTCGATGCGGTAGTCGCGGATCTGCGCGGGGATCAGGACCCCGCCGACGCCGGCGCTCACGCCGACCAGGACGAATGCGGCGTAGCTCAGGATCACGGAAGGAGCCGGGCCACCGCGCGTCGTCGCCACGGAGCAGATCCTCGACGGAGGCGTACGCCTCAGACGCCGTCGGCCTTGTGCGGACGGGCCATCAGCAGGTCACCCATGACGTCGACCGATGCGCCCTCGTGCAGCACCGAGACGACGGACTGGGTGATCGGCATCTCGACGCCGACCCTCGTGGCGAGGTCGAGCACCGAGGCGGAGGTCTTCACGCCCTCGGCCGTGCCACCCGTCGTGCGGATCGCCTCCTCGACACCCATCCCCTCGCCGATGTGCCGGCCGAGGCGGTGGTTGCGCGAGAGCAAGGAGTCGCAGGTCGCGACGAGGTCGCCGATACCGGCCAGGCCCATGAACGTCTCGACGTCCGCGCCGAGAGCGAGGCCGAGACGGGTGATCTCGGCGAGCCCGCGGGTGATGAGGGTCGCGGTCGTGTTGTCGCCGTAACCACGGCCCTGGGCGATGCCGATGCCGATCGCGATGACGTTCTTCACCGCCCCGCAGAGCTCGACGCCGATGAGGTCGGTGTTGGTGTACGGACGGAAGGTCGCCGTCGCGCACATCGCCGCGACGCGCCGGGCGAGCTCCTCGTCGGTAGCGGCGATGACCGTCGCGGTGGGCTGGTGCTCGGCGATCTCCTGGGAGAGGTTCGGCCCGGACAGCACCGCCACCCGCGCGGCGGGGACGTCGAGCACCTCGGCGAGCACCTCGCTCATCCGCTTGTCGCTCGAGAGCTCGATGCCCTTCATCAGGGAGAGCACGACGGCAGAGGCCGGAACGAGGCCACGCGCCGGGGCGAGGATCGCGCGTGCCGACTGCGCCGGTACCGCGACAGCGACGAGCTCGACTCCGGCCAGCGCCGTCGCGAGATCGGTCGTCGCGGTCACCGTCGCCGGCAGGGTCACTCCGGGGACGTAGCCGACGTTCGTGTGCCGGGAGGTGATCTCCTCGGCGATCTCCGACCGGCGCGTCCACACGAGGACCTCATGGCCGGCCTCCGCGAGCACGGCGGCGAAGGTGGTCCCCCAGCTGCCCGAGCCCAGGACTGCCGTGCGCGTCACTCGCTGGTCCCCCGTCGCCAGACGAAGGGCTCGGCAGGGGCGACCTCGCCTCGGATCGTCTCGAGCTGGTGGGTGATCGCGGACATGATGCGCTCGGTCGCCTCACGCAGCACGGGGCCGTCCATCGGCCTGCCGTACAGGTCGGTCAGGTCGACGGGTGGTCCGGCGACCACGGTGATCTTCTTCCGCGGGAAGGGCTTGAGGACCTTCTTGTACCGACCGAGCAGCCGGTGCGCCCCCCACTGGGTGACGGGGATCACCGGGGCCCTGGTGCTGAGCGCCAGGCGCGCGACGCCGGTCTTGGCCGCCATCGGCCACAGGTCGGGGTCCCGGGTGAGGGTCCCCTCGGGGAAGACCGCGACGGTCTCGCCCGCGGCGAGAGCCTCGGCAGCCGCGTCGAGCGAGCGACCGGCTGTTGCCGTCCCCCGGCTGACCGGGATCTGCCCCGTGGCGATCAGCACCCGGCCGAGGACGGGCACCCGGAACAGCGAGTCCTTCGCGAGGATCCGCGGGGCGACGCCGTTGACCCAGAGGTAGTACGAGAACGTCAGCGGGTCGATGTTCGAGGCGTGGTTCCCCGCGACGATCGTGCCGACGCCCTGGTGCAGGTGCTCGGCACCGTGCCAGTCGCGCGTGGTCGTCGCCGCCAGGAACGGCCGGACGATGCGCGCGAGGACGCGGTAGGCGCGGTTGGCGCGTTCGGGTGCCTGCACGGGCGCGATGCTACCCCGCAGGGACGAGGTCGTCGGGTTCCGCCGCGGTGGGCGGCGCAGCCCTGCCCCCACCATGGCCGAGCCGGCGCCGACGTGCCGGACCCGGGGCAGCAGGCTCCTCAGCCCTGCGTGAACTCGGCCCCGAGGGCGCCGAGCTTGCCCTGGAAGTCCTCGTAGCCGCGGTCGATCAGGCCGATCCCCCGCACCTCCGAGGTCCCCTTGGCCGTGAGGGCGGCGATGAGGTGGCTGAAGCCGCCCCGCAGGTCAGGGACCTCGATGTCGGCGGCCGCGAGCGGTGTCGGTCCGGAGATGACCGCCGAGTGGTAGAAGTTGCGCTGGCCGAAGCGGCAGGGGTGACCGCCGAGGCACTCGCGGTAGACCTGGATCGTCGCGCCCATCCCGACGAGCGCGTCGGTGAACTCGAAGCGGTTCTCGTAGACGGTCTCGTGGACGATCGACAGGCCGCTGGCCTGGGTGAGCGCCACGACGAGCGGCTGCTGCCAGTCCGTCATGAACCCGGGGTGGACGTCGGTCTCCAGGACGATCGACCGCAGGTCTCCGCCCGGGTGGTAGAACCGGATGCCGTCGTCGTTGACATCGAACTCCCCGCCGACCTTGCGGAAGGTGTTGAGGAAGGCCGTCATCTCGGGCTGGGTCGCACCCTTGACCATGATGTCGCCACCGGTCGCGAGGGCGGCCGAGGCCCAGGACGCGGCCTCGATGCGGTCCGAGAGCGCCGTGTGCTGGAAACCGCGCAGGCGCTGGACGCCTTCGATGCGGATGACGCGGTCGGTGTCGACCGAGATGATCGCGCCCATCTTCTGCAGCACGTTGATCAGGTCGAGGATCTCCGGCTCGATGGCCGCGTTGGCCAGCTCGGTGATGCCCTCGGCGCGGACCGCCGTGAGGAGCAGCTGTTCGGTGGCGCCGACGCTCGGGTACGGGAGCTTGACCTTCGTGCCGATGAGACCGTGCGGTGCACGGATCTCGATCCCGGACTCGCGCTTGGTCACCTCGGCGCCGAACTGGCGAAGGATGTCCAGGTGGTAGTTGATCGGCCGGTCACCGATCCGGCAGCCACCGAGGTCGGGGATGAAGGCCTCACCGAGGCGGTGGAGCAGCGGGCCGCAGAACAGGATCGGGATACGGCTCGACCCGGCATGAGCGTCGATGTCCGCGACGTGCGCCGACTCGACGTTCGTCGGGTCGAGCACCAGGGTGCCGGCGGCCGCGTCGGCGTCCACCCGCACCCCGTGCAGCTCGAGGAGCTCGGTGACCACGGCGACGTCGCGGATCTGCGGGACGTTGCGCAGCGTGCTGGGGCTGTCGCCGAGGAGGGCCGCCACCATCGCCTTGGAGACGAAGTTCTTGGCCCCGCGGACGGTGATCTCACCGTGCAGAGGGAGACCACCGTTGACCTGAAGGACGTCGCGCATCCGCCCATCGTCCCCCACCCACGCGCTGACGTCACATCCCCGCACGCCGGGTGCGGGGAGATCCCGGGGAGATGCTGTGCGGTGGTGCGGTGGTGCGGGGGCGCGGGGGCTGCGGCAGCGCAGCAGGGGCGGGCCGCTCCGGAACAGCAGTGTCGGGCGTTGCGGCTGGCATCGCTCGTGACCGTCGGGGCAGCGCAGGCCGGACCGGTGCCGTCGATGCCGTCGACTCCGTCACTGCGGCCGAGGAGGGCTCGGTCTCGACGTCGGCCGCGCCGAGCCGCGCCGGGGGTGCTCGAGCGGACCAGCGCGACCGGCATCCGGCTGAGGGTCGTCACCGGCCGTCGAGGTGAGGTGACTCTTCTGCCCGGCCGCACCGCTGACTCCCGGCGCGGGGCACTCAGGGCGACGGCGCCACCAGAAACGGGGTCGCTCCCGCCGTTCTGAGACGGAGGGCCACCCGCGGCGTCCGATGGCGGAGGGCCACCCGAGGTGCCCGGGCCTCAGGCGTCCGGGCACCGAGGGCCCCGAGGGCTCAGGCCAGGGCGTCGTCCGCGTGCGCGACGGCGCGGGCTGCGACGATCTCGACCGGCGGCAGGTGCTTGGCCGGAAGGGTCGTCGGGCGCCAGGCGGCGCGGTCCTTCTCGAAGGCCGTGATCTCCGGCTCGTGCTGCATCGTCAGGCCGATGTCGTCCAGGCCCTCGAGCAGGCGCCAGCGGGTGTAGTCATCGACCTGGAACGGCACGACGACGTCGGCACAGGTCACGGTGCGCGACTCGAGGTCGACGGTCACCTCGGTGCCGGGACTCGTCTCCAGGATCTTCCAGATCAGTTCGATGTCGCCCTGCTCGAGCTGGGCAGCGAGCAACCCCTGCTTGCCCGAGTTGCCGCGGAAGATGTCCGCGAACCGCGAGGCGAGCACGGCCTTGAACCCGTAGTCCTTCAGCGCCCAGACGGCATGCTCGCGCGAGGAGCCGGTGCCGAAGTCGGGACCGGCGACGAGCACCGAGCCGGGCGCGTACGCAGGCTGGTTGAGGACGAACTCGGGGTCGTTGCGCCAGGCCGAGAAGAGCGCGTCCTCGAAGCCAGTGCGCGTGACCCGCTTGAGGTACACGGCGGGGATGATCTGGTCGGTGTCGACGTTGCTGCGGCGCAGCGGCACCCCGACGCCGGTGTGCTGGGTGAACTTCTCCATGGCTGGACTCTCCGACTCTCGCGGTGGGCGTGGGGGTGGGGTCAGGCCTGCACGAGCGGGCTGCCGTCGGGCACCTCGACATCGGGCCCGAGGTCCGAGACGGACGAGAGGGT
>JBBRGX010000157.1:0-5384 GCA_038223605.1 Actinomycetales bacterium | reverse complement strand
CGCGAGCCGGCGATACGTCTCGGCCTCCGCGCGCTCGGCGGCCAGGTACCGGCGCCAACGCTGCAGGTCCCGCTCGGTCGGGGCCGGATCGCTCACGGGGCTCGCTCTCTGCTCGATCGGTCACCGGTGTCGGCGGAACGGTGAGCGAGGTGACCGCGCAGGCCGCCAGGCACCGCTCCCTCCGAAGGCCAGAGCGTAGCGGGGGCCGCGAGCCTCGGGCCGCAGGGCGGCGCGGAGCCGGCCTGGCCGCGGGCTCCCTCTCGTCCTTGAACCGTTCACCGCGGACCGCGACAGTAGGCTGGGCGCGCCGTCCGCGCTCAAGGCTGATCACAGGCCCGCGGCGCGCGACCTGCATCGTCCCGAGAGGAAGCCACGATGACCACGCCCGACGCCGGCCGCTGGCCAGAGCAGCCTGACCACCTCGCCTGGCTGCGGGCGCAGATGTCCGCCCAGCTGCGCTTCGCGCGCGGGTTCCCGCACCCCGAGGGTGGCGCCTGGTACCTCGGCGACCACGGGGAGCCCGTGGCGACCCGACCGGTCGCGACCTGGGTCACGGCCCGGATGGCCCACGTCTACAGCCTCGGGAGCCTCGTGGGGCTGCCGGGCTGCCTGCCGCTGGCGACCCGGGCGATCGAGGGCCTGACGGGCCGGTTGCGCGACCGCGAGCACGGCGGCTGGTTCGCCTCCCTCGGGCCCGGCACCGACCGGGACGAGGCCAAGGCCTGCTATGCGCACGCCTTCGTGGTCTTCGCCGCCTCCAGCGCCACCGTGGCCGGGGTGCCCGGCGCACCGGAGCTCCTCGACGAGGCGCTGGCCGTGCTCGACGAGCGCTTCTGGGAGCCGGAGCACGGTCTGCACAAGGACGCGGCCGTCCGCGACTGGTCGGCATTCAGCGACTACCGCGGCGTGAACGCGAACATGCACTCCGTCGAGGCCCTCCTCTCGGCGGCCGACACGACGGGTGAGCGGGAGTGGCTCGACCGCGCGGCGCGCATCACCGGCACCGTCCTGGGCTGGGCTGCGGGCAACGAGTGGCGCATCCCCGAGCACTTCGACGCGCGGTGGAACCCGATGCTCGAGCACCACCGCGAGGCCCCCGACCACCCCTTCGAGCCGTACGGGGCGACGGTGGGGCACGGGCTGGAGTGGGCGCGACTGGCGCTGCACGTCCGCGCGGCACTCGGTGACACGGCTCCGGGCACGCTGCTCGAGGGAGCGGTCGGCCTGTTCGACCGCGCGGTGGCCGACGGCTGGGCAGCCGACGGGGCCGAGGGCTTCGTGTACACGACCGACTGGACCGGTGAGCCCGTCGTGCGCCAGCGGATGCACTGGGTCCTGGCCGAGGCGATCTCGGCCTCGGCAGCCCTCGGGGCCGCGACCGGCGACTCCTCGTACGACACCTGGTACCGCCGGTGGTGGGACTACGCCGACCGGTACCTGATCACGGACACCGGTGCCTGGTACCACGAGCTCGATGCCGCGAACGCACCTGCCGGCACCGTGTGGCCGGGTCGTCCTGACCTCTACCACTCGATCCACGCGGTGCTCCTGCAGCGGCTGCCGCTCGCACCGAGCGCCCCGACGGCGATCGCGCGGGGGATGCTGCGCTGACGTAGCGGTCGATCCCCAGGTGACGCACAGGTTCACCTCAGGTCTCGCCCACCCTGGCCCGAGAGTCTTCGGGCATGACGACGACATCGAGCGCCCCGGTCAGCGCACCCGCACCACGGACCGAGTGGTGCGGTCCCGCTGCCGCCGCTGGTCCTGTCCTCGACCTCGTGATCCCGGTCCACAACGAGGCCGCGGGCCTGGAGGCCTCGGTCCGCGCCGTCTGTGCGTATCTGGCCGAGGAGCTGCCGTTCACCTGGCGGGTGACGATCGCCGACAACGCCTCGACCGACGACACCCTCGCGGTCGCCCGGCGTCTCGCCGGCGAGCTCGCGCGGGTCGAGGTCGCTCATCTCGACGCCAAGGGCCGCGGTCGCGCCCTCACCGCGGTGTGGTCGACCTCCGACGCCCAGGTGCTGGCGTACTGCGACGTCGACCTCTCGACGGACCTCTCGGCACTCCTCCCGCTCGTGGCACCCCTGGTCTCCGGTCACTCCCACGTCGCGATCGGCACCCGGCTCGCGCGTTCCTCCCGGGTGGTCCGCGGGGCCAAGCGTGAGGTCATCTCCCGCTCCTACAACCTCCTGCTGAGGACCTCGCTCGCCGCGCGGTTCTCCGACGCGCAGTGCGGCTTCAAGGCGATCCGGGCCGACGTGGCCCGCGAGCTGCTGCCGCTCGTCGAGGACACCGGATGGTTCTTCGACACCGAGCTCCTGGTGCTCGCCGAGCGGGCCGGGCTGCGCATCCACGAGGTCCCCGTCGACTGGGTCGACGACCCGGACTCGCGCGTGGAGATCCTCGCCACGGCGCTGGCGGACCTGAAGGGAATCGTGCGCGTCGGCCGCGAGCTGAGGAGCGGGGCGCTCCCGCTTCGCGAGATCGGTGAGCACCTGCCGCTGGTCGGGGACTCGGCGATGCGCCTCGTCCAGGGAGTCGTCGAGCCGGCCGATGCGCCGGCGCAGACGGCGCTGCTGCACCAGCTCGTCCGGTTCGCTGTCGTCGGCGTCGCCTCGACCCTGGCCTACGCGCTGCTCTTCCTGCTGCTGCGCGGCCCGATGGGTGCCCAGGCCGCGAACGCCGCTGCGCTGCTGCTCACAGCGGTCGCGAACACGGCGGCCAACCGGCGGGTGACCTTCGGCTTCCGCGGGTCGACGAACGCCGCCCGTCACCAGGGCCAGGGGCTGCTCGTCTTCTTCTTCGGCTGGGCGTTGACCTCCGGGTCGCTCGCCCTGCTCGTTGCGGTCGCCCCGGTGGCACCGCACTCGGTCGAGCTCGCCGTCCTCGTCGTGGCGAACCTCGCCGCGACCGTCCTGCGCTTCGTCCTGCTGCGGCAGTGGGTCTTCCGCCCTCGCGCCGCTGCACGCCCGAGCGGCTCTCGCGCCGCTGCCGACCGCACCACAGGAGCCCTCCGATGACCTCCCCCCTGAGCGCCGACGTCCTCGACCCCGCGTCCCCGTCGATGGTCCTGCCGGTCGTCGTGCCGGCGCGGCAGGGGCACGAGCCCGTCGTCCTCGCCCCGCGGCAACGCTGGGAGCGGCCGGCACTCCTCGCCCTCCTGCTCGTCACGGGCCTGCTGTACCTGTGGGACCTCTCGGCCTCCGGCTGGGCCAACTCCTTCTACTCGGCCGCCGTGCAGGCGGGCTCGGTGAGCTGGACGGCGTTCCTCTTCGGCGCATCCGACGCCGCGGCGTCGATCACCGTCGACAAGCCGCCGGCCTCGCTGTGGGTCATGGCGCTCTCGGTCCGGGTCTTCGGGCTCAGCTCCTGGTCGATGCTCGTGCCGCAGGCGCTCATGGGGGTGGCCACCGTCGGCCTCGTCCACTCCTCGGTGCGTCGCTACTTCAGTGCGCAGGCCGGCTTGATCGCCGGGGCCGTCCTGGCGCTGACCCCGGTCGCGGCCCTGATGTTCCGGTTCAACAACCCTGACGCGCTGCTCGTGCTGCTGCTGACGGCTGCGGTGGTCGTCACCCTGCGGGCCGTCGAGGACGGGCGCACGCGCTGGATGGTGCTGGCCGGCGTGCTCGTCGGCCTCGGCTTCCTCACCAAGCAGCTGCAGGCCGTGCTCGTCGTCCCGGGCATCGCGGCGGTCTACCTCGTCGCCGCGCCGGTCTCGCTGTGGCAGCGGCTCCGGGACGGCCTGATCGCGGTCGGCGCGATGCTCGTCTCCGCCGGGTGGTGGGTGGCGATCGTCGAGCTCACCCCGGCGGCCGAGCGTCCCTATGTCGGCGGGTCGACCACCAACTCCTTCGTCGACCTGACGTTCGGGTACAACGGGCTCGGGCGGATCCTCGGCGGCTCGGCGGGCACCGGCGCGGTCGGGACGGGCGCAGCTGATGCGGCCGGCACCGCGCTCGCAGGGACCGTCGGCGGCACGGCCGGCGGTCCGCCGAGCGGCGGGGGCGGCGGCATGTTCGGCTCGAGCGCCGGCATCCTGCGCATGGTCTCCGGTGACCTCGGGGGCCACCTCTCGTGGCTCATCCCCGCGGCACTGATCCTCGGCCTCACCGGCCTGTGGATCATCGGCCGAGGCGCGCGCACGGACGTGCGGCGCGCAGCCCTCCTGCTGTGGGGCGCGACTCTCGTCGTCACCGGGCTGACGTTCTCCCTGATGGGCGGGATCTTCCACCAGTACTACACGGTCGCCCTCGCGCCGTCGATCGGTGCACTCGTCGGCATCGGTGGCTGGCTCCTGTGGACACGGCGGGCCGAGCTCTGGGCGCTGCCGCTGCTCGCTGCGGCCTCGCTGGTCACCACCGGCTGGGCGTTCGTCGTCCTGGCCCGGTCCCCGGAGTGGAACCCGTGGCTGCGCTGGGCGGTCCTGGTCGTCGGGCTCCTCGCCGGGGCCGGTCTCCTCCTGGGGCGCCGGTTCGGTGCGAGGGTGCTGCGGGCCGGGGTGGTGCTCGCCCTCGTCGCCGCGCTCGCCGGACCGACCTCGTGGACCATCCAGACGGTGCTGACCCCGCACGCCGGCGGGGCGGTGACGACCGGTCCGGCCGTCAGCGGGAGCGCATCGGGCGGCCCGGGCGGGACGGGCCTGCGGGGCGGGTTCCCCGGCGGAAAGGCCGGTCGGCCCGCCGGTGCGACGGGTGTGCTGCCCGGCGGGCAGACGGCACCCGCCTGGGGTGGCACGTCGCCGGCGACCGGTGGCACGGCCGGCGCACTCGCCAGGCCCGGCGCGAGGACCGGCAGCGACGCGTTGATCACCCTCCTGCTGACGGACGCGGACGCCTACACCTGGGTCGCGGCCACCACCGGCGCGGAGAACGCCGCGAGCTACCAGCTGCCGACCGAGAGGTCCGTCATGCCGATCGGTGGCTTCACCGGAGGCGACCCGTCCCCGACGCTCGCGCAGTTCCAGGCCGACGTCGCGGCAGGCCGGATCCACTACTACATCGCCGGCGGGTCGGGCATGGGTGGTGGCGGCCCGAGGGGCGGCGGCGAGGGCTCGTCCTCGTCGATCTCCACCTGGGTGAGCCAGAGCTTCACCGCCCGGACCGTCGACGGAGTCACGGTGTACGACCTCACGGCGCCGATCGGCTGAGCAGGTCCCGACGGCGCGATGTGCCTGGGCAGCACTCCGGCCCTCGCGTCGTCGCCCTCGCGGTGCTGGAGGAAGCCTTCGGCTCGGCGGGGTCCTGCTGCTCGCCTGATCGCCCCGGACCTCAGGCCTTCGCGGCCGGCTCGCCCTCGAGCAGCAGCCGGCGGTGCAGCTCGGTGGTGAGCACATGGATCTGGCGGGTGAGGTCGGTGTTGGTGCGCAGCTCCGCCTCCTCCTC
>JBBRGX010000156.1:0-5518 GCA_038223605.1 Actinomycetales bacterium | reverse complement strand
GCCGGCGCCCCCGAGAGGTTCGCCATCGCCAGCAGCACCACCCCGTCGAGCGAGCGGGCGTAGGCGAACACCTGCTCGTCGTCCGGGAGCAGCAGCCGGTAGTCCCCGTGCACGACGACGGGCAGCGTGTGCCGGAGCTCGATGAGCCGGCGGTAGTGGTGGAAGACGCTGTCCGGGTCCGCGCGCGCCGCCTCGGCGTTGATCTCGGTGTGGTTCGGGTTGACGGCGAGCCACGGAGTGCCGGTCGTGAACCCCGCCTGGGGTGAGGCGTCCCACTGGACGGGGGTCCGGGCGTTGTCCCTTGACTTGGCGGCGAGCGCCTGCAGGATCGTCGCCTCGGGCACTCCCCCGGCGGCGGCCCCCCGCGCCCAGGCCAGTGACTCGATGTCCTGGTACTGCCCGAGCGAGGTGAGGTGCGCATTCGTCATCCCGAGCTCCTCGCCCTGGTAGACGTACGGCGTGCCGCGCAGCAGGTGCAGCACCGTGGCGAGCGCCTTCGCCGAGCTGACCCGGTGCTCGCCGTCGTCGCCCCAGCGCGAGACGATGCGCGGCTGGTCGTGGTTGTCCCAGTACAGCGAGTTCCAGCCGACGTCGGCCAACCCCACCTGCCAGCCGGACAGGTTCGCCTTGAGGTACGTCAGGCGCAGCGGGGCGAGGTCCCACTTCGAGCCGCCGGGCGCCGAGTCGAGGTTCATGTGCTCGAAGGTGAAGACCATGTCCACCTCGCCGCGCGCCGGGTCCGTGTAGAGCACCGCGTCGGCGAGCGAGGCGCCGGGCGTCTCCCCCACCGTGATCAGGTCGCGGCCGGTGATGACCTCGCGGTGCATCTCGGCGAGGAACTCGTGGATGCGCGGACCGTTGATGTAGAACGGCGAGCCGTCGGCGAGGGCGCCGCCGTGAGTGTCGCCGCCGTGCGCGTCGCCGTCGGGCAGCGTCCCGTCCGGGCCGACCCGCTTGGACACGAGGTTGATGACGTCCATCCGGAAGCCGTCGACGCCGCGCGCGACCCAGCGCCGCATCATCGCGTGGACCGCCCGGCGGACCTCGGGGTTCTCCCAGTTCAGGTCGGGCTGCTTGCGGGAGAAGAGGTGCAGGTAGTACTCGCCCGTCGCCGCGTCGAGCTCCCACACCGGACCGCCGAAGAAGGAGCCCCAGTTGGTGGGCTCCGCTCCCGGCGCACCCGGCTCGTGGTCGGCCCTGGCCGGCCGCCACCAGTACCAGTCGCGCTTGGGGTTCTCGGTCGAGGAGCGCGACTCGACGAACCACGGGTGCTCGTCGGAGGTGTGGTTGACCACGAGATCCATCACGAGCCTGATCCCGCGCGCATGGGCCTGGGCGATGAGCTCATCCATGTCCGCCAGCGAGCCGAACACCGGGTCGATGTCCTCGTAGTCGCTGATGTCGTAGCCGTTGTCGTCCTGCGGGGAGCGGTAGACCGGCGAGAGCCACAGCACGTCGATGCCGAGCGCCGCGAGGTGGTCGAGCCGACCGATCACCCCGCGCAGGTCGCCGATCCCGTCACCGTCGGAGTCCGCGAAGGAGCGCGGGTAGACCTGGTAGACGACGGCAGACTTCCACCACTGCGCGGGGCGATCGGTTGCGGGACGCGGGTCGGTGATCATCCGGCGATCATTCACCCTCCCGCGCACGTCACCTGCGACGGACCGACAACGCCCGCTGAAGGATCACGAAGGCGAGCAGGACGGCGCCGATGAAGACCCTCGTCCACCACGAGTCGAGACCCTCGCGTGCGATGAGCACCTGGATGAGTCCGTAGACCATCACCCCCGCACCCGTGCCGAGGACGAAGCCCACCCCACCGGAGAGCAGCGTGCCGCCGATCACGGCCGCAGCGATGGCATCGAGCTCCATGCCGATGCCGGTGAGGTTGAAGCCCGACTTGGTGTAGAAGGCGAAGAGCACGCCGGCGATCCCTGCACAGGTCCCGCTGATGACGTAGACCCACACCCTGGCGCGATCGCCACGCAGGCCCATGAGCTTGACCGCTGCCCCGCCGTCACCAGCGCCGAGCCCGTAGACGGTGCGGCCGAAGCGGGTGTAGTGCAGGAGGAAGAAGGCGAACGCGAGCACTGCGAGCGCGATGACCATGCTCGCGTTGATCCGCCAGAGCGTCAGCCCTTCGCCGAACTTCAGGCTCCACGAGGCGATGCTCGAGAACCCGGGGTCGTCGATGGCGAGGGAGTTCACGCTGACCACGTTCGCGAGCCCTCTGGCGAGGAACATCACCGCGAGGGACGCGATGAACGGCTGGATCTCGAATCGCTGGACGAGCACACCGATCAGGGCGCCGCAGGCGGTGCCGACCAGCACGGCCACGAGCAGCACGAGCGGCAACGGGATGCCGAGCGGCAGGAGCCTGGCGATCACGAGACCCACCAGAGCCACCACCGCACCGACGGAGAGGTCGATACCACCGGTGATGATGACGAACGTCATCCCGATCGCCAGGACCAGCAGGTAGGAGTTGTCGACCAGCAGGTTCGAGATGAGCTTCATGCTGACGAAGTCGACGCGGTCGTTGGAGTACCGGCCCTGGCCGACCCCGAGCATGATCACCAGAGTCAGCAGGGTCCCCACGACGGGCAGGAACCGCCGGTCGAACCGGGACAGCGCATGACGCACCCGCCCCAGCGGCGCCATCCGCGGGGCACCCGACCCGGCAGAGCGCGTGATCTGGTCCGTGCTCATGCCGCCACCTCCACCGGAGCCGGCACGCCGGCCGGGCGACGGCGGAGCATCCGCCGCAGCTGGGGAGAGGCGGCGAGGCAGACCGCGATGAGGACGATCGCCTTGAAGAGCGGGGTGGTCTGCGAGGGGAGCTGGAAGATGATCACCGCTCGCTCCAAGGTGCTGAGGAGCATCGCACCGGCGAGCAGCCCGCCGAGGTAGAAGCGGCCGCCGTCGAGGCGGGTGCCCCCCAGGACGACGACCATGATCGCGTCGAGCTCCTTCATCAGGCCGATGTTGTTCGCGTCGGCGGCCATCGTCGGCGCTCCGTAGACCATGCCGGCGAGCGCGGCGAGGGTGCCGGCGATCACGTAGACGACCCAGGTGGTCTGCCGGGACCGCACGCCGGCCAGTCGGCTCGCCTCGCGGTTGATGCCGATCGACTCCAGGAACATGCCCAGCGCCGTCCGCCGCACGAGAAGGGCGACGAGCGCGAACACGACCACCGCGATGATCACGGGCATCGGGATGCCGAGCAGGAAGCCCGAGCCGATCTGCTTGAAGGGTGGGCTCGTCACCGTGGTGATCTGCCCCTTCGTCACGAGCATCGCGATACCGCGCCCCGCGACCATGAGGATCATCGTCGCGATGAAGGGCTGGATCCCGAGCCCGGTGATGAGCAGCCCGTTGAACGCGCCGACGGCGAAGCCGACGGCCAGGCCGAGGACCACCGCGAGCAGCACGGTGCCTGCAGCCGAGGGCGTGGACGACCCGGCGAGGTAGGTCAGCGAGACGGCGAGGGCGATGGCCATGACCGCGCCGACCGAGAGGTCGATCCCCCGGTCGCGATGACCAGGCACATGCCCAGGGCCAGGAGCAGCGGCGTGGCGCTGTTGCGCAGCAGGTCGATGATCTGGCCGAAGAGGTGACCGTCCTGGACCGTGACGTCGAGGAAGCCGGGGCTCCGGACCCCGCAGGCCAGCACGAGCAGGACGAGAGCGACCACTGGCCAGAAGGTCCCGTGCCGGGTGACCTCCCGCAGGATGACGGCCGAGCGGGAGGAGGCGGGCGCGGTCTGGTTCATGAGTGGCCTCCGCCGGCGGCGATGTGCTCGAGGATGGTCGCAGCCGAGACGTCGGCGTCGTTGATGATCTCGTCGATCAGGTGGCGGTCCCGCATGATCGCGATGCGCTGGCTCAGCCGCAGCACCTCCTCGAGCTCGGAGGAGATGAACACGACGGACATCCCGTCCTGAGCCAGCTCGGTGACGAGCTTCTGGATCTCGGCCTTCGCTCCGACGTCGATCCCGCGGGTCGGCTCGTCGAGGATGAGCAGTCGCGGGGCCGTCGCGAGCCACCGGGCCAGCAGGACCTTCTGCTGGTTGCCGCCGGACAGGTTGCGGATCAGCGCGTTCGGGTTCGGCGGGTTGATGTTGAGCGCCGTGATGTAGCGGGCGACGACGTCGTCGAGCTGCTTGCGCGGGATCCGGCGCCAGGTCCCGCGTCGGGCCTGCAGCGCGAGGGCGATGTTCTCCCGCACGGACAGGTCCGCGACGATGCCCTCCTTCTTGCGGTCCTCCGTCGAGTAGGCGATGCCGAGGCCGAGGGCTGCCAACGGGGACAGCAGCCTGGTCAGAGCACCGTTGACCCGCATCGCGCCGCGGTCGGGGCGGTCGGCGCCGGCGATCAGGCGGGCCATCTCGGTCCGGCCCGAGCCGAGGAGACCGGCGACCCCGAAGATCTCACCGGGGTAGAGGTTCAGGTCGAAGGGGCTGACGCTCCCGTCCTTGCCGAGACCGAGGACCGTGAGGAAGGGGTCCTCCTTGTCGGAGTGGATCGTGATGGTGGACCTGGCCTTCGCCTCGATCACGTCGAGGTCCTTGCCGGACTTGCCGATCATGTGCGAGATGAGCTCACGACGAGGGAGCACGTCGGTCCGGAACTCGCCGGCGAACCGGCCGTTGCGCAGCACCGTGACGCGGTCGGAGATCTCGTAGACCTGCTCCAGGAAGTGCGAGACGAACAGGACGGCGACGCCCGACTCCTTGACCTGCCGGACGACCCGGAACAGCTCGGCGACCTCGGCGTTGTCCAGGCTCGAGGTCGGCTCGTCGAGGATCAGCACCTTCGCCTCGATCACCAGCGCCCGCGCGATGGCGCACAGCTGCTGGACGGCGATCGTGTGCGAGGCGAGGGAGGACCGCGGATCGAGGTCGAGGTTCAGCCGGCGCAGGAACTCCGCGGCCTTGCTGTGCGTCGCCCGCCAGCTGATCGCCGGCCCGCGCCTGAGCTCATGACCGAGCATGACGTTCTCGCCGACCGTCAGGTTCGCGCAGAGGTTGACCTCTTGGTAGACGGTGCTGATCCCGGCAGCCTGCGCCTGGCTCGGGTCGCCGAAGCGGTGCTCCGTTCCCTCGACGAGGATCCGCCCGCTGTCGATCGCGTAGACGCCGGTGAGCGCCTTGATCAGGGTGGACTTGCCCGCACCGTTCTCGCCCATCAGGGCGTGGACCTCGCCGGCGAACAGCCGGAAGGGCACGTCGTCCAAGGCCTTGACGCCAGGGAAGGTGATCGTGATCCCGGACATCTCGACGACCGGGGCGTCTGGCACGTGTGGGGACATCCTCGTCCTTCTCTCCTGCGGCTGCGCCGGCGACTGCACCGGCCCATCGTCCACCCGACCGCTCGGCGACCAGCCGAACGCGCCGACCTTCGACTGTGGGCGCGCCGCGGGGGCCGGGGCCGCGGCCGCGCCCGCGGCCCGCGAGCGCACGACGTGGGCCCCGCCCGGCCGGGCGGGGGGGTGGGGGGGTGGAAACCCGGGGCGACGA
>JBBRGX010000155.1:0-5583 GCA_038223605.1 Actinomycetales bacterium | reverse complement strand
ATGAACTTCGAACGGCTTCACCTCGGACCGGTTGACCATCACGACTCCCTCGATCTCCTGACCAGTTCGCGTTTCGTCGGGCAGTGTGAACCAGGACGGGGGTCTTGCCGCAAGCCCCAGGGCCCGCGATAGATTGGCAGTGGCAGGGAGCAGCGCTCCCTGCCACTGCTGTCTCCAGCGCCCGCCCGCGCGCCGATCTGCCTCCTGTTTGCATCGACGCGAGTTTCCAGACCCGCCGGTCCTGAGACTCCCGCCCGAACGCTTGTGCGGTGCGCGCCAATCGTCGGGATCAGACCGCTCATCGGCCATGACCGAGCATCTCTGGGGTAGGTCTGCCCCCGTGGTGACGCCGGCTGGCTACCCTGGGCGTATGGCGGTGCCCACGGTTGCGAGCCGGTCCCTGCGTCAGGTGATCGAGCGGGATCGTGCGCGCGTGGAGGGTGTCCTGGCCCGGTACGGGGCGTCGAACCCGCGACTGTTCGGGTCGGTCGCGCGTGGGGATGCGGTCGAGGGCAGTGACGTCGACCTGTTGGTCGACCTGGATCCGACGGGGGGCAACGTTCTGCTGCGGGTGGCGGGCATCGGTGAGGAGCTCAGTGGGCTGCTCGGGGTGAAGGTGGACGTGGTCAGTGACGCGCTGCTCCGCGACCCGGTCGCGGTCAGCGCGCATGCGGACGCGGTGCCACTGTGAGTCGCTCCTCGGCGGAGCGGTTGGCCGATGTGCTGGCGGCGATCGACCGGACCCTGATGTACCGCCCACGCCTGGACGACCTGGATCCGGCGGTGGCTGCGATGGCCTACGACGCGGTGCTGCGCAACCTCGCGGTGATCGGAGAAGCGGTGCGGGCCCTGCCCGAGGAGGTCAAGGCCCGTGCGGTGGACGTGCCGTGGGCCTCGATCGCCGGGCTGCGCAACGTGGTGGTCCACGAGTACTTCCGGGTCGACCCTGCCGTGATCGCCGACGTCATCGACCATGATCTGACAGCTCTTGCCGACGCCGTGCGGACCCGCCTGACGGACGTCGAGTAGCGGCTGGCCGGGGCAGCGCGCGTGGCCAACGGATGGCCAACGCAGAACCCGTAGCCCTCGCATCAGGGGCTTCCCTCGCGGGCATTGCCGCAGATCAGCGCGTTCCACGAGGGGAGTGAACAGTCTCCTAAAGCGGCTGTCGGCAGTTCGAATCTGCCCAGGCGCACAGAGTGTTTGTGCAGGTCGTGGGCTGTTTCGGCGACTCGGGCGCAGGAACGGGGCAGCCCCTCTCTCTCCGGCGAGTCGGCCGAGCGCGGAGCTGAGCTCACGCCGTCACGAGACGACGAGGGCGCCCGTCATGTTCCCGTGAAACGAGCAGACGAAGGTGTAGGACCCTGCCTCGGCCGGCGCGACGAACGTGATGGTCTCGCCTGCAGCGACGGTCACGTCGAAGGCGCCGGGGTCACTCGAGGTCACGGTGTGGGATGCCGAGTCCCGATTGACGACCGTCACCGTCGCACCGGCTCGAACAGCCTGCGGGACCTCGAACGCGAAGCCGCTGATCGTGATGGCTGCTTGAGCGTCGGCCGATGGCGGGGCGGTCGTGGGAGCGGGCGACGCTGTGGTGGGCGAGGCGGCTGACGCTGGAGCGGTCGACACTGCGCTGTCGGCCATCGGCGTCGTGCAGGCCGCTGTGAGCGCCATGACGGTCACCGCCAGGAGTCCCACGCCGCGAGTCCTGAAGGTGCGGGATCGTGCTCGTGCTGCGGACATCGCTGGCTCCTGAAGGGCTCGGGGATCGGGGTGGGGTTCTCGGGAGGGTTCGCGTCGTCGCCTGGTCAGGCGGTGAGGTGACCGAAGGCGATGATGTTGTCGACGTAGTGGCCGGTGGCCCGGTCGAAGGCGCCGCCACAGGTGATGAGCCGGATCTCGGCGCGGTTGCTCGTGTTGCCGTAGACCAGGGAGGTCGGGAACTCAGCCTTCGCGTACCTCGCCACCGAGTCGATGGTGAATCTCGCCACCGAGCCGTCTTCGCGGGTGACCGTGACCTCGGCCCCCGCGACGAGCTCGCCGAGCCGGTAGAAGATCGCCGGTCCGCGCGGCCCATCCACGTGACCGGCGATGACGGCCGGTCCGAGCTGTCCGGGGGTCGGCCCGCCGGTGTACCACCCGGGGGCCCCGAAGTCGGTGGGTGCCGCCAGGACGCCATCGGCCCCGACACTCAAGGGCACGAGCCCGGTGCTGTGCACGTCGATGCTGGCGATGTCGATCGCGACCGGAGCGGACGCCGCCAGCCATGGCCCCAGATCGGTCACCTCAGCGACCGGGGGAACCGGTGCCGCCGGTGCTGTGATGAGGTCCGGAGCGGGGTCGGCGCGGGTCTGAGCCATCCGGTCCGGGTCGGGCTGCGGCGGGCCGTCGTGGCCGGCGAGCCCGGCAGCCACGGTGAGAGCGCCACCCATGGCCAGCACCGCGGCCGCCACGGCGAGGATGCCGCGGCGGCCGAGGTGCTGCGGGTTGCTGCGCACTACGCCTTGACGCGGGCGCGACGGGCGGCGAACGCACCCGTGCCCCCAGCGGCCAGGAGCAGCCCGGCTCCGGCGATCAGGATCCCGGAGCTGGTTCCCGTCGACGCTGCCCCGCCCGCGCCGGTCGCCATCGAACCTGCCGGCGCCGCGGTCAGGACCCCGCACAGCGCCGGGTCGGTGGCTTCGGTCGGCAGGGCCGGGTCCAGCTCGGACTTCACGTCGCCGTCGTACTTGCCGTTCTTGTTGTGGTCGACGCCGTGGATGACGACGACGGACTTGCCGTCCGCGATCGCCTTGGCCTCCTCGGCGGTGACCGTGATCGAACCGCGCTCGTAGGAGAGCCTCCCGCCGGGGGCGGTGTCGAACCGGTCGACCGCCAGGGCGCTGGTCGGGCTCGTGTCGCCCGTCTTGGTGAGCGACACGATGATCGGACCGTAGGCCGGTCCGCCCTCGGTGGTGTTCAGCGTCCCGTCCGCGCTGACGTCGTCCGCCGGCACCGGGCACTCGTTGCGCGCGTCGGCACCGAAGTGGATGTGAGCGGCGTGGGGAGAATCGGCAAGCAGCCCGCTGGCGGCCATCGTGACCGTGATCGTGGTCCCCTGAACCTTGACCATGGCCGTTCCCGACCCCGCAACGCCGTTCAGCGCGACCGGGGCGAGGTTCGCGTTGACGTCGCCGTCGGCTGCGAACGCCGAGGAGGCGCCCATCGGGAGAAGGAACGCGGCGCCGAACGCCGCGGTGGCAAGCTTGTGACTCATACGCATGAGAACTCCAGTACCGGCGAGCACCGCGTGCCGCCTCGTGTCGGGATCCTGCTGACACGGGTAGTTCGGAGCGAGCGATCGACCGGATGGGTCCAGATCTCGAGGAGACCTCCTGAGCGGACTCTCCCGCACTCTGGACACGACACGACGCGAGCCGACCTCGACCGGTGGGGTGCAGGTGCTCAGCGCGCCGGGGAACCGAGGCGATGGCGTCCGGGCCGCGCACCGGCGCGGCAGGCTGACACGCGGGTCAGCCTGCGGTCAGGACCACGATCGGCTTGGTGGTCGGCTGCAACGAGCCGCCCGCCGGCTCGATGGTCACCGCGAGGGAGTCCCCGGCGGCGAAGTGGTCCGTGACGGCGCGAACTCGGCCTTCCTCGTCGGCGAGGACGGTGTCGGGCAGCGGCCGTCCGTCACGGAACACCCAGAGCTGGTACACCTTGCCCGTTCCCGGGCCCGCCAGGCCGCTGGCCGTGAAGAGTGCCCGTTCGCTCGCGAGGACGCCGACCGCGACACCGCCCCCGGCAATGTTCGCGTGCACGACCCGTGACTCCGAGTCCGCCAGGACGTCCGTGAGGACCTGCGCCTGCTGCTCGAACCGGTGCGCTGCCTGCGCCTGCTGCCAGGCGACGGCGCTCGGGATGACCGCGGCGCCGAGGGCCGTGGCTGCGACGGCGATCCAGACCGTGCGAGGCGACGCCCCGGAGTGACGAGTGGCACCGCCGGCCGGAGCAGGCGGGGGTGCGGCGTGAACGGGTGCCGACCCGTGGGGTCCGAGCTGCGGCGTCCGGGTGATCTGCGCGAGCACGGCCCCGCGCACCTCGGCGGGCGGTGGCGCACCGACGGCTCCGCCGAGCATCGCCGCGGTCGCGGTGAATCCGGCGAGCTCGCGGGCGAACTCCGGGTCGGCGGCCGCGAGCCGCTCGACGGAGCGGCGCTCGACGTCGTCGACAGCGTCGAGCGCGTACGCGCCGAGCAGGTCGCGCACGTCGACGGGTCCAGCGGCGTCGTCGCGGGAGTCGTCAAGTCCGGCGTCGTCGTTCGCGCGCTCGTCGGTGCTCACGCCGCCACCCCCAGGCAGTCGCGCAGCCGGATCAGGCCGTCGCGGATACGACTCTTGATGGTCGCCAGGGGAGCGCCGAGCTCCTCGGCCACCTCGCGGTAGGTGCGCCCGCCGTAGTACGCGAGCATGACGGCCTTGCGCTGGGTATCGGTCAGACCGACGAGGCAGTGCCGCACGCGGGCACGGTCCATGCTCTCCTCGACCTCTTCGGCGACGACGTCGAACGGACGGTCGCCCTGCTCGTCGAGCACACGCTGATCCCGGACCCGTTGGGCCTGCACCGACCGGACGCGGTCGATCGCCCGCCGGTGCGCCAGGGTCACGACCCAGGCAAGCGCGGACCCTCGTTCCGGGTCGAACCGTGCGGCCGTGCGCCAGACCTCGACCATGACCTCCTGCATCACCTCGGCGGCATGGTCCCGGTCGCGCAGCACGGTGAGGCAGGTCCCGAAGACGCCCCACGAGAGGGCGTCGTAGAGGTGCGCGAAGGCGTCGTCGTCGCCGCCCGCGACCAGCGCGAGGAGCGCATCGATCGGGACACGGTCCTCGACGTCAGGCAGTCTGGCCGGCCGGCCTCCGGTGGTGGACACAATCGACAGTGTGCCGCAGCGAGACGGATCGCGCCGCGGCGTGTCCCGCGCGCCTGCCTCTGAGGACCCCTCGCCGCAGCGCCGACCGACGGGACCGCCCGGCGCTGTCCGGGTCCGCGTCGGGCCCGTGCAGTGCCCGGAACCCTCGCACCCATGGCACCGACGGCGAGCATCGCCGCAGGTCACGCACGGGCCGTGCGGGGGTACGCCCTGCTCCTCGGGCGGGGGTCGGCGGTCGAGTCTGCCGAGGCGCACGGTGTGTGCAGGTCTGCGGGCTGTTGACCGTGGACGTCGAGATCAGGTCGCCTCGCCGGGGTGGAGCGGTGCGTGTCTGAGCTGAGCTCGACGCCGGGGTTCTTGCCCAGGTCGGCGTCTCGCGTCCGCCGGACGCGCACCTCACGTGGATCATGCCGGGTCCGTGCAGCCTGCTGGGCGCTCACGGCCGTGGGTCGACAGGCCACCTCGGCGACCGGGCGGATGCGCCGACACGGGCGCCGAGGGTCGACGCCGCGGGCTCGATCGCGGCGCGCAGACGTGCGTCATGCCGAAGCGCGACGCGAGGAGGGACCGCCGAAGGTTGGGCGGTCCTCCACTCGTCGTGCCAAGGAGAGGCCGGGTCGGGGCCCGCAGTCGGCCGAACGTCAGCGGTTCATGGAGCTACGGCCTCG
>JBBRGX010000154.1:0-5688 GCA_038223605.1 Actinomycetales bacterium | reverse complement strand
ATCCGGACCCTCGGTGGCCACCGTCGCTACAACGAGGCGGAGGTCCGCGGCCTGCTCGGCGTGCCGACCCCCCGTGTCGCGCAGGACTGAGCGGAACCACCTGAAGCCCGTCCTCCGGACGCACGAGGGCCCGTCGGCAGCCGCCGGCGGGCCCTCGTCGCGTCTGCGGGAGGCGCACGGGCGCGGGGCCGGCCGCAGCCCGTCGGCAGCGGCGCGACCTGGGCCTGGCCGGTGCTCGACCTCCAGGTCCGCAACGACAGCGACGTCACCCGCCGGCTCGGGCTCTCGCTGACCGCGACGCATCCCGAGTGCCGCTGGCTCCCCACGCAGCCCCCCGTCTTCAGCTACGAGATCTCCGAGGACCGCTCGAGGGGCTGAACGGGGGAGCGCTGGCCTGTGTGGTTGCACGAAGTGCAATCAGCACGCATCATCATGGGATGACCTGTCCCCTCGCGGAGCTGCGCGCCGAGCGCAAGGCCGCCAGCCATCTGGCCCTTGCCGACGCCGCCCTTCGCCTCGCCAGAGAGCGTGGGTTCGACGGGTTCACGATCGACGACCTCGCACGGTCGGCCGGGACCTCTCGCCGTACCTTCTTCAACCACTTCCTGTCGAAGGAGGATGCCGTCGTCGAGGTCGCGCGGCGCCAGATCGGCCGGGTCCTCGCGCTGGTCGCGGCGGACGCCGACCTCGGCGACGGGACGCAGGTCGTCGATCGGGCGATCCGGGCCCTGCTGGAGCCGGAGACGGTCGCGACTCTGCGCGCCCTGGTGGACCTGACCGTGCCCCACCCGGCGTTGGTCCCCGCGCTCCAGGCCGTCCAGGCGGAGGCGATCGAACGCTTCGCCCAGCTCGCCTCGGTGTTCCTCGCGGACACCGCCCCCGTCTACAGCTACGCCTTCCCGGGCGCCGTCGTGACGACGGTGGGCGCCGTGTACGCACGTCGGCTGCTCCTGGTGGAGATCGACGGCCCCGGGGACGGTACCGATCGGGCTCCGGTCGTGTCCCTCACCGGGCTCGTCGACCAGCTCCTCGCCCTGCTTCCGCCGCTCGTGACCGCCGCAGGCCGCACGACCTCCTGACCCCTCGCGGACCGCCGCGCCGCCCGCCTCATCCGTCCGTCCACGTCTGGAGTCCTTCGTGTCCACCCTGCTCTACCGGCTCGGCATCACCGCTCACCGCTCTCCGTGGCGTGTTCTCGCGCTCTGGGCCCTGGTGCTCGCCGCCGTCGTCGGCGCGCTCCTCGCCAACCCGCCGCAGACCTCGACCGAGTTCCGGATCGACGGCACCCCCTCCCAGCAGGTGCTCGACGACCTCGCTCGGGAGCTGCCGGCCGCCACCGGCGTGAGCAGCAGGATCGTCTTCGTCGCGCCTCCCGGTCAGCGGGTCGACACCCCGGCGCGGGTCGCAGCGATCCAGAGCGCGATCGCCGAGATCGGCAGGTCGTCCGCCGTCCCGCCAGCCGCCGCCGCCGGCGGTGCCCAGCCGGCCCCCGAGATGCTGGCGGCGATGGCCCCTGCCGGCACCCTGGCGATGGGACCCCTGATGGCCGGCCAGGCGCCGGTCGCCGGGGTGACCATGGCGAGCGACGGCTCCGTCGCGCTGCTGACCGTCCAGCTCACGGATCGGGTGGCCAACCTCCCCGCCGGCGCCGCCGACGGCATCGTCCAGGCCGCGCAGACCGCCGGGAGCGCCGGGCTGACGGTGCTGCCCGGCTCGGACCTCACGCAGAAGATGCCGGCGCCGTTCGGCCCGAACGAGGCCGTCGGGCTGGTCATCGCGGCGGTGGTGCTGGTGCTGACGCTCGGCTCGCTCGTCGTGGCGGGGCTCCCGCTCCTCACCGCACTCGTCGGCGTCGGCGTGGGCGTCGGAGCGGCGTACGCGCTCAGCTCCGTCATCGCGATGACCTCGGTCACCCCCGTGCTCGCGCTGATGATCGGCCTGGCCGTGGGCATCGACTACGCGCTCTTCATCGTCAACCGGGCCCGGCGCCTGGTGCTCGACAAGGGGCTGAGCGCGCGGGAGGCCACCGGCCGTGCGGTCGGGACCGCCGGCTCGGCGGTCTTCTTCGCCGGCCTGACCGTGCTCGTCTCGCTGTCGGGCCTCTCGATCGTCGGCATCCCGTTCCTCACCACGATGGCGCTCATCGCCGCGGGGACCGTCGCGATCGCGGTCAGCGTCGCCCTCACCCTGCTGCCGGCCCTGCTCGGCCTCGTCGGCGAGCGCGTCGTGACCGCGAAGCAGCGTGCGGCGCACGAGCGGCAGGTGCAGTCGCGCGGCGAGGCCGACTCGCACGGCCCGTCGACCAGGTGGGCCGAGACCGTCGCCCGGCACCGGACGCTCGCGAGCGTCGCCGTGGTGCTGCTGCTCGGCGTCGTGGCGATCCCGTTCACCGGGATGCAGCTCAACCTGCCGTCCGACGGAACGGCGAACCTCGACACCCCTGCGCGGCAGAGCTACGACGCGATCAGCGAGGGCTTCGGCCCGGGCTTCAACGGGCCGCTGCTCGTCGTTGCCCACCTGCCGGCGGCCGTCACGCCGGCCTCGCTGACCGAGGTCCGTGACTCGATCGCCGGGATCGACCATGTCGCCGCCGTGATCCCCGGTGGCTTCTCGGCCGACGGCAGGACGGTCACGCTCACGGTGCTGCCCGATGCCGGCCCGAACGCCGCCGACACGCGCGCCCTCGTCGAGACCCTGCGCGACCCGGCCGTCGGGCAGCGCGCCGGTGCGACGCTCGGGGTCACCGGGGTGACGGCGATCAACATCGACATGGCGAAGGTGCTCAGCGACGCGCTGCTCCCGTACCTGGCGATCATCGTGGTGATCTCGTTGGTCATCCTCGCGCTGGTGTTCCGGTCGGTCTTCGTCCCGATCACCGCGACCCTCGGCTTCGTGCTCACGATCGCTGCGGCGCTCGGCGTGGTCACGGCCGTGTTCCAGTGGGGCTGGTTCGCGAGCCTGTTCGGGGTGGACACCCCGGGCCCCGTGCTCAGCTTCCTGCCGATCATCGTCACCGGGATCCTCTACGGGCTGGCGATGGACTACCAGATGTTCCTGGTGTCCTCGATGCGCGAGTCGCACGTCCACGGGTACCCGGGGGTGCGTGGTGTCGTGCACGGCTTCCACAGCGCGGCCCCGGTGGTCGTCGCCGCGGGTCTGATCATGGTCTCGGTGTTCTCCGGCTTCATCTTCGGTGACGAGGCGATGATCCGGCAGATCGGCCTCGCTCTCGCCGTCGGCATCCTGGTCGACGCCTTCCTCGTGCGGATGACCCTGATCCCCGCGGTGATGGCGTGGGCAGGGGAGCGGGCCTGGTGGCTCCCGGGCTGGCTGGACCGCCTGCTGCCGAACCTCGATGTCGAGGGGGACAAGCTCGTCCGGACGCTCGAGGCACGGGAGGCCGCCATGGCGGCGATCGGGGCGGACGACGAGGGGGCCGTCGTCGAGAGCGAGACGGCGGTGGCGTCCGCGGCGCGGTGAGCCCGGGTCGTGCGGTGTCGGACGGTCGCACCATGGCCGTCCGCCTTCGACCCGTGGCCGGTACCGCGGTGCTGCAGGGCACCGGCCACGGGGGAGCGCTGGCTGCTCGGTGGGCAGGTTCTACTCGGTGGGCAGGATGAGGCTCGTCACGTCGAGGGCCTTCTCGATCATGCCGTTCTTCACCATGAAGTCGACGGTCGCGGACATCGCGGTGAGGTCGGCGTCCGTGACGTCGGCGGTGAAGTCGTACTTGGCCATCAGGTCGCGGACCGTTGCCTCGGGCAGCTCCGTCTTCGCAGCGGTCATCGTGACGACCTCGTCGGGGTGGGCGGTCATGTAGTCCAGGACCGCCCGGTGGGCCGTGCGGAAGTCCTTGACGATCGTGGGGTTCGCCTCGGCGAACGTACGGGTGGTGGCGACGACGATGGTCGCGCCGACCAGTCCCTTGCCGTCCGTGACCTTCCGGTAGCCGTCGGAGAGCATCGTGGCGGCCGCCGGGCCCGCCAGGAGGGCGACGTCGACGCTGCCGCCGGCCAGCGCGGCCTGGGCGTCCGGGATGGTCATGTCGACGAAGTTGACGTCGGCGGCGGTGAACCCGCCGCTGGCGAGGTAGGCCAGCAGCAGCTCGTGCAGGATCGTGCCCTTCGGTCCGGCGACGGTCTTGCCGACGAGCTCGGCGGGGCTCTTCGGCCCGTCTGCACCGCTGACCAGCATGAATGCCTCGGGCGAGCGGCTGTACATGTCCACGATCGCGATGTCGGCGCCGTTGGCGGCCGACAGGATCACGGAGGTCGCGCCGACGGCGAACAGGAACTGGACGTCACCGGAGGCGAGGGCAGCGGTCTGCTCCGGGCCCGTGGTGAGCTCGGCATAGGTGACGGCGACCTTGTCGCCGAACGCCGCGGCGAAGGCCCCGGTCTCGCGCTCGGTGATCGACGGGACGTTCAGTGGCGAGGTGACGTAGGTCACCGCCACCTTGTCGACCGTCGACGCCGCCGGTGCCTGGGAGGCGGCCGAGGCGGTGCAGCCCGCCAGCGCCGCGAGGCTCAGGGCCGCAGCCGTGGCGAACGCGAGTGACTTCTTCAGCATGGAACTTCCCCTTGGATCGTGGAGCGGATGAGTCGGGTGAGGTCGAGGTCGGGTGCCCGGCTGCGGTGACCGGACACGTGGGCCACGTCGTGGTCCGCCTCGATGCGGCCGTGGGTGAGGACGACGATCCGGTCGCCCAGGTACAGCGCCTCCTCGATGCTGTGGGTGACGAAGAGGACGTTCATGCCCTCCGCACGCTGCAGCGCCAGGAGCTGGTCCTGCATCCGCTCGCGCGTCAACTGGTCGAGGGCAGCGAACGGCTCGTCCATGAGCACGAGCGCCGGACGGTTGGCCAGGGCGCGGGCGAGGGCGACGCGGTGCTGCATCCCGCCGGAGAGCTGGTGCGGGAGCGCCTTCTCGAATCCCGTCAGCCCGGTCAGCTCGAGCAGCCGCTGGGTGTCGCAGGCTCCGCGGCCTAGCCCGAACCGGACGTTCTGCACCGTCGTCAGCCACGGCATGAGGCGGGGCTCCTGGAACACCATCCCGATGCTCCCCGTGCCCCTGATGCGGATGGTGCCCGAGTCCGGCGCATCCATCCCCGCGATCAGGCGCAGCAGTGTCGTCTTGCCACAGCCGCTCGCGCCGAGGACGACGGTGATCCCGTCGCGCTGGGTGAAGTCCAGGCCGTCGAGGACGTGGACCACCCGGTCGGCCATGGTGAAGCTCTTGACGAGCCCGGTGATCTCAGCTCCAGCTGTCATCGATCCCCCAGCGCATCGTGCGGCGGACGGCACCGGAGAAGAGCCGGTCACAGAGGATGCCGACGAGCCCGATCGTGACGATGCCGACGATCACCTTGTCGGACCGCGACATGCGCTGGGCGTCGAGGATGAGGTAGCCGAGGCCCGATGCCGCGGCGATCATCTCGGCGCCGACGAGCGCTCGCCAGGCGAACCCGAGGCTGATGCGCATCCCCACCAGGATGTCCGGGACGGCATGCGGCAGCCGGATCATGACGAACTGCTTGGTCGCGGAGAAGTGCAGCGACGTCCCGACCTCCAGCAGCTGCGGGCTGCATGCCTGCAAGCCCTTCTTGATGCTCATGTACATCGGGAAGAAGGCCGTGAGGACGATGACGATGATCTTGGCCGTCTCACCGATGCCGAACCACAGGATGAG
>JBBRGX010000153.1:0-5733 GCA_038223605.1 Actinomycetales bacterium | reverse complement strand
ACCGGCAGGCGCGGGGCACGGTGATGGGACTGCTGCGGGACGCCCCCGGCGGGGTGCCGATCGAGGCCATCGCTGCGGCCTGGCCCGACGCCGGCCAACGCGGCCGGGTGCTGGCCGGTCTCCTCGCCGACGGTCTGGTGGCGCCGGTCGTCCCGCTCGGGTCACCGGAGGCCACGGCCTCGTGCGGATCACCATCCGGCTTCCGCCTCCCCGACCGGCCGACCCCGAGATGAGGATCCCCGACGGGCTCGGCATGATCGCCGACCGCGACCCGAGCTGGACGCGGTGGCTCGCCACGCTCCCCGCCTTCGCCGAGGGGATCGTCTCCGAGTGGGACCTCACCGTCGACGGGCAGCCGGCGCACGGCCAGTGCTCCCTCGTCCTTCCGGTCCTGACGGCTGACGGGGTCCCCGCGGCGCTCAAGCTCGCCTGGCCGCACGACGAGGCGCGGAACGAGCACCTGGCGCTTCAGCACTGGCACGGGCAGGGCTCCGTCCTGCTGCTGCGCGCCGACCCCCGCAGGTGGGCGCTGCTCCTGGAGCGCGCGGGTCCGGCCGACCTCGGCTCGATCGACGACGTCGAGGCCTGCACGGTCGTGGCAGGGCTGCTCGCGAGGCTGCACCGACCGGCCCCGCCGCAGCTCGCCCTCCTGTCGGCCGCAGCGGCAGACTGGGGCCGCCGCCTCGGCGCGCTGCCCAGGTCGGCCCCGCTACCGCGCCGCCTCGTCGAGCAGGCCGCCTCGCTCTGCCGCGACCTCGCCGGTGACGACGCGACGGACGGCACCCTCGTCCACACGGACGCGCACTACGGGAACGTCCTGGCGTCCGTGCGCGAGCCGTGGCTCGTGATCGACCCGAAGCCGCTCTCCGGTGACCCGCACGTCGAACCGGCCCCGCTGCTGTGGACCAGGTGGGACGAGGTGACGGCTTCGAGCGATGTGCGCTGGGCGGTGCGCCGCCGTCTCGGCGCCCTCGTCGAGGTGCTCGGGCTGGACCCCGACCGGGCCCGCGACTGGGTCGTCGTCCGCGAGGCGGTGAACGCGCTGTGGGCCATCGAGGCCGCAGCCCGGGCCGGTCGGAGCCTGACCCCCGACGATCGGGAGTGGATCACCCGTGCGGTCACCATCGCGAAGGCGGTCCAGGACTGAGGTCCCGTGACATCGGCGCGCGGCGACCTCACACCCTGCTCACCTCCCACGAACGGGTCAGTCGGGGCCGCCGGAGGCGTCCTCGCGCTCGACATCGCAGGTCAGGAGCAGGATGCTGCCCGGATGCGCGTGTTCACGATCCCGAGCAAGCCCGACCAGCAGGCCGGCAGCGCCGGAGTGACGCTCGACCTGCTGCCCGGCGCACTCGGGGCCTCGAACGTGAACGTCACGCATGTGGCCGCCGGCGGGACCCTCGGCCGGCACGCCCCGCCGCGACGTCAGATCTTCGCCGTCGTCTCCGGGTGCGGGCGGGTCCAGGCTGCTGACGGCGCCACGCACGACCTCGAGGCCGGCACCTTCGTGCTCTGGGAGCCCGGTGAGGAGCACCAGACCTGGGCGACGACGGAGATGACCGCCGTCGTCATGGAGAACCTCGGCGTGCTCGACTTCGCCGGCCGGTTCCCCGAGATCCTCCTCGAGGACTAGCGCCCGCCACCGGGCCGTCGGGCCGTCGGGCCACCGGGCCACCGGGCCGTCGGGCCTGAGGGGCCTCAGCGCTCCGGCGCGTCGCGCAGGTCGACGAGCATCCGCGTGTTGCCCAGGGTGTTGGGCTTGACCCTGGCCAGGTCGAGGAACTCCGCGACACCGTCGTCGTGCGAGCGCAGGAGCTCGGCGTAGACCTCCTGCGTGACGGGCGTGCCGGCGATCGGGCGGAATCCGTGCCGCTGGAAGAAGTCGACCTCGAAGGTCAGGCAGAACACTCGCCGCAGGCGCATCGCGAGCGCCCGCTCCAGCAGCTCGTCGAGGAGCCGGCCGCCGACACCTCGACCGCGCCATGCCGGGTGGACGGCGAGCGTCCGGACCTCGGCGAGGTCCGACCACATCACGTGCAGCGCGCCGCAGCCGACGAGGGCGCCGCAGGCGTCCACCGCGACGACGAACTCCTGGATCGACTCGTAGTAGCCGACGAGCTCCTTGGCCAGCAGGATCCGGGTGTCGGCGTAGGGCGCCACCAGGTCGCGGATCTCGCGCACGTCGCGCGGCAGGGCCGGGCGCAGCGAGTACCGCTGGGCCTGCGGCGCCGGCTGCCGGCCAGGGGTCGCGGCCGTCCGGTCGCTCTTCGGCGTGGTCACGTGCTCACGCTAGCGGGCCGGTCACCAGCGCCTCTGCCGTCAGCTCGTCGATCACCAGGTCCGTCACGACGCCCGCGGCGAGGGCAGCACGCAGGGGCACGACCTTGTGGTCGCCGGCGACGGCGCAGACCCGGCGCCCGATGTGACGCAGCTCGGCCGGGGTCGGCCCGGACGCCCTGGCGTTGAGTGCGATGTCCTCGTAGCTGCCGTCCGCGCGCAGGAACACGGTGCACACATCGCCGACGACGCCCTCGTCGTGCAACCGTTCGATGTCGTCCCCGTCGAGGTAGCCGGCCGAGTACACGTGCGAGGGCAGCCCGCCCGTCACCGCTCCGACCCCGAAGAGTGCCATGTCTGCACGTCGTTGCACGTCGAGCACGCGCTGAACCGAGCGCTCGCGCCACATCGCCGCCTTCGTCTCGGGGAAGTCGAAGAACGCCGGGACCGGGAAGTGGTGGACGCTCGCGTCGAACGCGGCGCCGAACCCCGAGATCAGGTCGCTCGCGTACTCGATCCCGCTGGTGCGGGTGTTCGCCGCTCCGTTGAGCTGGACGACGGCGCTGCCGCGGGTCGCCTTGGGCGTCAGGTGCCTGCCGATGGCCGCCAGAGTCGTCCCCCAGGCGATGCCCAGCACCATGTCGTGGTCGAACCAGGAGCTCACGAGCTTCGCGGTGGTGATCGCCACCTGGTCGAGCCGCTCGAGATCGGTCGCGGAGTCCGAGACGGGGGCGACGTACGCCTCGATCCCGAAGCGCCGCGAGATCGTCTGGCTCAGGCCAGGGGCCCTGGTCCGTCCTGGCCGGAGGTGGATCTCGACGATCCCCGACTCCCGCGCGCTCTTGATGAGCCTGGAGACCGTCGACCTCGAGGTGCCGAGGTGCCGGGCGATGACCTCCATCTTGAGGTCCTGCAGGTAGTACATCGACGCTGCGCGCAGCACGTCCTCGTGCTCCATGCGACCCCTCCGAGACCTCGACCACCGTCCCCCGCACGACGGGACGTGCGCCGCCACGGGGCCGCACGCACCCCGGGCAGATCGTGCACGTTCGTGCAGAGGTGTTGCGCGTATGTTCGCACATCGCAAGCATGAGGCGTTGCAGGACCTTCGACCCGCGGCGCCAGGTGCGCCGTCCGTCACGGTCGGCGACCGGACCCGAGTCATGTCAAGGAGGACACAGCGTGAGGACCGCACCCCTGACCCAGCAGAGCAGGGCCGTCGCACTCAAGACCCTCGAGGCCTCGGCCGAGGGACATGAGCTCGACGTTCTCGTCATCGGCGGCGGCGTCACCGGCGCCGGCATCGCGCTCGACGCCGTCACCCGCGGCCTGACCGTCGGCATCGTCGAGGGCCAGGACTGGGCAAGCGGCACCTCGAGCCGGTCGAGCAAGCTCGTCCACGGCGGGCTGCGCTACCTGCAGATGCTCGACTTCCACCTCGTCCACGAGGCGCTCACCGAGCGCGACCTCCTGCTGAAGAAGATCGCCCCGCACCTGGTGCGTCCGGTCTCCTTCCTCTACCCGCTCGAGCACCGCGTCTGGGAGCGGGCCTACGTCGGCGCCGGCGTCGCGCTCTACGACACGCTCGCCAGCATCGCGCCCGGCAAGCGCGCGATGCCGTGGCACCGCCACGTCACGCGCGGCGGCCTGGACAAGATGTTCCCCGACCTGCGGCACGACGCCGCCGTCGGCGCCCTGCGCTACTTCGACGCCAGCGTCGACGACGCACGCCTGGTCGCCACCCTCATCCGCACGGCGGTCAGCTACGGCGCCCACGCCGCGAGCCGCACGCAGGTGGTCGAGGTGACCAAGCGGGCGACCGGCGTGGTCAACGGCGCCGTGCTCGTCGACTTGGAGACCGGCCACAAGTTCCACGTGAAGGCGGACCAGGTCATCAACGCCACCGGCGTGTGGACCGAGGAGACCGAGGCGCTGGCGGACAGCACGGGCGGCCTGCACGTCCTTGCCTCCAAGGGCATCCACATCGTCGTGCCGCGCGAGCGGATCAAGGGCGAGGTCGGCCTGATCCTGCAGACCGAGAAGTCGGTCCTGTTCGTCATCCCCTGGTCGCGCTACTGGATCATCGGCACGACGGACACCCCGTGGACCCAGGAGCTGACGCACCCGGTCGCGACGGCTGACGACATCGAGTACGTGCTCGACCACGCCAACGCCGTGCTGGCCACGCCGCTGACCCGCGACGACATCATCGGGACCTGGGCCGGGCTGCGGCCGCTGCTCCAGCCGGGCACCAAGGAAGGCACCTCGTCGGCGAAGGTCAGCCGTGAGCACACGGTCGCCTCCCCCACACCGGGTCTGACGGTCATCGCGGGCGGCAAGCTCACCACGTACCGCGTGATGGCCAAGGACGCCGTGGACTTCGCGATCGGTGAGCGCGCGGCGACGCTGCCGTCGATCACCGACAAGATCCCGCTCGCCGGGGCCGAGGGCCACGCGGTGATGCAGCGCCAGTCGCGGCGGATCAGTGCCGAGCACGGCTGGTCGCAGGCCATGGTCGACCACCTGCTGCACCGCTACGGCTCGCTGCTCACCGAGATCCTCGACCTCGTCCACGAGGACCCGTCCCTCGCCAAGCCGCTCGAGGGCGCCCCGGCGTACCTGAGGGCCGAGGTCGCCTACGCCGCGAGCCACGAGGGCGTCCTGCACCTGGAGGACGTCATGCTCCACCGCACCCGCCTGGTCTACGAGCAGCGTGACCGCGGGCTCGCGGCGATCGACGAGATCGCCGAGCTCGTGGCACCTCGCCTGGGCTGGGACGCCGAGCGGACGGCGAAGGAGATCGCGTCCTACCGGGCGCGCTGCGATGCGGACGAGGCCGCGTCCTGGGAGCACGGAGACGCGGAGGCGGAGGCCGTGCGCCTGAAGGCGGACGACATCACGCCGCTGCTCCCGCTCGACGCGGCCGGAGCGCGTTCGCCGAAGTAGTGCATTCCGGACGCGACGAGGACTAGCGTCCGAGCTGCACCAAGAACCCTCCGGGCGTGATCGCCCGGAGCGCACGTGACAATGACGTCTCGCGGAGGGAACGAGGATTCCATGGATGTATCGCTCGGTACGGTCTTCATCTCGGAGACCATCGGTACGGCGATCCTGCTACTGCTCGGTGGCGGCGTCGTCGCCAACGTGATCCTGCCGAAGAACAAGGGCTTCGACAGCGGCTGGATCGTCATCACGTTCGGGTGGGGCTTCGGCGTGTTCGCCGGCGTCTACGCCGCCTTCAAGTCGGGCGCTCACCTGAACTTCGCGGTGACCGTCGGCCTGCTGGCCAACGGCGCAAAGGAGTACGCACCCGGCGTCGCCGTGACCTTCGCCTCGACGATGGTCTACCTCGCAGGCGAGATGCTCGGCGCCTTCCTCGGCGCGGTGCTCGTCTTCCTCGCCTACAAGAAGCACTTCGACGAGGACGCGGACCCCGGCGTCAAGCTCGGCGTCTTC
>JBBRGX010000152.1:0-5775 GCA_038223605.1 Actinomycetales bacterium | reverse complement strand
GCGTCCGTCGCCGCCTCCTCGTCGTACCTCGCACCGAGGATGCGGGTGGCGAGGCGCATCATCGCCGGGACCTCGGCCGGCAGGTGGTCGTTGAGGAAGGCGTGCCCGGCTCCGGGGTACTCCTTCACGTCGTGCGGGACGCCGGCGGCCGTGAGCGAGGACTCGAGCCGGGCGGCGGCGCCGCGCAGGCTGCGGTCGTCCGCCCCGTAGCTGCCGACGATCGGGCAGGCCTCCGCGAGGAACTCCGCGCCGTAGGGGTCGGGGCTGCCGACGCCCTGGCCGTAGTTCACGCTCGCAGCGGAGTAGCGGTCGCGCGGGGCGTGCAGCAGGGCGAAGCCCCCGCCCATGCAGAAGCCGAGGATGCCGACGCGCCCGTTCGCGCCGTCCTGCGCCAGGAGCCAGCTGCGGGCCGCATCGATCTCCTCGAAGGACCGCCCTCGTCGCGCGCGCAGCTCACCGAAGAGGGAGCGCAGGCATCGGGCTGTCCCGCCCCAGGACATGAGATCGGGCGCGACGGCGGCGAAGCCGGCGCCGGCCAGCCAGTCGACCTGGCGGCGCAGGTCGGTCGTCATCCCGAACGCGTCGTGCACGACGACGACGCCAGGCCATGGCCCCACGCCGACGGGGGTCGCGGCGTAGGCCGGAAGAGGTCCTCGCGGGCCGGCGATCTCGAGCTCGGGCATCGGTCGTCTCCTGGGCGGCTGCTGGTGGTGCCGGTGGACACGCGACCTCGGCGGCCGGCCTCGTGTCCGTGACGCCGACATCGTTGCCCTCGGCCGGCCCCGGCGCGCGGCGAGGTGCCGTCAGCGGCGCGTCCGGCGCCGCCTGCTCGCCCCGAACGGCCCGCTGCCGAACGCCGTCGAGAGGCCGAGGACGAAGCCGAAGTCGTACCAGCCGCCCGCGTTGTGCACCTCGTAGATCCCCACGGTGTCGCTGAACAACGACACGAGGAAGGTGATCGGGGCGATGAGGCCATGCCACAGCCCCCACCAGAACCCGTACGGCGCATGCGTCGCGCTCGCGGTGCCGGCGAGCTCGTTCCCGCTCGCCGCGCAGGCGGCGAGCAGCAGGAGCATCCCCGAGAGGACAAGGACCGTGCGGGCGTGCTTCATGAGAAGACCTCCGGGGCCACGCAACACCGTCCGGCGCGCGGCGTCAAGATCGTCAGAGCGCGCCGGCCGTCCACGTCCCGGCGAGCATGGTCCCCGCGACGGGCATCGTGCGCAACGCCTCGGCGGTGCAGCTCAACGGGTCGGCGTCCAGGACCACGAGGTCAGCCGGCTCCCCCGCCGCGATCCTCGACCGCACCGAGGCGGCGAGGGCGACCTGCGCCGTCAGGTCCTGCTCCGGGTGCCATGGCCCGCGGCCGTCCCGGTCCCGGGAGACGGCGGCAGCGATCGCCGACCACGGGTCGAGGGGCGCCACCGGCGCGTCGGAGCCGAGCATCAGCCGCACGCCGGCGCGGTGCAGGTCGGCGAAGGGGTAGGCCCGGTGCGCGCGGTCGGCCCAGTAGCGGTCGATGACGTCACGGTCGTCGACGGCATGCTCCGGCTGGATGCTCGCCGCGACGTCGAGCTCGACGAACCGGGCGAGGTCGGCCGGGTCGAGCAGCTGCACGTGCTCGATGCTGCCCTTCGCTCCTGAGGCGGCGAACGCGTCGAGGGCGAGGGCGTTCGCCCGGTCGCCGATCGCGTGGATCGCCGCGTGGATCCCGTTCCGGGCGGCCTTGGCCATCAGCGGGACGAGCTCCTCGAGGCCGACGTTGAGCACTCCGTACGTCGGCCGTCCGTCCGAGCCCAGGTAGTCCTGGTGGCAGTAGGCCGTGAAGGTGTTGAGCGAGCCGTCGCTGATCACCTTGAGCGAGCCGAGCGTCAGCAGCCCGTCGGTTCCCGCGATCACGTCCCCGGTCGCCAGCTCCCGCGCGACCGCACCGTCCAGGTGCTCGCCCCAGACGCCGGCCGCGACCCGGACCCGCGTCCCGGCCGCCAGGCGCCGCTGCCAGGAGGCGAGGTTGTCCGCGAGCTCGTAGTCCCCGATCCCGACGATCCCGCGAGCGGCGGCCACCTGGACGGCCTCCTCGACCCAGGTGTCGACGGTCCGCTCGTCGCTCGGCTCGAGACGGCCCGAGAGGGCGAACCACTGCTCCTCGCGGACGACCCCGGCCGGGACGCCGAGCCGGGCCGCCGCCGGAGTGCTCAGCCAGGCGCTGTGCAGGTCCCCGCAGATCACCACGACGGGAGTCGGGGGGAGGCCCGCCCGGGCCAGGCCCTCGTCGAGCAGCTCTGCCGTCGGGGTGTCGGGCCAGAGCCCGTCCCGGAAGCCGAAGGCCACGAGGATCGAGCCCGCGGCCGGTGGCGCCTCGCTCAGCCGCTCGACCAGGCGCGCCACGACCTCTGCCGCCGACCGCGCAGCGGCGACGTCGAGCCGCCGCCGCACCAGCGCCCACTGCGTCATGTGGACGTGCGCGTCCCAGAGCCCCGGGACGACCCAGCGCCCGCCGAGCTCGACCAGCTCGTCGCCGGCCACCGGCGCGAGCGTCGGTGCGAGCTCCCGGATGCGCCCCTCCTCGAGCCGGAGGTCGACCGTGCCGGCCGGCGCGCCCGTGCCGAGGTCGACGAGCCGGGCGGAGCGGAGCAGCGTGCTCATGGCCGCAGCAGGACCTTGATCGCACGACGCTCGTCCATCGCGGCGTAGCCCTCGGCCGCCTGCTCGAGTGGCAGCTCGAGGTCGAAGACCGGGGACGGGTCGATGCTGCCGTCGAGCACGGCCGCGAGGAGCTCCGGCAGGTAGGCACGCACCGGCGCCATCCCGCCGCGCAGCCCGATGTTGTTCACGAAGAGCGCC
Organism: Actinomycetales bacterium; assembly: GCA_038223605.1. Lineage (GTDB taxonomy): Bacteria > Actinomycetota > Actinomycetes > Actinomycetales > Cellulomonadaceae > Actinotalea. Next base: position 2,931 of record JBBRGX010000152.1, on the reverse strand, counting down.
CGGGCCGGCAGCCCGTCGGTCATCCCGTTCGGGACCCCGACATAGCCGATCGTGCCGCCCGGACGGGCGATCGCCGCTGCGGTGTCCCAGGAGGACTGCATGCCGACGGCCTCCATGACGTGCGCGGCACCGAGCCCTCCGGTCAGCTCACGGACCCGCGCGACGGCCTCCTCGCCCCGCTCGGGCACGATGTCCGTCGCCCCGAAGGTCCGCCCGACGGCGATCCGGTCCTCGTGGCGGCCGAGCAGGATGATCCGCTCGGCGCCGAGCCGGTGGGCCGCGAGCACCCCGCAGAGGCCGACGGCCCCGTCTCCGACGACGGCGACCGTCGACCCCGCGGTCACACCGGCGCTGACGGCCGCGTGGTGACCGGTGCCCATGACGTCCGAGAGCGTGAGCAGTGCGGGGAGCCGCTCGTCGTCGGCGTCGACCGGGGCGACGACGAGCGTCCCGTCGGCCCACGGCACCCGGACGGCGTCGCCCTGGCCGCCGTCGACGTGCGCGGCACCCCAGAAGCCCCCGTGCAGGCAGGAGGACTGCAAGCCCTCCTGGCAGAGCACGCAGCTGCCGTCGCTGAACATGAACGGCGCGATGACGACGTCACCAGGACGCACCGTCGTCACGTCGCTGCCGACCGCCTCCACGACGCCGACGAACTCGTGGCCGATGCGGGCCGGGCCACCGTCGCGCACCCCCGGCCGCCGATAGGGCCACAGGTCGGACCCGCAGATGCAGGAGACGAGGACGCGCACCAGCGCGTCGGTCGGCTCGCGGAGGACGGGGTCAGGGACGGTCTCGACGCGGATGTCGCGCTCACCATGGTGCAGGACGGCTCTCATGGCAGCCATTCTCGTCCGAACACCGGCGCGGTCGCACCGCGAGCGCGAGTCGAGCACCAGGGGGCAGCGACCGGCGGACGTCGGAGGGTGGTCCTCTCAGGCCCGAGGGAGCTCCAGCTCGTGCCCGGTCAGCAGCCGGAACGCCTCGAGGTAGCGCTCCTGGGTCCTGGCGACGACCTCCTCCGGCAGCGGCGGGGGCGGCGTGTCGGCAGCACGGTCCCAGCCGGAGGCCGGCGAGGTCAGCCAGTCGCGCACGTACTGCTTGTCGAAGCTCGGCTGCGCGCGCCCCGGCTCCCAGGATGCGGCAGGCCAGAAGCGCGAGGAGTCGGGCGTGAGCACCTCGTCGCCGAGCACGATCCGGCCCTGGTGCTCGCCCTGCACCGGACGGCCGAACTCGAGCTTGGTGTCCGCGAGGATCACTCCTCGCCCGCGGGCCACCTGCTCCGCGCGGGAGTAGACGGCGAGCGTCAGCTCGCGGATCTCGGCGGCATCGGCCGCGCCGACCTGCTCGACGACGCGCTCGAAGCTGACGTTCTCGTCGTGCTCGCCGAGCTCGGCCTTCGTCGCCGGGGTGAAGATCGAGCGGGGCAGACGCGAGCCGTCCACCAGCCCCTCGGGGAGCGGCACCCCGCACACCGAGCCGTCGGCACGGTACTCGACGAGTCCGCTGCCGGTGAGGTAGCCGCGAGCGACGCACTCCACCGGGAGCATCTCGAGGCGACGGCAGACCATCGCGCGGCCGGCGACAGCGTCGGGCACGCCGCCGGGGCCGGTCGCGGCCGTCACGACATGGTGCGGGACGAGGTCGTCGAGCTGGTCGAACCACCAGAGGCTCAGCTGGGTCAGCACGACACCCTTGCCGGGGACGACGGTCGAGAGCACATGGTCGTAGGCGCTGATCCGGTCGCTCGCGACGACGAGCACCACATCGCCGGCGGGGTGCGGGGTGGCGGGCAGGTACAGGTCGCGGACCTTGCCCGAGTAGCTGTGGACCCAGCCCGGCAGGTCGAGGTGCTCACTCATCCGCTGCTCCGACATCGAGCGGCTCGAAGCCCTCGAGCGCGTCATGCGCCCGGGGCGGCTTGGGCGCAGCGAGCAGCAACGAGCCCATGAGGGCCGGCAGGTGCGCAGCGATGTCGCCACGGTGGTGCGAGCCGCGCAGCGCGATCCGCTCGACCCCTGCGTAGGCGGTCCGGCGCGCCGCCTCGACGTCGGCGCCCACCCCGACCACCGACAGCACCCGGCCGCCGGAGGAGAGGATCGCGCCGTCGGCGCCGGCGGCCGTCCCGGCGTGCAGCACGTGCACACCGGCAAGCCCCTCGGCCGCCTCGATCCCCTCGATCTCGTCGCCGGCCCGCACCGTCCCGGGGTACCCGTGCGCCGCGAGGACCACCGTGACGGCGGCCTCCCCGCGCCAGCGCAGGTCGGGGAGGTCCGCCAGTCCCCCAGTCGCGGCCGCGAGCAGCACCTCGGCGAGCGGGGTCGCGAGGCGTGCGAGGACCACCTGGGTCTCCGGGTCGCCGAAGCGCGCGTTGAACTCGATGACCCGGACCCCGCGGCCGGTCAGCGCGAGCCCGCAGTACAGGACGCCGACGAACGGCGTGCCCCGGCGGCGCATCTCGTCGACGGTCGGCTGGGCGACGCGCGCCACGACGTCCTCGACGAGGTGCGCCGGCGCCCAGGTGAGCGGCGAGTAGGCGCCCATCCCCCCGGTGTTCGGTCCCTCGTCACCGTCGAGGGCACGCTTGAAGTCCTGGGCGGGGGCGAGCGGGACGACGTCGGTGCCGTCGCAGAGGCAGAAGAGGGAGACCTCCGGGCCGTCGAGGAACTCCTCGACGACGACGGCCGGGCGCTCGCCGGCACCGGCGCGCCGGTCGAAGCAGTCGCGTGCATGGGCGAGGGCTGCGTCGCGGTCGCTCGTCACGACGACGCCCTTGCCTGCGGCGAGCCCGTCGTCCTTCACGACGAAGGGGGCACCGAAGGCGTCGAGCGCCTCGGCCACCTCCTCGAGGTCGGTGCACAGGTGAGCCATGGCGGTCGGCACGCCGGCGGCGGCCATCACCTCCTTGGCGAAGGCCTTGGAGCCCTCGAG
>JBBRGX010000151.1:0-5820 GCA_038223605.1 Actinomycetales bacterium | reverse complement strand
CCGACGCCGAGGGTGAGGGCGACGTCGCCGCCACGGAGCGGGACGGCGGTGAGCAGCCGGATCGCCACGCCGACGAGGAGCGCGACGAACATCCAGCGCAGCAGCCTGAGGTGGATCCTGCGGAGCAGCCAGGCGCCGAGGGAGGAGCCGGCCATGCCGCCGACGGCTGCGATCGCCGCGACCCGGACATCGGCCTCGCCGCGGGCGAGGTAGCTGAGCGACCCGGCGATCGAGGTGGGCACGATCGCCACCAGCGAGGTCGCCGCGGCGCGTCGGTGGTCCATCCCGGCGAGGCTCACCAGGAGCGGCACCATGAGGATCCCGCCGCCGACGCCGAAGGCGCCCGAGAGGAGACCGCCGATGAGGCCGATGAGGAGCAGGACCGGCCAGGAACGGTCCGCTGCGTGACCCCCCGTCCCCCCGGTCGCGATCACGGCTCGATCCTAGGTGGAGCCGTGACCGTGGGGTTCACCCGCATGTGAGAGCATCGCGGCCATCAGAGGCGACGAGCATCCGCGCGGCTGCTCGGCCGCCGCCCGCCCGCTGCGAGGAGCGACCCGGACGTGACTTCCGACGGCGAGGCCGCTCCTGACCCGCTCGTTCGGTCGGCGCACGCAGCCGCCGTGCGCACGCTGGTCGACGTCTTCGCCGCGACGGTCGCCCGCCACCCCGATGCGGTGGCGATCGACGACGGGGACGAGATCCTCACCTACGCAGCCCTCGCCCTGGCCGTCACGCGCCGAGCCGAGGCGCTCGGGGCTGCCGGCGTCCGCAGGGGGGACCATGTCGGGATCCGGGTGCCCTCGGGCACGGTCGGCCTGTACCTGTCGGTCCTCGCGGTGCTGCACGTCGGGGCCGCGTACGTCCCGGTCGACGCCGACGACCCGGACGAGCGCGCGGCGCGCGTCTTCGACCAGGCCGGCGTCGAGGTGGTCCTCGGCGACGGCGAGTCCCTGACGAGGATCGCCGGGACGGGTCCGCCCGCCGGGACGGCTCCGCTCGCCGGGACGGGTCCGCCCGCCGGGACGGCTCCCACGGGCGAGGCCGGCCTGCCCCCGCGCCCGCAGGACGACGCGTGGATCATCTTCACCTCCGGGTCGACCGGGGTGCCCAAGGGCGTCGCCGTCTCGCACCGCAGCGCCGCAGCCTTCGTCGACGCGGAGGCCCGGCTCTTCGTCCAGGAGGCGCCGCTCGGTCCCGGCGACCGCGTCCTCGCCGGCCTCTCGGTCGCCTTCGACGCCTCCTGCGAGGAGATGTGGCTGGCGTGGCGCCACGGCGCGACCCTCGTCCCGGCGCCGCGGGCCCTGGTCCGCGCGGGGATCGAGCTGGGGCCATGGCTCGTCGAGCGGGAGATCACCGTCGTCTCGACGGTGCCGACCCTTGCCGGGCTGTGGCCGGTCGACACCCTCGACGGGATCCGGCTCCTCATCTTCGGCGGCGAGGCCGTGACCCCCGAGCTCGCGGACCGGCTGGCCCGGCCCGGCCGCGAGGTCTGGAACACCTACGGGCCGACCGAGACGACCGTCGTGGCCTGCGGTGCCCGGCTGCACTCCGGCGCCCCCGTGCGGATCGGTCATGCGCTCGACGGCTGGGACCTCGCCGTGCTGGACGGCGACGGTCGTCCGGTGGCGCAGGGCGGCACGGGTGAGCTGGTGATCAGTGGCGTCGGCCTCGCCCGCTACCTCGACGCGGAGCTCGACGCCGTCAGGTTCGGACCGATGCCGACCCTCGGCTGGGAGCGCGCCTACCGCACCGGCGACCTCGTCACGGCGGACCCGGACGGCCTCGTCTTCGTCGGCCGCGCCGACGACCAGGTCAAGGTCAACGGGCACCGCATCGAGCTCGGTGAGGTCGATTCCGCTCTGCAGGCCCTCCCAGGGGTCGCCGCCGCCGCCGCCGCTGTGCGCCAGACGCCGAGCGGGAGCAAGGTGCTCGTCGGGTACCTCGTCGAGCGGGAGCCCGGCACGCTGCGCACCCCCGAGCTGCTCACTCTCCTTCGCGAGGTCCTGCCCGGGACGATGGTGCCGCTGCTCGCCGTCGTGGCGGAGATCCCGACGCGCACCTCGGGCAAGGTCGACCGCGACTCCTTGCCCTGGCCGCTGCCCGGGGCCGAGGCGACCGGCACGGCCGTCGACCTCGAGCCCGTGGCCGCGTGGGTCGGGACCCGGTGGGTCCAGGTCATCGGCGTGGCCCCACAGGATGCGGAGGACGACTTCTTCGCGCGCGGCGGCAGCTCCCTGACGGCCGCCCAGCTCGTCTCGGCGCTGCGCGCCCGCTACCCCGAGGCGACGGTCGCGGAGGTCTACGACCACCCGGGCGTCGGCGACCTGGGTGCCTACCTCGAGCGGAGGTGGCCGGGACGGGTCGGCGACGCTCCGACCGGGCAGGACCACCCGCGCGTGCGTCCCGTCCCGGTCGCCGCCCAGGCGGTCCAGCTCCTCGCCCTCGTCCCCCTGCGCACCCTCGTCGCGCTGCGCTGGCTGACCGTCCTCGCCGCACTCGACCTCGCGCTCGACCTCCTGACCGACGCCCCGTGGGTCCCGACCGTGCCCTGGTGGTGGGTCGCGCTCGGCTGGCTCGCGACGGTCAGCCCGCTCGGGCGGATGGGTGTCAGCGCGCTCGGCGCGCGGCTGCTGCTCGCCGGCGTGCAGGCGGGGGACCACCCACGCGGTGGCTCGGTCCACCTCCGGCTCTGGGCAGCAGAGCGGCTCGTCGAGGGCTTCGGTGCGGTCACCACCGCCAGCGCGCCATGGGTCGGCTGGTACGCGCGGGTCCTCGGGGTCCGGATGGGTGCGCACGTCGACCTGCACTCGGTGCCGCCGGTCACCGGGATGCTCAGCCTCGGGCGCGAGTGCGCCGTCGAGCCGGAGGTCGATCTCTCCGGCTTCTGGGTCGACGGCGAGACGGTGCACCTCGGGTACCTCACGATCGGCGCCGGGGCGACGATCGGCGCGCGGAGCGTGCTCTACCCGGGTGCCGTGGTCGGTGCGGGGACCGATGTCGCCGCCGGCTCCGCCGTGCACGGGAGCACGGGTGACGGTGAGTACTGGGTCGGCTCACCCGCGGCCAGGGCGCACCAGGCACGTCACCCCTGGCCGCCGGAGCGGCCGACGGGCACGGGACGCCGGTGGCTGCTGGCCTACGTCGCGGCCGGGACGGGAATCGCCGCGCTGCCGACCCTCGCGGCCGCCGGCGGGTTGCTGCTCGTCGGGCGGGCGGTCGCCGGGACCCCCTCGCTCGGCGCCGCCCTCGGCCCGGCCCTGCGCGCAGGGGCAGGCGGGACGGTCCTCGCGCTGGCCACCTACGGCGTCCTCGTGCTGCTCGCGGTCCGGCTCCTCGGACGCGGACTGCGGGCCGGGTACCACCCGACACGCTCGGCGGCCGGGGTGCGCGCCTGGTCCGTCGAGCGGCTGATGGACTCCGCCCGGACGGTGCTCTTCCCGCTCTACTCGTCGGTGGCGACGCCGGTGTGGCTGCGGCTGCTCGGCGCGAGGGTCGGCCACGGGACCGAGATCTCCACCGTGGTGGGCATCCCGTCGATGATGCGGCTCAAGGACGGGGCCTTCCTCGCGGACGACACGATGGTGGCGCCCTACGAGCTCGGCGGCGGCTGGGTGCGGGTCGCGCCGGCCAAGGTCGGCCGGCGGGCCTTCGTCGGCAACTCGGGGATGACCGCCCCCGGCCGGACCGTCCCGCGCAACGGACTCGTCGCCGTCCTGTCCGCGACGCCGAGCCGCACGCGGGCCGGCTCGAGCTATCTGGGCAGCCCGCCGGTCGTGCTGCCCCGCACGGCCACCCTCGACGACCCGAGCCGGACCTACACGCCGCCCGCCCGGCTGCGCTGGGCGCGGGGCGGGGTGGAGCTGCTCCGGGTCGTCCCCGCCGTGCTCGCGGGACTCGTGGCGCTGTCCACGCTGCTCGCGCTCCAGGCCGTCGTCCTCGCCGCCGGGTGGCTGGTGGCGGCGCTGACGGGCGGGCTCGTCCTGCTGGCCGCAGGTCTGCTCGCCGGCGTGGTGAGCGTGCTCGCGAAGTGGGTGCTCGTCGGCCGGTTCGCCCCGGTCGAGCACCCGCTCTGGAGCCGGCACGTCTGGTTCGGCGAGCTGGCGGACACCTTCACCGAGGTCCTCGCCGCGCCGTTCCTGCTCGACGGGGTGACGGGGACGCCGGCACTGGTCTGGTGGTTGCGAGGGATGGGTGCGCGGATCGGGCGCGGGGTCTGGTGCCAGTCCTACTGGTTGCCAGAGCCGGACCTCGTCACCCTCGGTGACGGTGCGACGGTCGGGCCGGGCTGCGTCGTCCAGACGCACCTGTTCCACGACCGCGTGATGAGCCTCGGGCCGGTGACCCTGCGCGAGGGGGCGACGCTCGGTTCGCACGGGATCGCCCTGCCCGCGGCCGAGCTCGGTGCAGGGTCGACCGTCGGGCTGGCGTCGCTGGTGCTGCGCGGCGAGCGCGTCCCGGCCGCCACCCGGTGGGTGGGCAACCCGATCGCGCCCTGGCGCTCAGGGTCCGGGGCGCGATGAGCCCCGACCCGTACGCGCTGGGGCACGGCAACCCGGACCTGCACGTCGAGCACTACGACCTCGACCTGGCCTACAAGGTCGCCACCAACCGATTGGCAGGGAGCGCGACGCTGCGGGTGCGGCTGCTGGTCCCGCTCACCGTCCTGGTCCTGGACCTCGCGGAGCTGACGGTCGAGAGGGTCGTGGTGACCGGCGCCAGGGTCCGCCGCTTCACGCACACGGCGGGTCGCCTGACGATCCGGCTGACCGAGGAGGCCGCCGCCGGCTGCGTGCTCGAGGTCGCGATCAGGTATGTCGGGTCGCCGCAGCCGATCGGCAGCCCCTGGGGTGCGGTCGGCTGGGAGGAGCTGACCGACGGCGTCGTCGTCGCGAGCCAGCCGACGGGCGCACCGACCTGGTTCCCCTGCAACGACCGTCCGGCCGACAAGGCGACGTTCACCACGCGCCTGACGGTGGACAACCCCTACGTCGTGCATGCGCACGGGCGGCTGGTCTCGCGCCGACCCCGCGCCAGCGCGACGACCTGGGTGTTCGAGGAGACCCATCCCACGTCGCCGTACCTGGCGACCGTCCAGATCGGGCACTACGTCGAGCTCGTGCTGGCCGACGCCCCGGTTCGGCAGCGCGCGCTCGTCCCGGCGTCCCACCAGGCTCGGGCCGCGGAGAGGTTCACCGGCCACGGCGAGATCATGGAGCTCTTCACCGAGCTGTTCGGGCCGTACCCGTTCGACGACTACACCGTCGTGGTCACGGCCGACGAGCTGGAGATCCCGCTCGAGGCGCAAGGCTGCTCGATCTTCGGCGTCAACCACCTGGCGGCGTCGAGCCAGGACGAGCGGCTGATCCCGCACGAGCTCGCGCACCAGTGGTTCGGCAACAGCATCTCCGTCGCCTCCTGGCAGCACATCTGGCTGAACGAGGGGTTCGCCTGCTACGCCGAGTGGCTCTGGTCGCCGCATGCCGGGGGAGCGAGCACCGACAGCCTCGCGCGGACCTGGCACGCCCGCCTGGCCAAGCAGCCGCAGGACCTCCTCCTGGCGTCCCCGGCACCGGCCGACCTCTTCGACGACCGCGTCTACAAGCGCGGCGCCCTCACCCTGCACGCCCTGCGGACGACCCTCGGCGACGACGTGTTCTGGGCCGTCGTGCGCGCCTGGGTCTCGCGTCACCGCGACGGTGTCGTGACGACGGCCGACTTCCTGGAGGTCGTGGACGGTCACGCGGACAACTCCGGTGGCCTCGGCCACGCCCGGCACGTGCGTGACCTCCTCGAGCAGTGGCTCGACCGCGCCCCGCT
>JBBRGX010000150.1:0-5842 GCA_038223605.1 Actinomycetales bacterium | reverse complement strand
CCGTTCCGCCGACACCGGTGACCGATCGAGCAGAGAGCGAGCCCCGTGAGCGATCCGGCCCCGACCGAGCGGGACCTGCAGCGTTGGCGCCGGTACCTGGCCGCCGAGCGCGCGGAGGCCGAGACGTATCGCCGGCTCGCGGCCGGCCGTTCCGGCGAGGACCGCACCGTCCTTCTCGCTCTCGCCCAGGCGGAGTCGCGCCACGAGCAGCACTGGCTCGACCTGCTGGGCGACCATGCCGGCCGCCCGCTGCGGCCCGACCTGCGCACCCGCGCCCTGGGCTGGCTCTCCTCGCACGTCAGCTCCGTCTTCGTGCTGGCCCTGGTGCAACGCGCCGAGGGGCGCTCCCCCTACGACGGCGACGCCCACGCCACGCCCCGGATGGCGGCCGACGAGCGCGTGCACGAGGAGGTCGTGCGGGGGCTCGCCGCCCGCGGCCGCAGCCGCCTCTCCGGGACCTTCCGCGCGGCCGTGTTCGGCGCGAACGACGGGCTCGTCTCCAACTTCGCCCTCATCCTCGGCATCGGTGCGACGGGCGTGACCACCGGAACGATCCTGGCGACGGGGCTGGCCGGACTGCTCGCCGGGGCACTGTCGATGGGCGCCGGGGAGTACGTCTCGGTGCGCTCGCAGCGCGAGCTGCTCGAGGCCAGTGCGCCCGGCTCCGACGCGCACACCGCGGTGGCGCACCTGGACCTGGAGGCCAACGAGCTGGCGCTCGTCTACCGGGCGCGCGGGATGTCGGAGCGGGAGGCGCAGGCCCAGGCCGCCGCGGTGCTCGCGGGGACGGACCTGCGCAGCACCCTCGGTGGCGTCGAGGAGGGCGGACCCGACGAGCACGAGGCGATCGGCACCGGCTGGCAGGCGGCGACGTCGAGCTTCACGTTCTTCGCCTCCGGCGCCGTGGTCCCCGTCGTTCCGTACCTCCTCGGCATGACGGGCTCCGCCGCTGTCCTGCTGGCCGCCGTCCTCGTCGGGCTGGCGCTGATGGCGACCGGGACCGTCGTCGGGCTCCTCTCCGGGGGGAGCCTGTGGCGTCGGGCCGCACGTCAGCTCGCGATCGGCTTCGGCGCGGCCGCGGCGACCTACGTCCTCGGCCTGCTCGTCGGCTCCCATGCCGGCTGAGCCCGGCGCGGGCGGCAGCAGACCGCTCGTCGTGGTCATGGGCGCCAGCGGCTGCGGCAAGTCGACCGTCGGCCGCGAGCTCGCGGCGCGGCTCGACGTGCCGTTCGCCGACGCGGACGACCTGCACCCCGCGGCGAACGTCGCGGCGATGGCCGCCGGCCGGCCCCTGGACGACGAGGACCGCGCGCCGTGGCTCGACGCCGTCGGCCGGTGGCTGGCCGCGCACCCCGCCGGCGGGGTGATGGCCTGCTCGGCGCTGCGGCGCGCCTACCGGGAGGTGCTGCGGGCACATGCCGCGGAGGTGCTGATGCTGCACCTCGCGGGCGAACGCTCGGTCCTGGAGCTGCGGGTCGCCGCCCGGAGCGAACACTTCATGCCGGCCTCGCTCGTCGCGTCCCAGCTGGCCACCCTCGAACCGCTCGGGGCCGATGAGCGAGGTGCGACGCTCGATCTCGAGCTGCCCGTCGACCAGCTCGTCTCGGCATTCCTCGCCGGTGCCGGGCGGGGACCAGCAGGAGGCTGACCTCGCCGCGCCGGCGGGCTCAGCGCCGCGGCATGGCGGCCTGGCGTGCCCCGTCCGGGTCGAGGCCGCCGAGCACGGCGGCGCCGATCTCGGACAGCTGCCGGACCTGTGCCGGAGTCAGTAGGTCGAGCACGGCCGTTCGGACCTGCTCGACATGCCCCGGTGCGGCCTCGACGAGTAGCGCCCAGCCGGCGTCGGTGAGCTCGGCGTTCGTGGCGCGGCGATCGGCCGGGCAGGGGACGCGCCGCACCAGTCCCCGGTCCTCGAGCCTGCTCACGACGTGCGAGAGTCGCGGCAACGTCGCGTTCGTCGCAGCGCCGAGAGCGCTCATCCGAAGCCGCCGCTCCGGCGCCTCGGAGAGCACGGCGAGCGCGACGTACTCGAAGTGCGTGAGGTCCGAGTCGCGCTTGAGCTGGGACTCCAGCACGCCCGGCAGCAGCTCGACCACCGCCACGAGGCGCATCCACGCCTCGAGCTCCTGGTCGTCCAGCCACCTGGTCATGAGGACAGCCTAGCGGTTCAGTTGACGCAACAACCAAACGGACCTACTGTCGAGGTATTCAGTTGTTGTTTCAACCAATTGCCCGCCGAGCGGGACGAAGGAGCAGTCATGACCCACGTCAGCATCGTCGGCACCGGCTCGATGGCCCAGGCCATCTCGGGGGTCCTCACCCGCGGCGAGGCGGACGTCGCCCTCGTGGGTCGCGACGGAACGCTCGACCCGGCCACCGAGGTGGTCGTCCTGGCCGTGCCGCACCACCAGGTCGCCGACGTCCTCGCGCGCCACGGCGCCGTGCTCGCCGGCAAGATCGTCGTCGACATCACCAACCCGATCGACTTCGGGACCTTCGACTCGCTCGCCGTCCCGGCCGACGGTTCCGCCGCCGCCCTGATCGCCGAGGCGCTGCCGCAGTCCCACGTGCTCAAGGCCTTCAACACGAACTTCGCCGCCACCCTCGCGACGGGCACCGTCGGCGGCACCGTGCCGACGACCGTCCTGATCGCCGGCGACGACACCGCAGCGAAGGACACCCTCGCCGGTCTCGTCGAGGCCGGCGGCCTGCGAGCGATCGACGCCGGCTCGCTGCGGCGAGCGCGGGAGCTCGAGGCGACGGGCTTCCTGCAGCTCACGCTCGCGATCGCCGAGAAGCTGCCCTGGACGGGCGGGCTCGCCGTCGTCGCCTGAGGCACCGGTCCGGGGCGGCCCCTGCCCGCCCCGGACCTCCCCGCGGACCCAGCGCTCACCACTCGGAGGAAGCATGACCATCGGCCCGACTGCCTTCCTGGCGCACGTCGAGGGCGCAGCAGCGCTCCAGGCGACCACACCCCGACGACCCTGGATCCCCGAGGACGGCCCGCTGCCCACGCTCTACGTCAGCCACGGCGCCCCGCCGCTGCTCGAGCAGCCGGGCTGGATGTCCGCGCTCCACGACTGGGCGAGCGCGCTGCCGACCCCGCGAGCGATCCTCATCGTCTCCGCGCACTGGGAGGCCGCGCCCCTCTCGCTGTCCAGCAGCGCGGCGAGCACGAACCTCGTCTACGACTTCGGCGGCTTCGACCCGGTGTTCTTCCGGATGCGGTACGACACGCCGGACGCGAGCGCGCTCGCCGCGCTCGTGCGCTCGGTGCTGCCCGACTCCGAGGAGCTGCACGAGCACACCGGCCGCGGCCTCGACCACGGCGCATGGGTGCCGCTCAGCGCGATGTACCCCGACGCCTCGATCCCGGTCCTCCAGCTGAGCATGCCCACGCACGACGCCACCCGGCTCCTCGCCCTCGGGAGGCGGTTGCGCAGCCTGCGCGAGCACGGCGTGCTGATCATCGGCTCGGGGTTCATGACCCACGGCCTGCCGTTCGTCCAGTGGCACCGACCGGACGCCGTCCCGGGCTGGTCGGCGGACTTCGACGCCTGGGCAGCCCAGGCCTTGGCCGCCGGCGATGTCGACGAGCTGGCCGCCTTCCGCGAGCACGCCCCGGGGATGCCCTATGCGCACCCGACCGTCGAGCACTTCACCCCGCTCTTCGTCACCCTGGGCGCGGCAACGGATCCGACGGCGCCCGTCATGACGGCGATCGACGGCTTCTGGCTCGGGCTCGCCAAGCGCTCCTTCCAGGTCGCCTGACCCACCCCGACGCGGCTCGGCCCCTCGGCGGGCCACCGACCGGGCCCCGCCTTGCGGCAAAGGCCGTGACCGGCGGTCGGCGGCGGGACAGACTGGCGCGATGTGGACCGATCGCGTGAGCCTCCTCGACGACCTCACCGTCGCCGACTGGCTGCCTGCGCTCGTCGACGGCACCTGGGGAACGGTGGGCGGCATCGTGCCCGCCGGCTATCCCGCCTACGCGCGGGTCCTGCACCCCGTCGACGGCGCGACGACCGTCCCGACGCGCTGGTCAGACGTCGCGCGGCTCACCGGTCGCCAGGTGCACCCCCTGGTGCAGTGGCACCGGCTGATCGGGTCCGAGGACCCGTGGAACCCCCAGAGCTCGCTGTGGCTCGAGGGCCGGCCGAACCAGGGCTCCCTCGCGACCGTGCAGCTCCTCACCCTGTGCCGCGTGCTGGGCGAGCACACCGGCAACCCGGAGGAGTGCACCTTCGCCCTCTGGGAGGGTTTCGGGCAGCTGAACGAGGGCGCGCGCATGAGGCTGACGGCTCGTCGCGCCCCACGCCTCGCCGCCCGGCTCCCCTGGCCCCGTCGAGGACGGCGCAGGTCGTCGGACGGTGAGCTGGTCCCGGCCGTCCTCGGCGAGGACGAGCGGCGGGCACCACGGCTCGAGATGCCCGGCCGGGCCTACCTGCTGTTCGGTGGCCCCCTGGACGCCATGGAGGACGTCGTCCGCTACGACGGCGGACCCTTCTCCGCCGAGCAGTCCCCCAACCTCTTCTGGCCGGCTGACCGGGCCTGGTGCGTCGGGACCGAGATCGACCTGGACTCGACGCTCGTCGCGGGCGACGCCGAGACGATTGCCGCGGTGCTCGCCTGCCCCGGGCTGGAGGCGTGGTCGGTGCAGGTGGGCGACTCGCTGCAGTTCGACGCCGACGCGATCAACGTCTGACGGGCTGCTTCCCTGTCGGGCGCGTCTGCACTCCCGCCGGTCGCGGCGGGCCGCGCGACAACCCGCTCCTGAGGATCGGGCTCCATCCCGGATGTTCCGTGAGCAGTCGTCGCAGTCGGGGAGCACGGTCGGCCGCTTCACGCGACGTCGCCTGTTCGGATGTGCGACCTCGCAACAGACCGGCGACTCCGGCATGAGAACGCCGTCGCAGCACCGGCCGGGCAATCGGCTGACGAGCTCCATGCTCGCCCGGTCAGGGCCCTGGTCGGTCAGCACCTGGGGGCACGGATCGCGACGCTGAGGCTCGTCACGGCGAAGCTGCCCGCCGCGCGAAAGTGCGCATCGACGCCGCGCCGAGAGCCTCGGACCCCGTGTCGTCGAAGCCTGGCACCTGCCATGGCACAGCTCGAAGGTGGAACACTGCCGCGCCGACATCGACGTACCGCGTGACGGGACACTGGAGGGCCGAGGTGTTCGGCCGCTCTGCGGGTCGCGGCTCTCGGTCGAGGGTCGCGTCGACGGTGCTCGGCCTCCCACCCGACCCGGCGAACCTCCGCGCCTTGACATCGCTCAAGGTTGCCTGCGCCGGCGGTGGTGACCGCTCGGTCAACGAGGACGAGCTCTCGCCACTGGATGGCACCTCGGTCGGACCCGTGGCGGAGCGCAAGCTCACAGGCGTGGTGGGGCGTGGCGTCGCGCCGAGAACCGTCAACGCACGTGCGTGCCCAGGTGCCGTTCCGGGACCACCGGCGGAACGGAGACCACACCGCGGCCAGGTCACGAGGCACTCCGGCAGGAAGCGCCGCCGGCACCCGGTGCGAGCGGGGGGCACCGCGAGCCCCGCGCCGGTCGGTCAGGTGAGGTGCTCAGCTCGAGGTGCTCAGCACGACGAGGGACTCCCACGGGCCGAGCGTCCTCGACGCAGCGGCGCCGGGCCCGGAGGCGAGGATCACGTCCCCGTCGAGCAGCCCGGCATCCGGCCCGAGGTCGACCGTTGCCGGCGCCCCCGAGAGGTTCGCCATCGCCAGCAGCACCACCCCGTCGAGCGAGCGGGCGTAGGCGAACACCTGCTCGTCGTCCGGGAGCAGCAGCCGGTAGTCCCCGTGCACGACGACGGGCAGCGTGTGCCGGAGCTCG
>JBBRGX010000149.1:0-5913 GCA_038223605.1 Actinomycetales bacterium | reverse complement strand
TCGGGCGAGTCGGGACGGCGTGCGTGAACGCCCCTCCGGCTCGGTGCCCTGGCCCCCGCCGGAGCTCAGCCGAAGGCGTTGAACGTCTCGATGCCCAGCAGCGGCTCGATCACCTGCCGGATCGGCCCGCGCACGACGTAGCGCTGGACCACGTCCTGGCGCAGCTCGTTGCCGATCGCCGCCATCACCATGCCCTGGTCGAGCGAGAGGTAGCGTTCCGCGACCGTGCCGCTGCGGACCGCGACCGAGTCGTAGAACCCGCCCGGGCCGTACGCCCCGAGCTCGGTGCGCATCCTGGCCAGGTTGGCCAGCGCCTCGTCGTGCGCGTACGGCAGGGCGAGGAAGGACGCGTGTGGGGTCACGACGCCGTCACCGTAGGTCGTCGGCACGACCGGTGCCCGGGAGCAGGCCGGGTCGTCCCAGCCCGGGTCGACCGTGGTGCGCTCCTGGTCGGAGGTGTAGCCGTTGGGCTCCATCCCGATCGGGTCGACGCCGTACTCGCGGTAGCCGCCGTCCGGGTTGCTCGCCGGGGAGAAGCCCCAGTAGCCGTAGCCGGCCTCGATCATGCCGTGCTCGATCTGGGCCCTGACCGTCAGCGGGTGGTTCACACCCCAGCTGCGCGGGCCCCACTCGGCCTCCGGCACGAAGAGGTCGACCATCAGCGCCTCGAACATGCTGCCGCCCCAGGTCGGCACCAGCTGCATGCCCCGGTAGCGGTACGCGCCCTCGAACACGGGCACGCCGAGGTACTCCTCCCACTGGCCGACGGGCTTCTGCTCGGGCCAGCTCCAGTCGCAGGTGTCCGGGAAGGTCCTGAACAGGGCGAAGTAGTGCTCCGGCGGGATCTGTCCCCAGGCGATGCCGAGGTAGCTGGCCATCCGCGGTTCGGTGTTGAGGGTGCCGTAGTGGTGGCCCGTGTACCAGACGTCGGGACCGCGGTCACGGTAGTTGCCGAGCACGGCCGCCGGATCGGCAGGCGGCTCGTCCCAGAAACCGCCCCGGAGCTGGCGGACCTGCGGGTCGTAGTAGAAGCCGAAGTCCATCGTCGCGGTGATGGCCTCGGCCGCGCGGCGCAGGCGCGGCTCGGCGTTGCTCACCAGCACGAGGGCCGTGGCGAGCCAGGCGTTGTCGACACTGGACAGGAAGGGGTGGACGGTGCTTCCGTCCGCCGGCCAGGTGGTGAGCTTGGTGGCCGTCGCCTCGTCGTACCAGTTGTAGAACATGCCCGAGTCCGGGTGGCGTTCCATGCCGGCGACGGTCGTCAGGGTTCTCGTCAGGCGAGCGCGTGCCTCGGAGCGGGTGAGGATGCCGAGGTCACGGGCGACGACGGTGCTCCACAGGTAGGCGCCGATGTTGGTGGGTGAGGTGTAGCCGCTCCGGCTCGCGGGGTCCAGGTCGCCGGCGACGTTGTCGGCCGGCAGGCCCGTCGCGGGGTCGACCATGGCCTCGAAGGAGGCCCAGGTGTCCCTCGCGTACTCCTGGAGGGTCGCCCGGTCGGAGCGGTCCGACCTGTCTGCCCGAGCGGCCGCGGGGGCCGACTGAGCGACCAGGCCGGTGGTGGCCAGTGCTGCCACGGCCAAGGCAGTGAAGCGGAGGTGCGGGTGTCGTCTCACGGTGCTGTCCCTTCGTCGAAGATCGTGGTCGGGGTCGCCGTCTGGGTCAGCTGCGCACCGCCTCCAGGTCGAGCAGTCCGTCGCGGACCGGCGCTCCGGTACCGGGGAGGACCGGGAGCACTGACCCCTCCGGGTCGAGCAGCTCGCCGGTGACGGTGCTGCCGCCGCCGGCGTGCGGGGCGATCCGGACCGTGAACGCCCCGGGCTCCAGGCACACCTCGCCGCGCGCGTCGAGGTACGTGAGCATCTCGGCGTCGATGTCGAAGGAGACGTCGGCGCCCTGGCCGGGCGCGAGCTCGACGACCTGGACGCCGGCCAGCTCGCTGACCGGA
This sequence comes from Actinomycetales bacterium, assembly GCA_038223605.1. Taxonomy (GTDB): domain Bacteria; phylum Actinomycetota; class Actinomycetes; order Actinomycetales; family Cellulomonadaceae; genus Actinotalea. Next base: position 3,968 of record JBBRGX010000149.1, on the reverse strand, counting down.
CGGGAGATCCGGGCGACCGGGTCACGCAGATACAGCTGGACCGTCTCGACCACCCGGCGCCGCCCGATGTTCGCCACGCGGGCCTCGGCCCGGACGGTCCCGCCGCGCCGGAGCGTCGGCGCGGAGAGGGTCACCTGGCCGTAGCGGACCTCGGAGTACCCCGAGCCGGAGCCGAACGGGTACCGGGGCGTGTCGCGCTCGTCGCGGTAGCGCCCGACGGGCCCGTCCGGGTCGAGCGGGCGGCCCGTGGGCAGGTGGTCGTGATGCAGGGGGACCTGTCCGGTCGAGCGGGGCAGGGTGACCGGCAGCCTGCCGCTGGCCGGCTCGTCACCGCTCAGGACGTCGACGATGCCGTGGCCGCCTTCGACACCGGGGTGGAAGACCAGGACGAGCGCGGAGCCGAGGTGGTCGAGGCGGTCGAGGGCGAGGGGCCGACCGGTCAGGACGATGACGACGAGGCGGCTGCTGACCCGTGCGAGCGCCTCGAGCGCCTCGACCTGTCCAGCAGGCAGGTCGAGCGAGGTGACCGAGTTCGCCTCGCCGCTGCGCAACGGGTGCTCGCCGACGCAGGCCACGACGACGTCGGCTGCGCGCGCCGCGACGAGCGTCTCGTCGAGGAAGCGCCCGTCGTCGACGGTCACCGTCGTCTGGTCGTCGGCCCAGCGCTCGCGGACGGCGTCGGCGATCGTCACGGCGTCCTCAGCGCGGCCGTCGAGGGTCCAGGTCCCGAAGAGCTCGGCCCGTGCCGTGGCGAAGGGGCCGGTCACGTGCAGGCGGCGGGCACCGCCGTGGCCGACGGTCAACGGCAGCACACCGTCGTTGCGCAGCAGCACGGTGGCGGATGCCGCAGCGCGGCGAGCCAGTGCCCGGTGCTCGGCGGTCAGCTGGACGGCTGCTGCCCGGCCGGTGTCGGTGTACGGGGCCTCGAACAGCCCCAGCCGGAGCTTGACCGCCAGCACCCGGGCGACGGCGTCGTCGACCAGCTCGAGCGGGACCACGCCGTCCCTGACCAGGCCGACCAGGTGGGCGGCATATGCGCCGGTGATCATGTCGACGTCGACGCCGGCCTGGAGAGCGAGGGCAGCAGCGTGCCGGGCGTCGTCCGCGACGCCGTGCAGGACGAGCTCTCCGACGGCGTCCCAGTCGCTGACGACGAACCCGGCGAAACCCATCTCCCCCTTGAGGTGCTCGCGCACGAGGCCCGCGTGCGCGGTCATCGGGGTCCCGTCGAGGGTGTGGAAGGCCGTCATCACCGTGGCGACTCCCGCCTCGACGGCTGCGGTGAACGGCTGCAGGTGGCGGTTGTGCAGGGTGACGGGGCCGACGTCGACCTCGGCGTAGTCGCGCCCGCCCTGGACCAGGCCGTAGCCGACGTAGTGCTTCGCGCAGGCGGCGATGGACTCCGGGTCGGCGAGCCCCCGCCCGCCGGGACCGCCCTGGAAGCCCTCGACGGCGGCCGCGCCCAGGTGGGCCGAGAGCCAGGCGTCCTCTCCCCAGCTCTCGGCGACGCGTCCCCATCGCGGGTCCTGCGCGATGTCGACCATGGGCGCGAAGGTCCAGCGCAGCCCGTCAGCGCTGGCCTCCCGCGCTGCCGCACGGGCGCACCGGCGGACCAGGTCCTGGTCGAAGGAGGCGGCCTGCCCGAGCGGGATGGGGAAGACGGTCCGGTGCCCGTGGATCACGTCCCTGGCCACCACGAGCGGGATGCCGAGGCGCGAGGTCTCGACGGCTGCCCGCTGCAGCGCGTTGACGGCAGCCGCCCCGGTGCCGGTGTCCCTGACGTTGCCGGCCTGCTCCCCGCTGGCGACGATGCAGGTCCCGAAGGCGCCGGCAGCCAGCGCGGCGGCGTCCCGGACCGGGTCCGCGTTGGCGACCTGGTTGAGCTGCCCGACCTTCTCCTCGATGGTCATCTCGGCGAGCAGTGCACGGACGCGCTGCTCGGTCGTCCGGTCGGTCCGTGCCCAGGGTCGCGTGGTCACGGGAGGTGCACCTCCAGCTCGGGGCCGCCCGGGAGCAGGGCCCCGGCGAGGTCGGCCAGGTCCACGGCGAGCCCGCCTGGACGGTAGGGGTTCTCGATGCGGGCGGCCGTCAGGAGCCGTCCGGCGAGGCGCACCTCGATCGGCCCGTGCCCGCGTGGTCCGACGCGGAAGTGCACGTGGAGCAGGCCGCCGCCGAGGGGGACCTCGGCCGTCAGGCCGTCGAGCAGCGCCGGCAGGACCGGGTCGATGAGCACCGTCGACCCCCGGCGCCGGATGCCGAGGAGGGACTGCGCGATCACCCGGACGAGCACGCCAGGACCGGAGGAGTAGATCCGCCAGCCGCCTTCGAAGCCGGTCTGCCCAGTGAGCACCTCCGCGTATCGACGGGCGAAGTCCGCGCGGTCGAGGACCACCGCGTCCGAGCTCGACGGGTAGCTGTTCGCCTGGCGGCGTCGCGCCCCCGGCACCACGGTGATCGTCGCCGGCGGCAGCACCTGACTGATCCCCAGCCACAGCGCCTCGGCGTCCCCCCGGTGCGCCATCGCCTCGCACCACCGCAGGTGGGCATGGACGTACATCAGCCCGATCTCCCGGCCGACGAAGGTGGCGGTCTCCGCGCGCTGGAAGTGCCGCATCGGGCCGCCGTGGTACGCGGGCGGACGGTCGAAGAGCCGCACGCCGTCGACCCCCATGAGGTGCTCGCGCAGCAGGGCGACGTGGTGCGCGGCCTGGGCCGGGTCGAACAGGTCGCTCCCGAGCGCGTGGATCATCTGCAGCGCCCCGTGGCTCAGGCCCGTCTCGGTGTCCCTCGGGTGCACCAGCAGGCGGCGGACCGTGACCTCGCCGCGCTCGTCCGGCTGGCCGAGCTGGGCGTAGCCGGCGAGCTCGCCGTCCACGACGAGGTACCGGTGCAGGTCGGCAGCGACCTGCGCCGCCTCGGCCAGTAGGGCTGCCGCCAGGTCGCGGTGGCCGCCGACGACGGCGAGGCCGTCGGCGAGGGTGGACAGCGCCTGATGGTGCAGGGTCACCGTCCACGCGCTGGTCATCGTGCGCGCCATCGCGGGGTCGGCAGGTTGCAGCGAGTCGTTCCAGTCACCGTGTCCGTAGGCCACGAGCCGGGTGCCGGGCAGGAACCCGGCCCGCGCGAGGTCCAGCGCCCGCTCCAGGTGGGCGAGGACGGTCGTGGCAGGTTCCGCCTGGTCCCCGGCCGGGGTGTACCAGTCCACCAGCTCCTCGAGCACCGAGGCGTCACCGGACGCCTGCAGGTACCGGCCGACGGCGAGCACCGGCCAGTGCAGGACGTCGCCGTGCGGCGGGCCCATCCGGAAGTGCTCGTGGCCGGGCAGGAAGCCGAAGGCCTGCGGCCACGAGCCGTCGGGCTCCTGCGCGCCAAGGATCGTGAGCAGGAGGTCGCGGGCATCGTCCTGGCGGTCGAGCGCCAGCAACAGCTCGAGCGGCCCCTGGGACACGTCCCGGGTGCCCCAGGCCCCACCGGTGTACTGCTCCAGGCCGCGGGGGGCGAGGAAGTGCACGAAGGCGTCGCGGACCAGCCAGGGCAGGCTGACGGCGAGCGGGTCGGTATCGGGCCCGCCGGCCACCCGCAGCGCGGTCACGTCCGGCCACCAGTGCGCTCCTGCTCCTGAGGCCGGTGGCTCCTTCTGTGCCTGGCGCCCCGGTGCGTCCGAGGGTGCGGCCTCGTCGTCAGCTGACGCGATACGGAGCTCGATGGCGAGGTCCGACGTCGTCGTGGTGAGCAGCGTGACGACTCCGGCGCTGCGCCGGCGTCCGTCGTCGAACAGCTGCGCGTCGTCCGCGACGGTCACGTCGTCCGCCGTCCGCAGCCGGAGAGCATGACCGTCGCCGTGACCGGACCGGGCCGGCCGCACGAGGAGGCCGTCCGCCCTCTGCTCGACCCGGACGGTGCCGGGCGCCGTGCCGCCGGGCGCCGGGACGGCGTCGTCCTCGAGGTGCAGGGCCAGCATCAGTCGC
>JBBRGX010000148.1:0-5933 GCA_038223605.1 Actinomycetales bacterium | reverse complement strand
TCTGGTCGCGGCAGGTCGGCGACGACCTGGTCCGACCGATCGCCCGCGGTGGTCGGGAGCGGCGCACGACGGACGCGCTCTCGTCATGGGCCGGCTCCCCGGCGCTCGCCGTCGCCGGGCGTGCCTGGCGCTCGTGGGGCGCTGACCCGCGCTACCAGGGCGCCGTCCTGTCCGGCGTGCTCGGCCCGCTGGTCATCGTCGTGCTGCTCGCCACCGTCGTGCACGCCCCGGCTGCGGTCGCGCTCAGCGTCGGGCCGTTCATGGCGGCCTCGATCGGCTGGGCCCGGCACAACGACGTCGCGCTCGACGGTAGCGCCTTCTGGCTGCACGTCGCGGCCGGGGTCCCCGGGCACGCCGACCGGTGGGGGCGCGCAGCGGCGACGGTCCTCTGGGCACTCCCCGTCTCGGCAGGGGTGGCGGTCGTCGGTGCCGTCGTCGCGGGGCGGGGTGATCTGGCGCCGGCGGCGATCGGCGCTGCTGCCGGTCTGCTGGGCGCCGGTCTCGCGGTCTCGGCCGTCCTGAGCCCCGTGCTCCCGTACCCCGTCCCCGAGGCCGGCGGGAACCCGTTCGCCGCCCAGATGGGTGCCGTCGGCGCGAGCATGCTCGCTCAGGCCGTCAGCTCGGCCATGACCGGGGTGCTCGGGCTGCCCGTGGTGGTGGCGCTGGCCCTCGCGCTGTGGTGGAGCCCGGCGCTCTCCTGGCCGGTCCTGGTGCTCGGGACGGCATGGGGCGGACTCCTGCTGACCGTGGGGATCCGGGTCGGGGGACGGGTGTACGACCGTCGGCAGGTCGCGCTGCTCGCCCGGATGCGCTGAGCGGGCTCCGGGGTCCGTCGGTGGCTCGACGTACACTCGGGCCCATGAGCGAGCCCACTCCCGTGTACGACGACCCGAGCTCCCCTCAGGGCCCCGGGACGTCCACCAGCGTCCTGGAGCGGACCGAGACGACCGAGCAGGTCGAGCCTGGGGACCACGAGCGGTTCGCGCACTACGTGCGCAAGGAGAAGATCCTCTCCTCCGCCATGAGCGGCAGCCCGGTGATCGCGCTGTGCGGGAAGGTCTGGGTGCCCGGGCGCGACCCGAACAAGTTCCCCGTGTGCCCGATCTGCAAGGAGATCTACGACGGTCTGCGCTCCCCGCAGGACGGCGACAAGCACGGCGGTGGCGGTCCCGACTCGCCTGGTGGCACGTGACGGGGACGACCGGCCGAGGTCTGTGGGAGCCTTCCGTCCCGTCGACGGTGTCGACGGCCGCGGCTTCGCACCTTCCTCCCGCCTTCCCCCGGCGTGCCCCCTGGGGGACGGCGAACAAGCTCCGCGCCTGGCAGGCCGCTGCCGTCGAGGCCTACGAGGCGGCCGCACCGACGGACTTCCTCGCCGTGGCGACCCCCGGTGCGGGCAAGACGACGTTCGCCCTGCGGATCGCCGCCGACCTGCTCGGACGGGGGGTCGTCCGCCGGGTGACGGTCGTCGCGCCGACGGAGCACCTGAAGCGGCAGTGGGCTGACGCCGCTGCGCGGGTGGGCATCCACCTGGACCCGACGTTCCGCAACAGCCAGGGACGCCATGGCGAGCACTTCGACGGGGTCGCCCTGACCTATGCCCAGGTCGCGATGCGACCGGCGCTGCACGCCGCCCGGACGGCAGCGGCCCCCACGCTCGTGGTCCTCGACGAGATCCACCATGCCGGGGACGCCCTGACCTGGGGAGACGGCGTGCGCGAGGCCTTCGAGGGGGCGACCCGTCGGCTTGCGCTGACCGGGACGCCGTTCCGCTCGGACACCTCACCGATCCCCTTCGTCCGCTACGAGGAGGACCGCGACGGCATCCGGCGGTCGACGGCCGACTACACCTACGGCTACGGAGACGCGCTGCGCGACTCGGTCGTGCGGCCGGTGCTGTTCCTCTCGTACTCGGGTCAGATGCGCTGGCGCACGAGCTCTGGCGACGAGATGTCCGCCGTCCTCGGGGCGGCCGTCACCAAGGACGTCACGCAGCAGGCGTGGCGCACGGCGCTCGACCCGGAGGGTCAGTGGATCCCCTCGGTGCTCGCGGCGGCCGACGTCCGCCTGACCGAGGTGCGGCGCACCGTGCCCGACGCCGGAGCGATGGTCATCGCCTCCGACCAGGCCGACGCGCGGGCGTACGCCGCGCACCTGCAGCGGATCACCGGTGAGGCACCCGTCATCGTCCTGTCCGACGACGACGGGGCCTCCGAGCGCATCGAGAGCTTCGTCGAGGGCGAGCAGCGGTGGATGGTCGCCGTCCGCATGGTCTCCGAGGGGGTGGACGTCCCGCGCCTGTCCGTCGGGGTCTACGCCACCTCCACCGCCACACCGTTGTTCTTCGCGCAGGCCGTCGGGCGGTTCGTCCGGGCGCGGCGTCGCGGGGAGATGGCGTCGCTCTTCCTGCCGAGCGTCCCTGCGCTGCTCGCACTGGCGAACTCGATGGAGCTCGAGCGCGACCATGCGCTGGACCGCCCGGCCACCGACGAGGACCCCGAGCTGCTGCTCGCCGCAGCCCAGCGCGAGGAGGCCGGCTCGGACGCCGTCGGTCCGGACGGACTCGTGGGCACCTTCCAGGCGCTGGACGCCCAGGCGACCTTCGACCGGGTGCTCTTCGACGGCGGCGAGTTCGGCACCGGGGCGGAGCTCGGCTCTGACGAGGAGCTGGACTTCCTCGGCCTGCCGGGGCTGCTGGATCCGGACCAGGTGAGCCTGCTGCTCAAGCAGCGTCAAGCCGACCAGGTCTCGGCGCGCGCGGCGCGGCACGTCCCGGCCGTCGACCACCGGCGGCTGACCGAGCTGCGCAAGGAGCTCAACACCCTGGTCGGCGCATGGGCGCGGCGCAGCGGTCAGCCGCACGGGTCGGTGCACGCGGAGCTGCGCCGGCGCTCGGGCGGGCCCGAGGTCGCGCTCGCGACGGCCGAGCAGCTGCAGGCACGTGCCGTCGTGGTCCGCGACTGGTTCGTCGGCAAGCGCTGAGACGAGCTGCCCCCGGTCCGTCTCGCTGGGTGGACGCCAGAGGGACGACATGGCCGGTCAGGTCCGCGCAGGTCAGCGGCTCGCGATCCGGCCGGAATACCACGGTCCGCCGTCGCCCGCAGGAGGCGCCGCTCGGGATGCGCGCTCGCCAGGACGATGGAAATGTCGCAGCGACGGGTTCGCGCCATCCATGCGAGCCCCCGGAACGGAAGGCACACCATGCCCACCTGGCTTCTCATCCTGATCGTCGGCGTCGTCCTCCTCGTGCTCGGCGTCGCGGTCGAGGCCGCCAAGCTGCTCATCTGGATCGGCATCGCCGTCCTCGTGGTCAGCCTCGTGCTCGGGCTCCTCGGACGGTCGCGTTCGAGGGTCTGACAGGCCCCGCCCGCACGGCGGGTCCGGGACCCGGCCCTCAGCGGCCGTGCGCCGCACCGATCTCGACGGTCGGGAGGGCCGGGTCTCCGGCCGACAGCCGACGCGCGGCTCTCGGCAGCTCGGCGCGGGACGCTGAGTGCCGAGCCGCGGCGTCCCGCACCGCGGCTGAGCCTGTCTCCCCGATGAGGCGACCGTGCTCGACGAGGGGCACCTGCAGGGCCCTGAGCTCCGGGCCGGGCGAGGTCCAGCTGCGGACGGTGGCGTCCTCGCCGCGCACGAGCACCTCCTCGACGGCCCGGCCGCTCTCGTCCAGGCGCCGGGCCGCGGCCTTGCGTCCCCCCGCCGATGCCTTGTTCGGCGAGGACTTCTCCACCGGCTCGATGACGCCCGACCTGCCCTCGCGGGCGACGAGCTTGTAGACCATCCCGCAGGTCGGTGCACCGGCGCCGACGACCACCGAGGTGCCGACCCCGTAGGAGTCCACCGGTGCCGCGGCGAGTGCAGCGATCGCGAACTCGTCGAGGTCGGAGCTCACCAGGATCCGGGTCCCGGTCGCACCCAGCGCGTCCAGCTGAGCCCGCACCTCGCGAGCGAGGCTGGTGAGGTCACCCGAGTCCAGCCGCACGGCGGCCAGTCCCGGTCCGGCGGCCGCGACGGCGGCGCGGACCCCGGCGGCGACGTCGTAGGTGTCCACCAGCAGCGTCGTGGCGGCGCCGAGCGAGGCGACCTGCGCAGCGAAGGTCGAGGCCTCGTCGTCGTGCAGCAGCGTGAAGGCGTGCGCGGCCGTGCCGATCGTCGCGAGCCCGTAGCGTCGCCCCGCCTCGAGGTTGGAGCTCCCCGCGAAGCCGGCGACGACGGCAGCCCGCGCCGCGGCGACGGCCGCCTCCTCGTGCGTGCGGCGCGAACCCATCTCCAGGCAGGGCCGCTCGCCCGCAGCGTTCGTCATCCGGGAGGCGGCCGAGGCCACCGCCGAGTCGAAGTTGAGGATCGACAGCGCGAGGGTCTCGAGCAGCACCGCCTCGGCGAACGTCCCCTCGACGACGAGAACGGGGGAGCCGGGGAAGAAGCACTCGCCCTCCGCGTACCCGCGGATCGACCCGGTGAACCGGAACGTGGCGAGATGGTCGAGGGTCGCGCGGTCGACGACCTCTGCCCGCTCGAGGAAGCCGAGCACCCCCTCGTCGAACCGGAACGACTCGAGCGCCTCGAGCAACCGACCGGTCCCCGCGACCACGCCGTACCGACGGCCGGGCGGGAGGCGACGGGTGAAGACCTCGAAGACGCACCGCCGCCCGGCCGTCCCGTCGCTCAGGGCCGCCTGCAGCATCGTCAGCTCGTAACGGTCGGTGAGCAGCGCTGTCGAGGGACGGGGGTTGCTCATCGGACGAGCGTATGCCGCTGCGTTCCGCGGCCTCCTAGCATGGGGGGATGGCGAGCTCGAGCACCCAACCCGTCCAGGTCACGGAGGGCGTCGCCACGCCTGACCGGCCGTGGGTGACGATCGTCTGGAACGACCCGGTCAACCTGATGAGCTACGTCGCCTACGTGTTCCGCAGCTACTTCGGGTACACCGCCGAACGGGCCGAACGGCTGATGCGCCAGGTGCACGAGGACGGGCGGGCCACCGTCGCGAGCGGAGCACGCGAGCAGATGGAGGCGCACGTGCAGGCCATGCACGGGTTCGGCCTGTGGGCGACCGTCCAGGACGACGAGTGACGACGCCGCTGCGGGAGTTCCGCCGCGGGGCCGGCGGCGTGCTCGAGGCGCGACTGGACCGACGTGAGCGAGCGGTGCTCGCCGAGGTCGTCGAGGGCGTCGTCGACCTGCTCGGCGTGCGTGGCGCGGACCTGGCCCCCCCGAATGGGCCGGCCGCTGACGACGACGGAGCCGGCGACGGCCCGCGTGGGCAGGACCTGCGGCTGGCGTGGCCGGAGATCGCGCCGCCGCAGGACCCCGCCCTGCGCAGGCTCCTCCCCGACGCTGCTGCCGACGCCGGGCTCGCTGCCGAGCTGCGTCGCCTCACCGAGCAGGACCTGCGCGAGACGAAGACGCACCAGGTCGGCCTGCTGCACGCCGCGCTGGTCGCCCCGACTGCCGATCTCGTGGTCGCCGGGCCGGACGCGCGCGCCGTCGCCGCAGCGCTCACCGACGTCCGGCTCGTGCTGGGCGAGCGTCTCGGCCTGCGCGAGGACCGCGACGCCGAGCGGGTGTACCGGCTCGCCGTCGACGACGAGCCGGACGCTGCTGACGACGAGCCGGACGCTGCTGACGACGACGAGGACGCGACGGCGCGCTTCCTCGCCGCTGTCTACGTCGTGCTGAGCGAGCTCCAGGAGTCCCTCGTCGAGCGCCTCGTCGAGGACCTCCCGCCGGTGCGCGGGAGCGGGGCGCGCTGAGGGCCCTTGCGCCGTGGCGCCGGAGCGCGGAGGTCGCGCGAGGATCCGGCACTACGCTGGCTCCGTGAACGACGCCCCGATCGGAATCTTCGACTCCGGTGTCGGCGGGCTGACGGTCGCCCGCGCCGTCCTGGACCAGCTGCCCCACGAGTCCGTGCTCTACCTCGGGGACACGGCGAA
>JBBRGX010000147.1:0-6040 GCA_038223605.1 Actinomycetales bacterium | reverse complement strand
CCTCTCCGGCGACAACTACCCGCGCCGGGTCCCGTCGGTCAACGACGCCGAGCGGCTGCGCGTCTTCCGCGACGCGGGCGCCCGCGCGCTCGTCGCCGCCGGCCGCTACGACGCGACCGTGCGCACCGAGCTCGGCGCCCTCCGCGCTGCCGACCAGGACGCCGAACCGGACCAGGTCGCCGCGCACCCGTGGCTGTCCACCTACCTCGATGGCGCACGCGCGGCCCTGAGCGACTACCTCGGCACGCCGAACGAGATCGCCTTCGACGAGCTCAGTGGAATCCTCGAAGCCTTCCACGACGGCGCCCCGTCGTTGTTGCTCAAGCGGATGGGCCGCACCGTCGACCAGCTCTGGTATGACGAGGTCGACCTGCGCGACGTCCAGGTGATCGTCCTGGAGTGGACCCACGGCAACAGCGAGCACCTGCACGGGGTCGACCTGCCGATCCTGCTGAACAGCACCCCGGAGGAGACGCTCGCGCATCGTCGCTCGCGCAACCGGGACGGCGGCGTCGACAGCCCGTTCACGACGATGGTCCTCGGGCTCGAGCAGCAGAAGCTGCACGCCCGGGCGCGGCGGACGGCGCTCATCGTCGCCAAGTCCGGGCAGATCCAGGACTACGCCACCTACCTCGCGGCCATGGGCCAGGGCGGGCTCGACGCCGGGCCGATGCTGAACGTCTATCCCGACTCGATCGGTGGCACGTTGGCCGACGTCGCGGCCTTCCTGCTCCGGCCGGAGCTCGCCGACGCCTTCACCTCCGCGTACCTGCTGCCGAGCGTCTTCAACACCGACCTGGACCGCGGGTTCTCGGTGATCGACTACGGGCTCAGCGACCTCTACGCCACCCAGGCGGACCTCGATGCGCTTGCGGCGGCGGGGATCGGTCTCAAGCTGGACTTCATCCTCAATCACGCCTCGGTGCTGTCCCCGCAGTTCCAGGACCTGCTGGCGCGCGGTGAGGACTCCCCGTTCGCCGACTTCTTCATCGACTGGAACAGGTTCTGGGCCGGCCACGGCGAGCTGACGCCCGCGGGCTACGTCCAGCCGGACGCCGAGCTCATCAGGGACATGTTCTTCCGCAAGCCGGGCCTGCCTATCCTCATGGTCCGCCTGCCCGACGGCTCCGAGAAGCCGTACTGGAACACCTTCTACCAGGAGGTCCGCTACCCGGCGCCGGACGCCCAGGACCTCATGGCGGCCACCGGGATGCAGTACGGGCGCGCCGTGCTCCTCGCCGAGCGGCTCGCTGCCGTGCTCGCGGCAGGCGGCCGGCCGGGCGAGGTGGATGCGAGCGGCTTCGAGGACGTGCGCGACACCGTCGTCGACCTCGTCGAGTCCCGGCGGCGCTACCTCGGCCAGATGGACCTCAACATCGCCTCCCCGCTGGTCTGGGACTTCTACGCCGACACGCTCGACCGCCTCGCGGGCTACGGTGCGCAGATCGTCCGGCTCGACGCCTTCGCCTACGCGCCCAAGGAGCCGGGGCTGCGCAACTTCCTCAACGAGCCGGGGACCTGGGACGTGCTGGCCCGCGTCAAGGAGCTCGCCGACGCCCGCGGCCTTCAGCTCCTGCCGGAGATCCACTCGACCTACGCGGCGGGGATCCACGAGACGATCGCCGCCCAGGGCTTCATGACCTACGACTTCTTCCTGCCCGGCCTGGTGATCGACGCGTTCGAGCGGCATGACGCCACGGTGCTCAAGAGGTGGATCGGCGAGGTGCTGGACAAGAAGATCCGGACCGTGACGATGCTCGGCTGCCACGACGGCATCCCGCTTCTTGACCTGGAGGGCCTGCTCAGCCGGGAGCGGATCCAGGGCCTGATCGACGTGGTCAAGGGGCGCGGCGGCCACGTCAAGGACCTGCACGGCGCGACGACCGTCTACTACCAGGTCAACGCGACGTACTACTCGGCGCTCGGCGAGAGCGACGCCCGGATGCTGATGGCCCGGGCGATCCAGCTCTTCGTCCCCGGCAAGCCGCAGGTCTGGTACCTCGACCTGTTCGCGGGGGCCAACGACCACGACGCCGTCGCGAAGGCCGGCCCCAACGGGCACAAGGAGATCAACCGCACGAACCTCTCGCCCGCGGCCGTCGAGGCAGGCCTGGCCCGACCCGTCGTGCAGCGGCAGATCGAGCTGCTCCGCCTCCGGTCCACCTTCGATGCCTTCGGCTTCGACGCCGACTGCGAGATAGCCGACACCGAGCCGGGCCGACTGCGGACCACCTGGAGACGCGCGGGTGCCTCGGCGACGCTCGACGCCGACCTGGTGGCTGAGACGTTCACGATCACCACGACGGACGCCGCCGGGGTCACGCGCACGGTCTGACAGCCGGTTCCTTGGCGACGGGCCGCGAGCTCAGCGACGCTCGCGGCGGTACCGGGATCGGGCCCAGGCGTAGCCGAGCGCGCCGATCGCCGCGCACCACACGAGGGCTTGGAGCGTCGTCGACCCACGGACCGGCGCGCCCGAGAGCAGCGCCCGCATCGTCTCGATGACCGGGGTGAACGGCTGGTACTCGGCGAACCAGCGCACGCCAGCCGGCATCGTCGCGACGGGCACGAAGCCGCTGCCGAGGAAGGGCAGCGCGGTGAGGATCATCGGCGTGTTCGACGCGGTCTCCACTGATCGGGCCGCGAGCCCCATCGCCACGCAGAGCCAGGTCACGGCGAGGCTGACCATCGCGATGAGCCCGGCGAGGGCGGTCCAGCCGAGCGCACCGGCCACGGGTCGGTAGCCGAGTGCGACCGCCAGGCCGAGCACCACCGCCACGGCGAGGAAGGCCTGGACGACGGTCCCGAGCACCGGCCCGCCCAGCACCGCACCGGGGGAGATGGCCATCGTCTTGAAGCGGGCCATGATGCCGCTCGTCGCGTCCATCGCTGCGGTGATCGCCACGCTCTGCGCGGCGCCGACCACGGCGAAGAGCAGGATCGCCGGCGTGATGTAGTCGAGGTAGGCAGCGCGGCCCCCGGCGCCAGGGGTGACGCCGGCCGCCACGCCCGCCCCGAACGCCCCGCCGAAGACGACAACGAAGAGCAGGAGCAGCGCGATGGGGATGCCGATGGTGAAGCTGGTCAGCCCCGGGTAGCGCAGGGCGCGCAGCAGGTTGCGGCGCAGCATGGTCAGGGTGTCGGCCAGCGGGCGGGCGCCGGCCCTCGGGGTGATGCTCAGGGTGGTCATCGGGCCACCTCCTCTGTCGTCGGGTCGGCAGGCGGTTCGGTCAGGCGCAGGAACACGTCGTCGAGCGAGCCGGCGTCGTGGGCGGACTTCAGCTCGGCCGGTCTGCCCTCGGCGACGATGTGGCCGCGGTCGAGCACGGCCACGCGATCGGCGAGCTGGTCGGCCTCCTCGAGGTACTGCGTGGTGAGCAGGATCGTCGTGCCGACCGCGACGAGCGCGCGGACCTCGTCCCAGAGCGTGCGACGGCTGCGCGGGTCCAGGCCGGCGGTGGGCTCGTCGAGGAAGACCACGGCGGGGGAGCCCACGAGTGTCATCGCCAGGTCGAGCTTGCGGCGCATCCCGCCGGACCAGGTGGACACCGGCTTGCGGGCCGCCTCGCTCAGGCCGAACTGCGCGAGGAGGAGATCGGCCCGCTCTCGCCCGGGCCGACGGCCCAGGTGGTGCAGGGAGGCCATCAGGCGCAGGTTCTCCAGGCCGGTGAGCAGGTCGTCGACGGCGGACATCTGGCCGGTGACGCCGATGGCGGCACGGACGGCCTCCGGCTGCGAGCGGACGTCGTGGCCCGCGACGCTGACCGTGCCCGCGTCGGGCCTGAGCAGGGTCGACAGGATGCCGATGGTGGTGGTCTTGCCGGCACCGTTCGGCCCGAGCAGGGCGGTGACGGTGCCGGCCTCGACGGCGAGGTCGACCCCGTCGAGCACGGTCAGCTCGCCGTAGGACTTGCGCAGGCCGCGGACGTCGACGGCGAGGGTGCTGGTCATGGTGGACCTCCGTTGATGCTCGTGGTCAGGGGCGACGGACGAGGATGTCGCCGTAGCCGGTGCCGGCGTGGATCTCGGCGGTCGCCTCGTCCCGGACCGGGCCGTCCGACGGACGCAGCTCGTTGCGAACGGTGCCGTGCTGGGAGGACACGTCGAGCCAGGCGGCGGTGCCCTCGGGCACCCCGACCTCGATCGACCCGTAGGACGTGGCGAGCGTGAGGGTGCCGGACTCGACGCGGTCGACCCGGATCCCGCCGGAGGAGGCCTTGATGCTGAGGCTGCCCCGCACGTGCCCCACGGTCACGTCACCGTGCGACCCGGAGAGCTGCAGGGACCCGGTGACCGACCCGACGGTGGTGTCCCCGGCGCTCGAGCGGATCGTCGCGTCGCCGGAGAGCTCGGCGATCCGGACGGAGCCGGCGCTCGTCCTGACGGAGGTGGCGCCGGCGGCCCGGCCGATCGTGACGGCCCCGGCGCTCGTCCGCAGGTCGACGCGGTCGGCGTCATCGACCCGGAGGTCACCGGCCGATGTCGTGACCACGACGTCGCCGAGCCGCCCCTCGGCGTACAGCGACCCGGCGGAGAGCTTGCCGTGGAGAGCCGAGCCGGCCGGGAGCTCCATCGTCACGGTCACCGTGCCGGGGGACAGCGGCAGGTACTGCCGCCAGCCGCGGGGCGTGAGGACGGTCAGGGTGCCTGCGGTGAGCTCGGCTCGAGTCTCCGCTGCCGCGCGGACGTCGGCCGGCTTGCCCTCGTCGGCGGGCAGGACCGTGACGACGGCGTCGTCCCGCTCGCTCGCGATGACGTGAAGGCTGCCGGCGAAGACGTCGACGACGGCGGTGATCGGTCCAGGTGCGGGGAAGGTCGGCATGCTCGCTCCAGGTCGGGAGGCGGACGGGGGGGCAGGCTGTAGCGGGGTCAGTGGACCCAGCCGGTGAGGCGTCGCGCGTCCCGCTGCTCGGGGCGCTGCTGCGACGAGGTGCGGCCGCCGGGCTGCTCGAGCGCCCCGGCGACCGCGCGCACGAGCCACGCGTTGACCGAGATCCCGTCGCGGGCCGCGGCGACCTCGACCTGCGCCTTGAGGTGCTCGGGAAGGCGCAGCGTCGTGCGGCTCGTGCCTCCGTCCAGGTCGGCGTTCGGCATCGGCTCCGTGGCCGGCAGCGCGGAGGCAGCGGTCGGCTCGACGAGGGCCGGGGGAGCGGCGACGACGAACTCGGGGTCACCACCGCGCAGGCGCAGGTCGACGGAGCCCGGAGCGAGCTCGGCGGAGATCTCGCCGGCGGCGGTGGAGAGGGCGTCGAGCAAGACGAGCCGCACGGCGGCGTCGAGCGGTGCGGTCAGCCGCTGGGCCAGCTGCCGGGCATCGTCGCCCGACGCCTCGGCCGCGACGGCGAGGCGTTGCTGGAGGTCGTCGACGTACCGTGTGAGATCCATGACGTCATAGTGACACCACCTGTGGCGTCATAGCAACACCACCTATGGTGTCGCTCCGCCCGGCCCCGCATCATGAGGGCACGGCCGAACCGGCGCTGCCGGGTGGCCGTCGAGGCGATCACGCCTCGGCCGGGTCCCCGACCAGGATCTGGACCCGCACGGGCCCGACCATCAGCACCGCACCCCCCGGGACGAGGGCGCTCGGCACCCTGACGTCGACGGCGATCGCGAAGTCCTCGTCCCGGCCGGAGGCGTCGGTCGTGCCGAGCGGCCACCGTTCGGTGCCCTGGGTCAGCGCGAGCGCGACGGCACGCATCGGCGTCTCCACCTCGCTCGGGGAGATGACGGGGCCACCGCAAGCCGTCGTCCCGACGGACGAGGTGTCGTTGCAGCCGTCCCTGAACCACGTACCGGTGACGGTCAGACGGTCGCCTGGCAGGACAGTGACCTCCGTGCCTTCCCCCTGGTCCACAGCGGCGGCACCGTCCCCGACCGCGATCGAGACCTGCGGGGCGACGCAGCTGGCCAGGGCCGACTGCGGAGCCGTCACTCCCAGCAGCACGCCGGTCACCGTGAGCAAGATCCAGAGCCGGACCCCGCTGCGTGCCTTCATGGTCAGCAGTCTCGTCGGCCGCACGTCTGGTCGGTAGTGCTC
>JBBRGX010000146.1:0-6236 GCA_038223605.1 Actinomycetales bacterium | reverse complement strand
GCGAGCACGTCGTAGAGCACGAGGCTCACGGTGTGCACGCCCGTGAGGATGAGCAGCTGCTGCACGGGGAACGCGTAGATGTACACGCCGTAGGAGATGTCGTGCCGGTGGACGAGCCGCGGTGACCGCACGACGCTGCCCACCCAGAGCAGCAGGTAGGCGATCGCCGGCGCGGTCAGCTGGGCTCCCCAGCCGTCCAGGACCCACACGGCGACGGTGACGCCGCCTGCCGCGGCGAGCGCCCCGGCCCAGTGCAGGGGCAGTCGGTCCCGCATGCGGTGGACGAGCGCCCCGCCCAGGAACAGGGGGAGGAGCTTGAGCAGCAGGCGCACGTCCTCGTTCCCGCCGACGAGCGGACCGACGACCCGGCCCCACGCCAGCCATGCGGCCGTCGACCCGAGCCAGGCGAGCCCGATCGCCCACGGGGTGCGGCGCACCCAGCCGACCACCGCGAGCGCTCCGACGACGAGATAGCAGAGGAACTCGTAGTACAGGCTCCAGAGCGAGCCGTTCCACGCCCCGGGGTACGGAACACCGCTCGGGGTGCCGGCGATCTCGTAGGTGTTGATCTTGAGGAGTGCGTTGCTGACCACGAAGTTGGCCGGGGTGGTGGGGCCAGCCGTCAGGTAGCCCGCGAGGCTCCCGTTGGCGTGCAGGTAGCCGATCGGCGCGACGACCACAGCCATCAGGACGAGGCAGACGAGGAAGGCCGGGAAGATCCGCGCGATGCGGTGCACGAGGTAGGTCCCGAGGCTGTTGGACCAGCGGCTCGCGGTGATCAGGTAGCCGCTGACGGCGAAGAACCCGAACACCGCCCAGCCGCCGAGGTTCTCCCCGTCGACGTGCGGTCCGACACCAGCACCCGAGATGTAGAAGCCGTGGGCGAACAGCACCATCGCAGCAAGGACCAGGCGGATGAGGTTGAGGCTGTTGGTGCGCGGGTCGAGCTGGTGGCCCGTCCACGGCCCGAACGAGGCACGGGGCGCCGGGGAGGCGCCGGCGCCGGCCGTCAGCGGGCGCGCGGGTGCAGCACTCATCGCCGCTCCTGCCGCTGGACCTGCCACATGGAGGACCAGTGTGGGCCATCGACGTCCGTGCGTCCTCATGCCTGGCCACGGGAGGGTCTGCGCCGCCACCGGCCGCGCGGCGGTGCCTCGCCTTGCTAGGGTTCCGAGCGCCACAGGGAGTGAGGACGACGAGCCGTTCATGAGCACCGCTGAGAGCCAGGACACCGTGCCGTCGTCGACCGTCCGGGGGCGGGTCCGGCGTGCCCTGCCGGCCGCTGCACCGATGCTCTCGTGGTGGGTCGTCGCCCCGGTCCTCATGTACCTGCTGCTCGTGCTGGGTGGGGTCAGCCAGTCATCGATCGGGATCGCGAGCCTCCGGGTCGACCCGGGCGCTGCCACACCGATGATGATCGGCGGCGGCGTCGGCATCCGCAGCGACGAGTACCTCACCTCGACGCCCCTCCTTCTCGGCGTCGAGGCCACGGGCGAGACGGACGATGCGAACCCGCTGACGGCGCCGTCGGGGTTCCTGACCCAGCTGCCCTCCGGGCCCGTCTCCTCTGTCGTGCTCTTCGACGGCTCGCTGCTGCGGCTCGGACCGCTGCTGCCCGACCAGATGCTCCTCGCGGCGCACTGGTGGCTGCCCTTCCTCCTCCTCGCCCTGGGAGCACCGGCATTCTTCGGCACCCTCACCGGCAACCGGTGGTTCGGCGCCTTCGCTGCCGCGATGATCATGCTGGCACCGGCGAGCGCGTGGTGGTCCTTCAGCCCGATCGAGGTCCTGGGGTTCACCCTGGCCGGGGCCGCGGGCATGCAACGGGTCGTCGCTCAGGTGGCCGCCCGGCGGTACTCCCACGCCGCTGCATGGTGCGTCGGTTCCGCGGTCCTCCTCGCGCGGACCCCGCTGCACTATCAGCCCTGGGCGATCGTCCTCGCGATCACGATCCTGGTGGTGGCGATCCTCCCGCTGGTGACCGTCAGCGTGGGGCGGCGGGCCGGGCTGCTCGGGGTCGGCGCGACCGGGCTGTTGTCCGTGCTCCTGGCGGGCGGGGTGGTCCTGGAGAACCTGCGGTCGATCTCCGCGACGCTCGGGACGGTGTACCCGGGAGCGCGGGTCGCATCAGGCGGAGCCGGTGGTGTCCCCGAGCTCTTCGCTGCGACCGACCTCGCCGGCCTCAAGCACCTCGAGGTCGTCGGGTCGAACCCGAGCGAGATCTCCTCGGCGTTCGCCGTGGCGGCGATCTGGGCGGTGCTGCTGCTCGTCGCCGGGGTCGTGGTGCCCGAGGTCCGGCACCGCCGGGCCACCCGGACGATGCTCGCGATGACGGGCTTCTGGTTCGCCTGGTCGATGGTCGACTTCGGGCCGTGGGCCGCGCGGGTGCCGGTTCTCAACATGGTCCCGCCGAACCGCTCCGGCGATGTGATCGGGTACCTCGGGATCCTGCTGCTGTGCCTCGTGCTCCCGGCCGTCGTCCGGGTGCCGGTGCGCGTCGCGGTGATGATCTCCTCGCTCCTCGCGCTCGTCGCGGCGTACGCCGGATCGCTGCTGCGGGCCTCGCTCGTTCCTGGCGTCGCCGTCGTGACGATCTGGCTGTCGAGCCTGCTCCTCGGCGCGGTCGTGCTGGTCATCAGCCTGCGGCCCCGGTGGTGGGCGGGGTACGCCGCTGCCGTGGCGCTCGCCGGTCTCCTCGTCTGGAACGTCAACCCGGTGCTCATCGGCCTGGCGGATCTGCGCGGTACGCCGTTCGCCGATCGCATGCTCGCGCAGGGAGCGGCTGCGCGGGCCGCAGGTGAGCTCTGGGCCAGCGACGACAACGACGTGAATGCCCTGCTGGTCGCGACGGGGGTGCCGTCGTTGTCGAGCCGGCAGCTGGCGGGACCGGACCGGGAGGCGTGGGCGATGCTCGACCCCGCGGGTGCCGCGGAGCAGGTCTGGAACAGGGGCGGTTCGTTCATCACCTTCACCTGGACCGGTACCGACGTGCTGAGCTTCAGCAACCCGTCCCCCGACGTGATCGCGATCAGTGGCTCGCCGTGCACCGTCGCGGCTGACGTCCCCGCGCTCATGACGATCGTCGCCTCTGCCCGGCTGGACGAGCGATGCCTGACCGAGACGGGTTCCTTCGAGTGGGGCGGGGTCACCCGCTGGATCTATCGGGTGGCGCCGTAGGCTGTTCGGGGGTCGCGTCCCGCACTCCACCCGTTCGGTGCTGTACTGCGTGGCAGGGGTGTGGTGTGGTGAGCTGTGGTGCCCGAGGGGTGCCGAGGTCGGCGACGGTGAGTCCTCGCCGCGACCTTCTTCCCGCCGACGGCGGCCCGTGGCGCATCGGAGGATCGTGGTGAGCACCCTGTCGTTGCGCGATCGTCGGACGGCCGCAGCCCTCGCAGGCGCCCTCGGCGTCGCGCTCCTGCTCCTCGGGGCCGCACCGGCCGCCGGCGCCGATCAGTCGCCGGTCCGAGTGACGGTGACGGGGACGGTCGACCAGGTCGTCGTCGACACCCGGGCCGCCGCGGCGGATGAGTCGATGGACGTCCGGACCTACGTCGAGGCCGAGGGCACGCTGATCGCCCTGCCCGAGAACCTTGCCCTCGGCGGCGCGAGCGGCCAGGGCGTGCAGCTCCAGATCGACAGCACGGCGTCGTTGAGCCGGGCGCAGGTGCTGGACGAGGTGGCGGAGCCGGCGGTCGGTGACCAGGCGCGGGTGGTGGCCGTCAGTGCGCTCGGCGCCGGGACGCTCGGTGCGACCTCGGCCGCCGCAGTGCTCGGCTCGCACACCCTCACGGTTCTCCCGGTCTACTGGAACGCACCCGACACGGCCAGCCAGCCGAGCCTCGACGCCCTCGCGAAGCAGACGGCGCAGTACTGGAGCGACCAGTCCGCCGGCCGCATCGCGATCACGGCGACCGCGCGTCCCTGGGCGCAGATCGCTGACCCGCGCTCCTGCGACGTCTCTGCCCTCCTGAGCAGTGCCCTCGTGGCGAACGGGCTCGCCGATCCGAGCGGCAACAACCACGTGCTGGTGTACTTCCCGACCCGGAGCGACTGTTCCTGGGCCGGTCTCGCGTCGATCCGCGGGACCCATATCTGGGTGAACGGCGCGCAGAACACCGACGTGATGTCACATGAGTTCGGCCACAACCTCGGCCTCGGGCACGCCAGCACCGCCACCTGCGGGGCGGGTACCGCGCGGGTCTCCCTCACGCTCCCGGTGACCACTGCGTGCGCGGTGAGCGACTACGGCGATCGCGCCGACGTGATGGGGATCGGCCTCTCGGTCGCCTCCGGGAACCTCAACTCGGCGTTGGCCGACGCGCTCGGTGTCGCCGTCGTGAACCGTCCCGTGGTGGGTGGCACGGTGACCGTCGACCTGGCTCCGCTCGCCCAGACGACGGCGCTGCGCGCGGTGGCCGTCGATGTCGCGGGCGGAACGGTCTATGTCGACTTCCGACCTGCGGTGGGCCGCGACGTGCGGATGCCCTCCTGGGCCGGAGTACAGGTCCACCTCCGCTCGCCGGATCCGACCTACGGGTACCCGCGGAGCTATCTGCTCGACATGAGGCCGGGACTCCCGCCCTTCGCCTCCCCGTCGCTCGGGGTGTCCTCCTCGTGGCAGGTGCCCGGGACGTCCCAGGTCGTGACCGTGCGTTCCGTGGGGGCGTCCGCGACGGTGACGGTCGCGCCCGCCGTCGACCAGGCGTCGATTCAGAGCTACGTCGGCCGCGTCTACCAGGACCTCTTCCATCGGGCTCCGGATCCCGGCGGGCTCGCCTCGTGGACCGCGGCGCTCGCAACGGGCACACCGAGGTCTGCCGTCGCCAACTCCATCACCTCCTCCGACGAGTTCCGTGGCTCGCTCATCGACTCCGCCTACGCGACGCACCTGGGCAGGCTTCCCGATGCGAGCGGACGGCAGTACTGGCTCGGGCGGATGGCGGCCGGGTTGACGATCCAGCAGCTGGACGCCGGCTTCTTCGCGTCGCCGGAGCACTACGCCCTGTCCGGCTCGACCGATGGGGCCTGGGTGCAGCGTCTCTACCTGGACGTCCTCTCGCGGACCGCGAGCGCCCCGGAGATCGCGTACTGGTCGGGCCGGCTCGCGAACGGTGCGAACCGGGGCACCGTCGCCATGGGGTTCCTCATGTCGACCGAGCACCTCTCGACGGTCGTCGACGCGCAGTACCGGCTGCTGCTCCGTCGCGGCGGCGACGCTCTCGGCGTGCAGGCGTGGGTCATCCAGCTGCAGTCCGGCTTCCGGCTCGAGCAGATCATCGGATCGATCGTCGCGAGCGACGAGTACGTCGGTCTCGCGTCGCCCTGAGCGGTGGCCGGGCGTGCCCGGCCTAGGATCGCCGGGTGCGAATCCTCCTCGACGCCACGGCCATCCCCGCCGACAGGGGCGGGGTCGGCCGGTACGTCGACGCGCTGCTCCCCGCGCTCGCCGCACTCGGCCTGGACCTGGTGATCGCCTGCCAGGCGGAGGACGCCGAGGCGACCGCTGCCCTCGTCCCCGGCGCCGAGATCGTCCCCGGCCGCCGTGGGATCGCGAGACGACCGGCCCGGCTCGCCTGGGAGCAGACCGGGTTGCCGCTGCTCCTGCGCCGCACGGGCGCCGAGCTGTTGCACAGCCCGCACTACACGATGCCGCAGGCCGTCGGTGTCCCGGTGGTCGTGACGCTGCACGATGCGACGTTCTTCAGCCACCCCGAGCTGCACTCACCCCTCAAGGGGCGCTTCTTCCGTACCGCGATCGGGCTGGCCGTCCGACGCGCGTCGGCCCTGGTGGTGCCCTCGGCGGCGACGAGGGACGAGGTGCTGCGGTTCGCCGGTGGCGACTCCGCTCGGTTCCACGTCGCGTACCACGGCGTCGACACCGGGATCTTCCACCCGACGAGCGCCGCCGAGACCGATCGGGTGAGCCGCAGCCTCGGGCTGGGCGGGCAGCCCTACATCGGCTTCCTCGGAACGCTCGAGCCCCGCAAGAACACCCCTGCCCTGGTCCGCGGCTGGGCGCGGGCGGTCGCCGACCTCCCGGAGCCGCCGGCCCTCGTCCTCGCCGGGGGACCGGGCTGGGACATGGGGGTCGAGCCTGCGATCGCCGCGGTCCCGGCCCCCTTGCGCGTGCTGCGCACCGGGTACCTGCCGCTCGGCGACCTCGCGGGCTTCCTCTCCGGCGCCCTCGTGCTCGCCTACCCGAGCCTCGGTGAGGGGTTCGGCCTTCCGGTGCTCGA
>JBBRGX010000145.1:0-6248 GCA_038223605.1 Actinomycetales bacterium | reverse complement strand
AGCTCCACGCCGTGCCACAGCGGCAGGGCCTGGATGAACCACTGGATCGCCTGGGGGTAGACGGTGATCGGGTAGAACGTCGCGGAGAACAGGAACATCGGCAGCATGACGAAGTTGATCCAGTCCATCTGCTGGAAGGTCGTCATATAGCTCGTGACGGCCATCCCGAGGCTGGCGAAGCCGAAGGCGATGAGCACGACGGCCGGCAGCGTGAGGATCGCGGTCCACGACAGGTTCAGACCCATGACCTGCATCACCGTGAGGAAGCCCGTCGCGTAGAGCACGCCGCGCAGCAGGGCGTAGGCGATCTCGCCGATGGCGACGTCGAGCGGGCCGAGCGAGGTCGCGAGCATCGCCTGGTAGAGCTTGCCGAAGTGCATCTTGAAGAAGACGTTCCAGGTGGAGTCGTACACCGCGCCGTTCATCGCGGAGACGGCAAGCAGGGCCGGGGCGATGTAGGCCGCGTAGGAGATCGACCGCCCGGAGGCAAGGCTCACGTCGCCGATGTACGAGCCGAGCCCGACGCCCATCGCGAGCAGGTAGAAGACCGGCTCGAAGAAGCCGGAGAGCACCACGACCCAGGTGCTCGAGCGTGCGGCGAGCAGCCCGCGGCCGAGGACCGAGCCGGGGTTGCCCGCGTACAGGGAGCGGACGCCGCCGGAGCGGCGCGTGGCGGTCGCGGTGCGCGCCGGCCCGCTCATCCGCGCATCCTCCCGACGAAGGTCCGGCGGGCCAGCAGCCAGCCGCCCGCCACGAGGCTGAGCAGGACGCCCAGGTGGACCGTCAGCATGACTCCCGAGATCGGTGAGCCGTAGGACAGCCAGCGTCCGAGCTCGCTCGCATGCCACAGCGGGGAGACCCAGCCGATCCAGTGCAGCCAGCCGGGCAGGGCCGAGAGCGGGTAGAACGTGCCAGAGAACAGAAACATCGGGGTGAAGATGAAGCGCTGGACGGCCGCGAACTGACCCGAGTCGTCCTTGAGGCTCGCGGCGAACGCCAGCAGGGGCAGCCCGAAGGCCATCCCGGCGAGCATCCCGACCAGCGGGAGCGTGAGCACCGCGACCGGGGAGCCGAGCGCACCGAAGAGAGCGACGACCACGCCGTACGCGACGCTCACGAAGGCCATCCTGGCGGCGACGGCCAGCACGAGGCCCTCGACGACCTGCTCGGGGGCCAGCGGCGAGGCGTTCATCCCCCAGAAGATCCGCCGCCACTTGAAGCCGGCCATGATCGTGTAGGTGAACTCCTCGGTGCTCACACCGATCGCCGCCGTCGCGAGGAGGGCCGGAGCGACGAAGACGACGTAGCGCACCGGTCCGTCCGGCCCGAAGCCGACGGGCACGTCGAGGAAGCTCGCCAGCCCGAGCCCGAGGCCGAGCAGGTAGAGCAGGGGGCTGCCGATCCCGCCGATGAGGATCGTCCAGCCATAGGTGCGCATCGACCGGATCTGGTGCTCGGCGACGTAGAGCGCGCCCCGGCGTCGGGTGCGAGCGGCGGCGGCGATCGCCTCGGCGGCCTGCACGGTGGGTGCGCAGGCGCCCGGCGCTGCATCGTGCTCGAGCCCCGCTGTCGGGGTGCGGTCCTCGTTCACTCGATCAGGCTCCGCCCGGTCAGCCGCAGGAAGACGTCCTCGAGGCTCGAACGACGGACCAGGCTCGTCGTCGGGTGGAGTCCGAGCCGTGCGACGTGCTCGAGCACGGACTCGCCGTTGTCGGCGTAGATGAGCACGCGATCGGGCAGGACCTCGATCCGCTCGCCGAGCACGGCGAGCTGCTCGGCCGCCCCGGCGTTGCGCTCGGAGCCGAAGCGCAGCTCGACCACCTCGCGGGTGGAGTACTCGCGGATGAGCGAGGAGGGGCTGCCCTGAGCCATGATCCGGCCCTCGTCGACCACGACGATGCGGTCGCAGAGCTGCTCGGCCTCGTCCATGTAGTGCGTGGTGAGCACGAGCGTCGTCCCGCGCTCCTTGAGCCGGAAGAGCCGGTCCCACAGGACATGCCTTGCCTGCGGGTCCAGGCCCGTCGTCGGCTCGTCGAGCATGAGGACCTTGGGCTCGTTGATCAGGGCCCGGGCGATGGTGAGCCGGCGCTTCATCCCCCCGGAGAGGGCGTCGACCTTGACCTTGGCCTTCTCCTCGAGCTGGGCGAAGGCCAGGAGCTCGTCGGCACGCTCGGCGCAGACCGCGCGCGGGATGCCGAAGTAGCGCCCGTAGACGATGAGGTTGTCGCGGACCCGGAGCTCGGTGTCGAGGTTGTCCTCCTGCGGGACGACGCCGAGCCGGGAGCGGATCTCCGGCCCGTGGGTGTTGGGGTCGAGGTCCAGCACACGGAGCTCGCCGGAGGTGCGCGTGGAGACCGCTCCGACCATGCGCATCGTCGTGGACTTGCCTGCGCCGTTCGGGCCGAGCAGGCCGAAGGACTCACCGGCCGCGACCTCGAAGTCGATCCCGTCGACGGCCGCGAGGTCGCCGAAGCGTTTGGTCAGGCCGGTGGCGGTGATCACGGGAGCTGGCACGAGCCGTGACGTTACCGGCTGGTACCGACGCGGCGCACAGCCGATACCGGGACGAGGGTCGGCTCAGGCGCTCGCGTACTCCTCCGCGCTGTCGATCTGCTCGTCGCTCGGCCGCAGGCCGGTGTAGAGCACGAACTGCTCGAGCGCCTGCAGCCGCATGACCTCGTCGCCACGCAGCACCCTCAGGTCGAGCGAGTCGGCCAGGCGCACGAGGGGCGTCTCGGTGGGCAGGTACACGACGTCCAGGACCGTCGAGGCCGCGCGGACGACGTCCTCGCCGAAGGCGAGGTCAGCAGCCTCGGAGCCCCCGGCCATGCCGACCGGGCTCGCGTTCACCAGGACAGCCGGCCGGGCGTCGCCCAGATCGGTCACGGCCTCGAACCCGTAGCGCTCGGCCAGGGCCCTGCCGCGCTCCAGGGTGCGCGCCACGACGCTCACCCGCGCGAAGCCTGAGTCACGGAGCGCTGCGACGACGGCCTTGGCCATGCCGCCCGCGCCGAGGACGGCGACGTCCTGGTCCGGCGAGACCCCGTGCTCGGTCAGCATCGTGCGGATCGCGAGGTAGTCCGTGTTGTAGCCGGTCAGCACACCGTCGTCGTTGACGATCGTGTTCACCGAGTCGATCGCGGCCGCCGAGGGGTCGATCGCGTCGAGGAAGGGCATGCACGACTCCTTGTAGGGCATCGACACCCCCGCGCCCCTGATCCCCATCGAGCGGATCCCGCCGACGGTCGCACCGATATCGCTCGAGCTGAACGACTTGTAGACGTAGTTCAGGCCCAGCTCGGCGTAGAGGTAGTTGTGGAACCTGTTCCCGTGGTTGCCCGGCCTCGCGGCGAGCGAGATGCACATCACGGTGTCGCGGTCGATGACGTTCAGCATGACGGCTAGCCTGCCACGGGCGGCCACACGACCGGGGGCGGCTGCGACCAACGTCCTGTTGACATGGTGTCAATGGGCGGCAGGATCGTGCGGGGACGCCGAGCGTCGACGGTCCCGAAGGACGGAGGTGGAGATGGGCGCCAAGACCGTGATGGCCCCGGACGACCGCCGCGCCGCCCTCCTCGTCGCGGCCCGTGAGCTCGCTATCGAGAAGGGCCTGAACCGCACCACGATCTCGGCGGTCGCCGAGCGCGCCGGGGTCACTCGCGGGCTGGTCCACCACTACCTCGGCAGCACGACGGCGATGGCCGAGGAGCTGCTCGACGGCTACCTCGCGCAGGTCGTCGACTCGATCCGCGCGTGGGACGCCGCGCGCGAGGTCGGCAACATCGACAAGGCCGTCGTCGACTCCGTCGTCGTGCTGCGCCGCTACCTCGGGCGCAGGCCGGCCGACACGCCGGCCCTGCTGCCGCGGATCGACGACGTCGGAATGTTCCTGCGCTTCGTGGACCGCTGCGTCGACGCCGTCGTCGACTGCCTGCGCGAGACGACCGTCGCGGCCTACGCCGCCCGGCACACGATCGCGATCGAGCACGTCAGCGAGACCTTCACCGTCCTGCTGCACGGGCTGATCGGGCTCACCCGCGCCCACCCCGACGTCGCAGACGACGTCCTCGCCGCCATGGTGCGGCAGACCTTGCGCCTGGACGCCGCGGCGTCCCCGACCGCCGTGCCGACCCGCACGGCGGCCTCCCCCCAGCAGGACCCCGAAGGAGAGCACTGAGATGTTCCTGTTCGCATCGATCCCCTGGTACTCGGCGCTGATGTGGGTGGTGGTGGTCGCGGCCCTCATCGGGCTCAACGAGCTCGCTCGCAGCAGCAAGGTCGCCGGCCTCACGCTCTTCGTCGCGCTGCCCCTCGTCCTGACCGTCCTCGTGTGGCCGCACACGGCCGTCGCGGGGTCCAGCACTGGCTCGTGGTTCCACTGGGTCAAGGTCTACTCGGCGCTCGCCGGCTGTCTCGGCTTCATGGCGATCCGCTACCTGCCGAAGGTTGCCGCCTACAAGTACGCCCTGCTCTTCCCGCCGGCGATCCTCGCGATGAACATCTTCGAGGCCGTCATCCGGGACTTCCAGGTCACCGGCCTGCACGGGATGGTCGACGGAGTCTTCATGGTCGGCGGCCCGTGGAACGTGATGAACGGCATCGCCGGCCTGCTCAACCTGCTGACCATCTGCGGCTGGGCCGGCATCATCGTCAGCCGCAGGCGCACGCAGGACATGATCTGGCCGGACATGCTCTGGTTCTGGGTCATCGCCTACGACCTGTGGAACTTCGCCTACGTCTACAACGCGGTCGGGGACCACTCGTTCTACGCCGGCGCCGCGCTGCTGATCTCCTGCACGATCCCCGCGTTCTTCATGACCCGAGGGGCATGGCTGCAGCACCGTGCGCAGACCCTCGCGTTCTGGATGATGTTCACCATGGCGGTCCCGGCGTTCGTGACCGACTCGACGTTCGCCGTGCAGTCCTCGCACAACGAGACGGCACTCGTCGTCGTGAGCGCCCTCTCCTTGGCAGCCAACATCGCGGTGGCCGTCTACCAGGTGCACCGGATCCGGACCCGGCGGCTCAACCCGCTGCGCGACGAGCTCTACACCGACCTGCCTGCGTACCGGAAGGTCGCCGAAGTGCACCGGGCGACCCCCGTCGTCGCCGACGCCCTCCCGGTCGCCTGATCGCGACCTGGGCGTAGCGGCGTGGCCAGCAGGGAGCGAGGCCGCCGATCGTCCCAGGCGCAGGAGGTGCCGCCGACCTACCGTCGGACCATGCACCCGGCGCAGCGTGCGATCGGCCAGCTGGACGCGGTCCATCCCCATCGAGCCGACCTCGGCGTGTGCCTCGCCGAGCTCGCACCGGTGGGCGGCTGCATGGACCGCAGCCGCGACTACCAGCTGCTGCGGACCGACTTCCACCTCCTCATCCTGTGCACGGAGGGGGAGGCCGACCAGCTGGTCGACCTCGAGGTCCATCGTCATCGCGCCGGCTCGCTGGTCTGGATCCGACCTGGACAGGTGCACGAGCGTCCGCCCCTGGTCCGGGGAACGGTGATCTGCTTCACCGATGCCTTCCTCGGCGCCTCGGGGGCCGCTCATCGTGGGCCGACCTCCTGGCATCTGGCCGGAGCGGACCTCGCCGACCTCCGCTCGCTGCTGGACGTCTTCTCCCGGGAGTACGAGCGCTTCGTCTTCGGCCCCACCGGTGTCAGCCAGGCGGGGGGCGACGCCCTGCTGCGGCACCTCCTGGAGGCGATCCTGCTGCGCCTTGGGCAGTCGCCACCGCAGCTCTCCAGCACGCAGGGGATCCCGAACCCCGTGGCCATGGCCTTCCTCGACCTCGTCGAACGGTCCTACGGCTCGATCCACACGGTCGAGGACTACGCCCTGGCCCTGGGCTACTCGCCGAAGACCCTGTGCCGGGCCAGCGTCGGGGCGACGGGGCTGACACCCAAGCAGCTGATCGACGCCCGCCTCGCGAGGGAGGCGCGGCGCCTCCTGGCCTACACGGACCTGCCGTGCGCCGCCGTGGGGCGGCGGCTCGGCTTCGAGGACCCGGCGAACGTCTCAGGAGCTCGCGCGGCGGTTCGCCGAGGCGGGGGCGGCTCTTTCCCTCGCTGACATCGATGCCGACCACCTGGCCGGGGCCGCCAAGGAGCTGACTGACGCCGGCGCGACCGTGCGCACGTCGGTCGTCGACGTGCGTCACGTCGACCAGATGGAGGCGTTCGCCCTGGACGCCTTCGCCGAGCTCGGCGGGGTCGACCTGTTCTTCGACAACGCCGGCGTCATCTC
>JBBRGX010000144.1:0-6277 GCA_038223605.1 Actinomycetales bacterium | reverse complement strand
GAGCCGCTCGCGCAGCTCGGCGTAGCGGCGGAAGATGTCGATCACGCCGGGGTCGTCGTTGACCTCGGCGACGAACCATGGGGTACGGTCCCGCAGCGGTCGACGGTGGTGGTTGAACTCGGAGTGGTACTGCATCACCGGCATGAAGGCCGCGGCGGCCGTCGCCCGCAGGTAGAGCTCAGCGTCGGGCACCGGCCCGGAGAACCCGGCGAGGTCCCAGCCCCAGTAGACGATCCCGCAGGCGGACGCCGTGATCCCGGCCGTCACGGAGTGTCCGAACGCCTCCCAGGTGGAGTCCTCGTCGCCCGCCCAGAACACGCCGTGCGCCTGCGAACCGGTGAAGCCGGCCCGCGAGAACGTGACCGGCGCCTTCCCCGCCGAGCGCAGCAGGTCGCCGAACGCCCGCGCGTAGTGCACCGGGTACAGGTTGTTGCCCTCGTCACCGCGACGACCGTCCGCGAAGCGCAGGTCGTGGCCCCAGGCATGCTCTCCGCCGTCGGTCTTGAAACCGTCCACGCCGAGGTCCTCGACCAGGTAGCGCCGCTTGGCCGTCCACCAGTCGCGGCCGCGCTGCGTCGACAGGTCGATCATCAACGACTGCGGGAACCACCAGCCCCTGTTGTGGTAGGGCGAGCCGTCGGCCTCGAGCACCGCGTGCCCGCCGGCGACCATGGCCCGGCCGTCGACGAGCACCTGGCTGTCCGTCGGGACCTGCGGCCCCAGGTCGAACTCCGTCTTCTGCAGGGGGATCTGCCAGAGGATCACCTTGATCCCACGCCCGTGCAGCTCGTCGATCATCGCCTTCGGGTCGGGCCATGCGCCGTCGGGCGAGGAGGTGAAGTCGGCCGCCCGGTGCGCGCCACCGTCTGGCGTGACGCGGTACCGCGCGTCCCGGAAGATCGTGATGCCCTCCTCGTCGCTCCACGCCTCGATGACGACCACGCCGACCGGGATCCCGAGGTCGCGGTGGGCGTCCATCCGCTCCGTGACGATCGCCTGCGAGTTCCACTCGTTGCCGGAGGCCCACAGTCGGAAGACCCAGGCGGGGAGCTCCTCGGCTCGCCCGACCTCGTCGCCGAAGGCGCGCAGCACCTCGTGCGGGGCTCCGCGGTAGAGCGCCAGGTCGAGGTGCTCGAACTGCGCGCCACCGAGCTCCGCCTCGACGACCATCCGGTCGGGCTGCGATGCGCCGACGTCGAACCAGGTGCGACGGCTGGTCCGGACGTGCAGCCCCCATCCCTCGCCGCCCACGACGTGGGCGAAAGGCATCGGCAGGTAGGTGCGGCCGTGCCTTGCCTGGGACTTGTACTGCTCGAACACGACGGCGTCGAGCTGCCGTCCACGTTGGTCGACGGCATCGAAGCGCTCGCCGAACCCGACGACATGCTCCTGCGGCTCCAGGCGCAGCGCGAAGCGCACCCGGGCGACCCCACCTGGCGTGCACAGCCACCGGACACTCGCTGGGACCACGACGTCCGATGCAGCGCCGCCGTCGACGGTCAGGCTGCCGCCCTCGGTGTCCCAGGCACCGGCGGCCACGTCGAACCAGTCCGTGGCGGGCTGGTCGCCGGACGGCGTGCGTGCGATGAACCGGTAGCGGTAGGTCGTCCCGGCGGCCAGTGGCGGGGTGCGGACGGACCACGCGCCCTCGGCGGCCAGCTGTGCCGCCTGCGCCTCGGCCAGGTGGCCCTCACCACCCGCGAGAGCCGCGACGTCGGCCTCCGACGTGTTCGCGGGCGCGAGCGGGAGGCGCGTCGTCGCCGCCGACGCGTCCTGCCACTCGCAGATGATGGCGGCGACATCCGGCGCGGCCAGGACGCCGAGACGGACCGACTGGCCCGCCTCCGGCAGCACCGGCACCCGCTGGTCCGCCGACGTGGCGTAGGGGTGACCGATGCCGTACGGCTCGTGCCGCACCCACGCGGCACCCCGAGGCGCGGACTCTGCACTGGTCATCGATCGGACCCTTCGGGGAGGAGGTCGAGCTCGTCGGCGAGGATGAGGAACATGCCGTGCGACCACAGCAAGGGTGAGGCGACCTCGCCCCAGCGGTCGAGCCACTCGGTACGGCTCTCGGGGTGCAGCAGGTGGTCGGGGACCTGCTCGGGAAGGTGCCCGTCGGCGTCGGCGTGGTCGGCCACCCAGAGGAGGTCCCGCAGAGCGGTCGGGCGGTCGCCCGCGACTGCCCGGTTCCAGCCGAGCAGACAGGCGAGCAGCAGCCACTGGCCGCCGCCGTAGAAGACATCGGCCCGGAACCGGTGCACGCCACCGTCGACCTCGAGGTCGCGAGTGATGGCGTCCAGGGTCGCCTCGGCCAGCGCGGATCCTTGGTCGATCAGCCCGAAGGGGACGATGCAGGCTGCCAGCGAGGCGTCGACCTGCGTGGATCCGAGCCACTTGGCCAGGTGCCGGGCACCGGGGTCGGCGGCGCGGCCCGTCGTCGTGCCCTCCAGCATCACTCGATCCCGCACCGCCTGCGCCGTCTCAGCAGCGGCGACCCGTCGTGCCTCGTCGAGGAGCTCGTCGTGGCCGAGGGCCGTCAGGCCGGCGTGGATCGCACCGAGGGTCGAGACGTGGCGTTCCTCGACGTGCTCCTCCCACCAGTCGTAGCACCGGCGGTCCCAGAAGCTCGTGAGGTAGTCGACGGCCACCTCGATGCCGGTGCGCCACCGCTCGAGGTCGAGACCGTGGCGTCGGGAGTGCTCGACCACCGACCACAGCCAGGTCCCGTAGCCGTCGGTCTGGAAGTCCCACCAGGGGTCGGAGCCGGCCTCGCCGTCGAAGGTGAAGCGGGTGGGCAGCATGCGTGCGAGGGGGATGTCCGTGCCGGCTGCGGCATCGCGGCAGAGCCCGGCGACGGCTGCGGCGCGGTCGGTCAGCACCGACGCGACCCAGTCGTGGAACCGGGACGCGGAGGTCGTGTCGCCGTAGCGCGAGATCCCCTCGGCCGTGAAGGCACCGTCACGGAGCCACGCATAGCCGCGATAGGCCGAGAAGGTCGGGGATGCGGGGTAGGCGCCGCCGGGGTCCTGGAGCGAAGTGATCACCCGGTGGCTCTGCCTCGCGAGATCGGCGATGCGGCCGAGGTCGGACGCGGAGGTCATGGCTGTCTCGCAGTCGTCGGTGGTGGGTCCGAGCAGAGGTACGGCCGGCGGGCGGGACCGGCGGTTCGGCAGGTCCCGCCCCCATGGGTCAGCCGAGCAGGGCGTCGACGCGGGTGGCTGCGTCGTCCAGTGCCTGCTCCACGGTCTTGCGCCCCGCCGCTGCGTTGCCGAGCTCCTCGCCCACGATGTCCGTCATCTCCTGCTGAGAGCCGATGACAGGGGGGAGGACGGTGGCGTCGAGCGAGTCGAAGACAGCCTGGCGGTTGGCGGGCGGGGTCACATCCAGATACGTGGCGAGCTTGGCCGTGTCAGCGATGGGCGGAAGCTCCCACGACGCGGAGAGACGCGTGGAGACCATCGCGTCCGAGCTCGTCAGGAAGGTGATCCACTTCTGGGCCGCCTCCTGCTTGTCGCTCGTGGCGGAGACGACGACGCCATTGGTGAACATCGCTGACGCCTTCTGCGTGCTGCCCGGCTCGACGGCGATGTCCCAGTCGAGCGCGCTCACCTCGGACAGGCCGCTGAACTGCCAGATGCCGTTGACCCACATCGCCAGCTTGCCGGTCTTGAACAGGTTGGTGTCGTAGTCGGGCGTGCCCACGCCATCGGCCTCGGTCGGCATGATCGTCCCTGCCTTGGACGTCAACCAGGTGGCGGCCTCGACACCCGCCGGGCTGTTGAACGTCGCCTTGGTCTTGTCGGCGTTGAAGAACTCACCCCCCGACTGCGCCAGCGCCTTGTAGAACTCGTAGAAGGAGACCGGCTGGTAGTAGCCCCACACCCCGGCGTCCTTGTCGGTCAGCTTGTCGCCCGCGGCCTGGGCGTCCGCCCACGTCCAGTCGGCTGTCGGGTAGTCGAGCCCGGCCGCGTCGAACAGGGCCTTGTTGTAGAAGAGCACGACGTTCGAGAACGACTCCGGCAGGCCGTACTGGGCGCCGTCTGCCGAGAAGGCCTCGAGGAGGGACGGCGTGTACGGGGCCGCATCGACACCGCTCAGCGTCGCCAGGGAGCCGTTGGCGGCGTAGGTGACGAAGTTCTCGTAGTTGAGCTCGAACGCGTCCGCCGCGGTGCCGCCGGCGACAGCCGTCTGCAGCTTCGTGAAGTAGTCGTCGTACGGGATCGTCTCGACGTTGACGGTGATGGTGGGGTTGTCCGCCTCGAACGCCTTGACGATCGCCGCAAGGCTCTCCTCCTGACCTCCGTTCGCCGAGAAGTTCATATAGCTGATGGTCACCGAGCTGTCCGTCGACGACGCTGCGGGTGCGGGTTCGTCCTTCGTCGCTGAGCCCTGGCCGCAGGCCGCGAGGGTGAGCGCCAGAGCCGCCCCGACGGCGATGGCCCCGGCTGTCCTCGACTGTCGGATGATCGTGCTGCGCTGCATGAGTTCTTCCTTTCGTGGTGGACGGCGGAGCGCCGGCCGGGGGGCTACTTGAGACCTGTGTGGGCGAGCCCGGCGATGATGTGCCGCTGAGCGAGGAGGTAGACGAGGGCGATCGGCACGATGGAGACGACCGATCCGGCCATGACCACGTCCCACTCGGTGGTGAACTGACCCTTCAAGGTCGCCAGGCCGAGAGGCAGCGTCATGAGCTCGGGCGAGCGGATGACGACCAGCGGCCACAGGAAGCTGTTCCAGCTGGACATGAAGGCGAACACGGCCAGGGTCGCGAGCGCGGGCCGGATGAGCGGGACGATGATCGTGGCGAAGATGCGCAGGTGCCCGGCGCCGTCGATCGTCGCGGCCTCGTCGAGCTCGCGAGGCACCCCTTCGATGGCCTGCTTGAGCAGGAAGATCCCGAAGGCCGACGCGATGGACGGCGCGAGCAGGGCGAAGTAGGTGTCGTTGACCTGCAGTCGCGTCATCTCGATGAAGAGCGGGACGACGAGGACCTGCAAGGGGATCATCAGCGTCGCAAGGTAGAGGCCGAAGACGATGTCCTTGCCTCGGAAGGTCATCCGGGCGAACGCATAGGCGGCCATCGACCCGGTGACCAGCTGGAGCAGCGTCGTCGCCACCGCCACCCCGAAGGAGTTGGCGACGATGCGCAGCATCGGCAGCGCGTCCAGCAGCGTGCGGTAGGCGTCGAGCGTGGGGTCCTTGACGATCAGGGTCGGCCCACCGGCCAGTGAGCCGCGCGGCGTGATCGAGGTGATGATGGTCCACGCGAAGGGGAAGAGCATCGCTGCGGCACCGAGCGTGATGCCGAGGTAGAGGGCCGGCTTGCGCCACCCGATCGGGCGCCGCAGGGCACCGGCGTGCACGTCCGGCGCCGGCCTGGTGGAGGTCAGGGTCTCAGGCATAGTTCACCCACCGGCGCTGGGCGCGCAGCTGGAGCGCGGTGATGAGCAGGATGACGAGGAACAGCAGCCACGAGAGCGCGGAGGCCTCACCGGCCCGTCCGTAGCGGAAGGTCAGGTCGTAGATCTGGCCGACGACGACCTGGCTCGACCCGGCCGGTCCGCCGCCCGTCATCACGTACACCTGGTCGAAGACCTGGAACCCGTTGATCAACGAGATGACCAGCACGAAGAAGGTCGAGGGAGAGAGCAGGGGGAGAGTGATGAGCCGGAACCGTTGCCAGGCGTTCGCCCCGTCGACCCATGCGGCCTCCTGGACATCGGCAGGGATGGCCTGCAGACCCGCCAGCAGGATGACCATGACGAACCCCAAGTCCTTCCAGGCCGAGGCGAGGACCACCGAGGCCATCGACCAGGCCGGGTCGGTCCACCAGCCGGGCTGTGGCAGGTGCAGCAGGCCGAGCACCGTGTTGACGATCCCGTTGTTCGGGTTGAGCAACCACTGCCACACCAGGGCCACGACCACCCAGCTGGTCACCACGGGCAGGAAGTACGCGGCGCGGAAGAGATTCCGACCGCGGAAAGCCCGGTTGAGCACCATCGCCAGGCCGAGACCGCCGACGTACACCAGCGGCAGGTACCCGCCGATGTACAGCAGCGTGTGACCGAGGACCCGGCGTGTGGCGGGTGCGGCCAGCAGCACGGTGTAGTTGTCCACGCCCACCCAGGTCATGGGTGAGATGAGGTTCCACCTGTGCAGGCTGACCCAGAGCGACCCGACCATCGGGACGAGAGTGAAGAGGACCAGGGGGATCGCACTGGGCAGCAGGAAGAGGATCACCCAGGCGTTGTTGCGGCGACCGCGCCGGCGAGCC
>JBBRGX010000143.1:0-6321 GCA_038223605.1 Actinomycetales bacterium | reverse complement strand
GGCGATCGCGTGGAGCTCGCCGGCGGCGACGCGGATCCTCAGCCGTTCGCCGGCCCCGACCTCGCTCGGGTCGCGGACGACGGATCCGTCGGGCCGCTGGACGACGGCGTAGCCCCGCTGAAGGGTCGCCGCGGGGGAGAGGGCGGTGACCTGCGCGGCGAGCCGGGAGACCTCCGCGTCGCCTGCTGTCACGCGGGACGCGAGGCTGCGTCGGGTCTCCTGGAGCAGGCGGGCGACCTGCTCGGACCTCGCCCCGAGGAGCACCTCCGGCTGGGCGAGGGACGGCCGCGAGCGCAGGGCCGCGAGCCGTTCGGACTCCCGCCGCAGGATCTGCTCGACGGCGCCGATGGTCCGCGCCCGGGCCTGCCGCAGCTTCGCCCGCTCCTCGGCGACGTCCGGGACGATCCGCTTGGCCGCGTCGGTCGGTGTCGACGCGCGGTGGTCGGCGACGAGGTCGAGGAGCGGGGCGTCCGTCTCATGGCCGATGGCGCTGACCAGCGGGGTCCGGCAGGCCGCTGCCGCACGGACCATGGCCTCGTTGCTGAACGGGAGGAGGTCCTCGACCGAGCCCCCGCCCCGCGCGACGACGATCACCTCGACCCGCGGGTCGGCGTCCAGCTCGGCGATCGCCGCGCTGACCTCCGGCACGGCGTGCGGACCCTGCACGGCGACCTCACGGATCTCGAACTCGACCTGCGGCCAGCGCTCGCGGGCGTTGACGACGACGTCGTGCTCCGCCTTCGACTCGCGGCCGCAGACGAGGCCGACGACGGCCGGAAGGAAGGGCAGCGGGCGCTTGCGGTCCGCGTCGAAGAGGCCCTCGGCCGCCAGCACCCGGCGCAGCTGGTCGATCCGAGCAAGGAGGTCGCCGAGCCCGACGACGCGGGCGCTGTCCGCCTGGAGCTGAAGGGTCCCGCGCTTGGCCCAGAACGTCGGGCTGGCGTGCACGACGACATGCGCGCCCTCCGTGATCTCGCCGAGCACGCGGCCGACGGCGGTCACCGAGAGCGACACGTCGGCCTCGGTGTCGCGCAGCGTGAGGAAGGACATCCCGGCCCGGCGGTTGAGCTGGACGATCTGCCCCTCGACCCACACCCCCGACATCTTGTGGATGTACTCGCCGATCTTCGCCGACAGGTGCCGGACGGGCCACGGCTGCTCGGGGCTGGTGTCCAGAGCACGCGCGGGGAGGGCTGGAGGCTCGGTCACGGGCCAAGGGTCTCATCGGTGGCCGACGCCGCCGGGACGACGCGCGCCCGCGCCCTGGATCGGGCCCCGACCTAGACTGAGGCGGTGACCTCCCCCACCACGTCGTCCAAGCGAGTGCTGCTCGCGGCACCCCGCGGCTACTGCGCGGGCGTGGATCGCGCCGTGATCGCCGTCGAGAAGGCCCTGGACCACTACGGCGCACCGGTGTACGTCCGCAAGGAGATCGTGCACAACAAGTACGTCGTCGAGACGCTCGCCGCCCGCGGCGCGATCTTCGTCGACGAGACCGACGAGGTGCCCGAGGGTGCCCGCGTGGTGTTCTCCGCGCACGGCGTCTCGCCGGCGGTGCATGCCTCCGCCGCTGCCCGCTCGCTGCAGACCATCGACGCCACCTGCCCGCTCGTGACGAAGGTGCACAAGGAAGCGGTGCGTTTCGCCGCCGACGACATGGACATCCTGCTCATCGGTCACACCGGTCATGAGGAGGTCGAGGGGACCGCCGGTGAGGCTCCCGACCACATCCAGGTGGTCAACTCTCCCGACGACGTCGCGGGGATCGTCGTCCGGGACCCCGACAAGGTCGTCTGGCTCTCCCAGACCACGCTCTCGGTCGACGAGACGATGGAGACCGTCCGGCGTCTGCGGGAGCGCTTCCCGAACCTGCAGGACCCGCCGAGCGACGACATCTGCTACGCCACGCAGAACCGCCAGGTCGCGGTGAAGAAGCTGGCTCCGGACTGCGACGTGGTGATCGTCGTCGGCTCGGCGAACTCCTCGAACTCCGTCCGGCTGGTCGAGGTCGCGCTCGACGCCGGGGCGCGGACGTCCTACCGCGTCGACACCGCTGCCGAGATCGACCTCGCCTGGCTCGAGGGTGCGGTGACCGTCGGGGTCTCGTCAGGTGCCTCCGTGCCGGAGATCCTCGTCCGCGACGTGCTCGACCGCCTGGCCGCATCGGGCTTCACGACCGTCGAGGAGGTGCGCACGGCGACGGAGGACCTGATGTTCTCGCTCCCCAAGGAGCTGCGTGCCGACCTCAAGGCCGCCGGGACGCCGGTTCCTCGTCCTGAGCGCGGGCCTCGCGCGGCGCTCTCGGTCGAACCCGTCTGAACCGTCGGCCGGCCGCGTCCTGATCGCGGTACGGCGCTCAGCCCTGTGCCGCGCGGAGCTCCTCGGCCAGGGTGACGAGCCGGAGCTCGTCCGAGGCGACGAGCTCGGGTGCCTGCAGCTGCCGGGTGACCTGGTCGACGGGCGTCGGTGCCTCCAGGGCGTCATCGGTGACCTTGAGGTCGGCCATCCGCCGCGCGCTGACGAGCACCCGTGACTCCAGCGAGCTGACCGAGTCGTTGTAGGCCCGTACCGCGCCGTCGAGCTGGCGACCGAGCCGGCCGACGTGCCCACCGAGGGTCGCGAGCCGGCCGTGCAGCTCACGACCGAGGGTGAGCACCTGCTGGGCGTTGCGCGCCAGCGCCTCCTGCCGCCAGGTGTAGGCCACGGTGCGCAGCAGGGCGACCAAGGTCATCGGTGTCGCGATGACGACGTTGCGCTCCATCGCGTACTCGTAGAGCCCCGGGTCCACCTCGAGCGCCGCATGCAGGAAGGGCTCGGCCGGGACGAACATGACGACGAACTCGGGGGCCGGGGACAGCTGCTCCCAGTAGGCCTTCGTCGCGAGGTCGTCCACGTGCCTGCGCAGATGGCGGGCGTGGGCGGCCATCCGCTCTGCCCTGACCCGGTCGTCGGTGGCCTGCACGGCCTCGAGGTAGCCGAGGAAGGCCACCTTCGAGTCCAGGACCACCTGCTTGCCACCGCCGAGGTGGACCACCATGTCGGGACGCTGCAGACCGTCGTCGGAGCGCGTCGTCTGCTGCTCGACGAAGTCGACGTGATCGAGCATCCCCGCCGCCTCCACCACCCGACGCAGCTGGAGCTCGCCCCAGCGGCCACGGACCTGGGAGGAACGGAGCGCCGTGACGAGCTGGCCGGTCTCCATGCGCAGCAGGTCGGAGGTCTCGCGCATGGCGCGCACCTGCTCGCCGAGGGCGGCATGACTCGTCGTCCGTGCCTGCTCTGCGGCGGTCAGGTCCGAGCGGACCTGGTCGAGGACCTTGGCGAGCGGGTCGACCAGTGCCCGGACGGCCTGCTCCCGCCCGGCGAGCGCTGCCTCGTGCGACTGCTCCGTGGTGCGCAGGCGTTGCTCCGCCAGCCCGAGGAACTGGGCGTTGTTCGCGGCGAGCGCGTCGGCCGCGACGCTGCGGAACTGGTCCGTCATCCGTTGCTGGTCGACCTGGATCGCGGCGATGCGCTCCGTGCTGTGACGTCGTTCGGCGTCGAGCATCGTGGCGGACTCGGCGGCGGCGATCTGAGCCCGACGAACGGCACCGGAGGTCCGCTGGGTCGCGAGGGCGAAGCCGAGGGCGCTGCCCACGAGGAGTGCACCGATGACCATGAAGACGTCCATGGGGTCATCGTTCCGCCGACCACTGACACCGGTGCCTATGCTGACGGCGTGCCAGACGCCGCGCCTCCGCCGCCCCCCGCCCCGGCACCCCCTCTCTCGACCGCGACCACGACCGCGACCACGACCGCGACGACGACCGCAGCGCCGCCCCCGCCGGCCCCCGTCACCGCACCGGCGCTCGCGATCCGCGGCCTGTGGAAGGCCTTCGGCCGCAAGGTCGCCGTCGCCGGCATCGACCTGGACGTCCCGGCCGGCTCCTCGTTCGGCCTCGTCGGCCCCAACGGCGCGGGCAAGACGACGACCCTCTCGATGGCCTCCGCGCTGCTGCGTCCCGACGCCGGTGGGGTCTGGGTGCACGGGCGGAACCTCTGGGCGGACCCGCTGGCCGTCAAGGTCCAGCTCGGCGTCCTTCCCGACGGCGTCCGCCTCTTCGACCGCCTCACCGGGGCGCAGCTGATCACCTACGCGGGGCTGCTGCAGGGTCTCGACCGCGAGACCGTCGCGAGCCGCACCGCCGACCTGCTCCGCGCACTCGACCTCGAGGCCGACGCGTCGACCCTCGTCGTGGACTACTCCGCCGGGATGACCAAGAAGATCGGGCTCGCCTGCGCCATGGTGCACGCGCCGCGCGTGCTGCTCCTGGACGAGCCCTTCGAGTCCGTCGACCCGGTCTCGGCGGCGAACATCCGCCAGATCCTGGCGTCCTACGTCGCCACCGGCGGGACGGTCGTCATCTCCTCGCACGTGATGGATCTCGTCCAGCGGATGTGCGACCACGTCGCGATCATCGCCGCCGGTCACGTGCTGGCCGCCGGGACCGTCGAGGAGGTCAGGGGCGGGGCGAGCCTGGAGGACAGGTTCGTCGAGCTGGTCGGCGGCCGCGGGACCGGTGAGGGGCTCGCATGGTTGCGCACCTCGTCCGACTGAAGGCGACGCTGCTGCGCAACGGGCTGCGGCGCAGCGCCTGGCAGGTCGTCGGGCTGGTCGTCGCCGCCCTCTACGCCTCCGGGGCCGTGGTGGTCGCCGTCGTCGGGCTCGGGGCGCTCTCGACGCAGGACCTCGACATGCGACGCACGGTCGTCGTCCTGGCCGGAACGGTCTTGGTGATGGGCTGGTGGTTCCTTCCGCTCGTCGCCTTCGGGGTGGACGCGACCGTCGAGCCGGTGCGCTTCTCGACGTTCGCCGTCCCGCGGCGCGACCTGGTGATCGGCCTCGCGCTCGCCGGCCTGATCGGCGTCCCTGGTGCCGCCACGACGATCGTCGCCCTGGCCAGCGCGCTTCCGTGGTGGCGACAACCGCTCGCCGCGCTGGCGGCCCTGGTCGGCGCGGTGCTCGGCGTGGCCCTCTGCGTCGTGGGCTCGCGGGCGATCACGACGGCGCTGGACCCGCTCCTGACCCGGCGCGGCTTCCGCGAGGCCGCCGCGCTCGTCGTCGTGGTCCCGCTGGTCCTGACGGGACCGATCATCCAGGCGCTCGCCGCCCAGATCTCCGGCCGTGCGTCCGTGCTCACGGCGATCTCCCGCCAGATGGCCTGGACCCCCGTCGGCGCTCCGTGGGCGCTCGGCTCCGACGTCGCGGCGGGACAGTGGGTCGCGGCGCTCGCGCACCTCGGCATCGGCCTGGCGGCCCTCGCCCTCCTGGTCGCGCTCTGGGCCGGGCGGCTGGTGAGCGCCATGACTCCGCGCCGCTCGGCCACCGGACCGACGCATGCCGGGGTCGGGCTGTTCGCCAGGTTCCCGGCGACCCAGGTCGGTGCGATCGCCGCACGGAGCCTGACCTACCGCCGTCGCGACCCGCGTTACGTCGCCGCGGTGGTGCCCGTCCTCGTCTTCCCGGTCGTCTTCGCGGTCTCCGTCGGCAAGGTCGGGCTGCTCATCGCCGTCCCGCTCGTCGCAGCGATGCTCGGGTTCAGCATCGCGGCCGACGTGTCCTACGACGGCACGGCCTTCTGGATGCACGTCATCGCGCCCGTGCGAGGCCGGGACGACCGATGGGGCCGGGTGCTCGCGACGGCCGCCGTCGGGCTGCCCCTGGTCCTGGTGACGGGGCTCGTCGCCGTGGGCATCGCCGACCGGTGGGAGCTGGCGGCCCCCGTCCTCGGATTCGCGCTCGGCTCGCTCGCCTCAGCGCTCGGCGTCTCCTCGGTCGCCTCGGCGTCCGTGGTGGTGCCCGTGGTCCCGGCAGGCTCGAGCCCCTTCGCCTCCCGGCAGGGCGGCTCGATGGCCGCCGTGGGCACCCAGCTCGTGGGGATGGGCGTCCTCGCCGTGCTCGGTCTCCCGGGCGCCGTCCTCACGATCGTCGCCGCGACCACGGGCTCGTGGACCCTCGGGGGCGTCGCGGCGCTCGTCTCGCTCGCCATCGGCGGCACGGCGCTCGTGCTCGGCGTCCGCAAGGGCGGCGAGCTGCTCGACCGGCGTGCCCCGGAGCTGCTCCAGTCCCTGCGCTCGATGGCCTGATCCCCGCCCCGCCGTCGTCCCGGATCACGACCCGCCCGTAGACTTCTCGCCCGTGGCACTCACCATCGGCATCGTCGGCCTGCCCAACGTCGGCAAGTCCACCCTGTTCAACGCCCTGACGCGCAACAACGTCCTGGCGGCGAACTACCCCTTCGCGACCATCGAGCCGAACGTCGGCGTCGTCCCGCTGCCCGA
>JBBRGX010000142.1:0-6399 GCA_038223605.1 Actinomycetales bacterium | reverse complement strand
TCCCGTGCCTGGTACTCGAACAGGTCCACCCTGTCGCCCTTCGTTCGCCGGTACGTCGGTGTCCACCGCCGCAGCGATGGTAGCCGTCTTTGCCGCGGTTATCTTCACGTCGAGAGACCTAGGTCCCCGCACCCGGTGCCGGATCGGCGAGGGTGCGGGGACCTGTCGGGCTCCCGGCAGCGGGGCGCGGACCGCCGGTCGAGGATCAGTCCATGATCAGGGCGTGGAGCTCCTGGTCGACGGCCTGGGCCGACGGGGCCGCAGCCCGGTCCTCGCGCTCACGACGCGGGGACGGGATGAGCACGGCGAGCAGGACGACGGTCGCCGCGAGGAACACCGCGGAGGCGAGGAAGGCCCGGTCGGCGCCGACGACGAAGGCGTGCGCGGCGATCGCGGCCGGGGTCGAGCCGACCCGCTCGGCGTGCGCGGCCGCCCCGCTGCCGATCGTCACCAGGATCGCGAGCCCGAGCGAACCGCCGACCTGCTGGGCGACGTTCACCAGGCCCGACGCCGCACCGGCCTCCGGGGGGGCGACACCCGTGAGGCCGGCGGCCGTGAGCGGGACGAAGGCCAGCCCGTTGCCGAGCCCGAAGAGGAGCAGCGGCACCAGGACGTCGACGTAGCTGCTGTCGGCGGCCAGGCGGGTCAGCCCGAGCAGGCCGGTGGTCGACAGGATCAGCCCGCCGACCAGGAGGGTCCGCATCCCCACCCGGCCCATCAGCCCGGCCGAGACCCGCGCCATCACGAACAGCGCGAGCGTGAGCGGGAGGAAGGCAAGGCCCGTCTGGATCGGCGTGTAGCCCAGGATCTCCTGGAGGAACTGGGTGAGGAAGAAGAACATCCCCATCATCCCGGCGACGAGCAGGACGCGGCCGACGAGGGCGGCGGAGCGGGTGCGGTGCGCGAACAGCCCGAGCGGAGTGATCGGCGACTCGGCACGGAGCTCGATGGCGATGAAGAGGCTGATGGACGTGGCCCCGGCGAGGAAGGCCACGACGGTGCCGGGGTCCGACCAGCCCTGCGTCGCGGCCCGGATGAAGCCGTAGACGACGGCCGTCGTGCCGAAGGTCACGGTGAGCGCGCCGGCGAGGTCGAAACGGCCGCGGTGACGGAGCGTCTCCGTGAGGGCGATCCGGCTGATGAGGATCAGCGCGATGCCGATGGGCACGTTGACGAAGAACACCCAGCGCCAGGAGACCCACTGGACCAGCGCGCCGCCGGCGAGCAGGCCGACGGCCGAGCCGCCGATCGACACGGCGGAGAACCAGCCGAGAGCCTTGGCCCGCTCACGGCCCTCGGGGAACTGACCGACCAGGATGGCCAGGACGGAGGGTGCGGCGAAGGCAGCACCGACGCCCTGGACGGCCCGCGCTGCGAGGAGCTGGAGCTCGGTCTGGGCGAAGCCGCCGAGGAAGGACGCGAGGACGAAGAGGCCGATGCCGGCGATCAGCATGCGGCGACGGCCGAGCAGGTCGCCGGCCCGGGCCCCGAGCAGGAGCAGCCCGCCGAAGGCGAGCGTGTAGGCGTTGACGACCCAGGACAGGCTGGTCGGGCTGAACCCGAGAGCCGTCTGGATGTGGGGAAGCGCGACGTTCACGATCGTCGCGTCGAGCACGATCATCAGCTGGGTGGTGAGGATCGCGGCGAGCGCGAGGCGGGACGGGGCCGCCGCTCGAGCCGGGGTGGGTGTGGACACGCGTGCCTCCGCAGGTAGGATCGGAGGCAGAAGTGGACGGTGCCTCCGCTTGGAACTATACGGAGGCATCCTCCGATTAAGCAACAGGTGGGCGCTATGGCGTCGGAGAGGTCGGTCGTGACGAAGGAGAGGGCAGCGGCGCCGTCGGGGACGGACCGTCCGCTGCGTGCCGATGCGCTGCGCAACCGCGTGAAGATCCTCGAGGCGGCCGCCGCCCTGTTCGCCGAGTCAGGAACGGACGCCTCCCTGGAGGAGATCGCCCGCCGTGCCGATGTCGGCATCGGGACCCTCTACCGCCACTTCCCCACGCGGGCGGCCCTCATCGAGCACGTCTACCGCAGCAGGGTCGACGAGCTCTGCGCGACGGCACCAGAGCTCCTCGAACGCTTCGCCCCGGTCCAGGCGCTGGAGGAGTGGGTCCTGAGCTTCACCGCCTACGTCGGGCAGAAGCGCGGCATGGTCGCGGCCCTGCGCGCCGCCATGGGCGAGGACGTCGCGACGGTGTTCACCGACACCCACGCCAAGCTCTCCGCCGCGACGACGCTCCTGCTCGACGCGGCGCGCCGCGAAGGTGCGATCCGCGGTGACATCGAACCGATGGTGCTGCTCCGCACGGTCAGCGGGGTCTGCATGGCCGGCGCCGACGCCGGTCAGAACGACCCGGCACAGCAGTCGGAGCAGACGCGCCGGATGCTCGGGCTCGTGCTGGACGGCCTCCGGTACGGGGCGAGCGGGGCCGACGCCTGACGTCCGGCACCCGACGGCCCACGGTCGCCGACGAGCGCTCCGCACCCCGGCGCCCGACGTCGCCCGAGCGCGAGCCCGCGTCTGCGCGACCGGAGAACGTCGGCCCCGGATCGCCCATCCGATCATCCCCGATCGCC
This sequence comes from Actinomycetales bacterium, assembly GCA_038223605.1. Taxonomy (GTDB): domain Bacteria; phylum Actinomycetota; class Actinomycetes; order Actinomycetales; family Cellulomonadaceae; genus Actinotalea. Next base: position 3,819 of record JBBRGX010000142.1, on the reverse strand, counting down.
GGTCCCCCGCACCTGCCGCTGGCCGAGCGATCCCGCTCGGCTCAGAGCCTCAGCAGAAGCGTGCCGGACCCGCCGACCCGGCCCACCGGGCGGAAGCCGCGGGTCTCGTAGAGCCGGCGCGCCACGATGTTCCCGTCCTCGACGCTCAGGCTCGCCGCCCTGTGCCCCGCCTCCCGGAGCGCAACGATGCAGGCGTCGAGCAGCCGGCTCCCGGCACCGACGCCGCGATACGGAGCCAGGACCGCCATGCCGATCTCCGGCACGTCGTCAGCGACGAAGCCGTAGCCGGCCACCTCCGCGGTGGCGAGCCGTGCCCATGCGGCACCCATCGGGGCACCGGTGTCCGCCTCTGCGACGACGCCCAGGTCCGTCGGACGTCGCCAACCCACCAGGTGGTGCACGTACCGGGGGTCCGTGCGGACCTGGTCGAGCGTCACGCGCGGCTCGCCCGTCCAGTTGAACGCCTCGACGAGCAGCCGCTCGAGAAGGTCGAGGTCCGCGGCCGTCGTGGGCCGCAGACGGATGACGCCGATCTCTCCCGGCCCGGTCACGCGTTCGACGCCGGGCCGACCGTCCACCGCCGGTAGACCGGCATCCCGAGGAGCCAGACGATGTCCCGACGCACCGTGCGATCGGGCATCGCGGCCGCGAAGGCGACACGCAGCGCCGGCCCCGTCCCGCGCCGGTCGATGACCACCAGCAGACCCGCGGGCCGCAGCACGCGGGCGATCTCGGCGACACCGGCCGTCAGGTCCGGCCAGTGGTGCGCGGTCATGGTCGCGGTGACCACGTCGGCGCACCGATCCGGCAGGGGCAGCGCCGCCACGTCCGCCACGACCACCTCGACGCGCCCGGACAGCCCCGCGTCCTGCACCCGGACGTCGGCCAGGCGGACCATCTCGGGGGCGACGTCCATGCCGGTGAGCCTGGCGTCGGGTCGCTGCCGCGCGAGGGCGAGCAGGAGGTGGCCCGGACCTGTCCCGACGTCGACCAGGTGGCCGGCCTCGGGCAGCAGGGGGGCGATCCGACGGGCGATCGCTCGATAGACCCAGCCGAGCCGAGTGGTGCGCTCCTCGTAGCGCCGCGCCGCCTCACCGTCGAAGGCTTCGGCGTGCGTGTCGTGGTGATGGCGCGTCATGGGGTGCTCCTGGCCTAGAGCTTGGTGACCGGTGAGTAACGCAGCAGCAGACGCTTGACGCCGTCCGTTCCGAAGTCGATCTTCGCGACCGCGTTCGGGCCGGAGCCCTCCGTCGCGACGACGGTACCCATGCCGTAGGCGTCGTGGGTGACGCGGTCGCCGATCTCGAGTGACGGGACGGACCCCGCCGGACGGGGGTTCGCAGAGCCGAACGTTGCACCGCTCGACCCGACCGTGCCGGCGGTCCTCGGGACGGGGTGCGCACCGGCACGCCTCGTCGTCACAGGTCCGGAGCGGCTCTCGTCGACGGCCCGCCCCGCTCCTCCGCCGGAGCGACCGCCCCAGGCCGAGGCTCCCCCGCCCCAGCCGGAGCCGCCGGCACGCAGCGTCGCCATGCTCGACTCGCGACGGCGCCAGTCGATGAGCTCGTCGGGGACGTCGTCGAGGAACCGGCTCGCCGGGAACTCGTTGGGCACCCCCCACGCCGTGCGGACGGCGGCGCGGGAGATGTAGAGGCGCTCGCGCGCCCTGGTCAGGCCGACGTATGCCAGCCGGCGCTCCTCGGCGAGCTGGTCGGTGTCCGCCAGCGAGCGCATGTGCGGGAAGGTGCCGTCCTCCCAGCCCGTGACGAAGACGACCGGGAACTCCAGCCCCTTCGCCGTGTGCAGCGTCATCAGGGTGACGACGCCCTGGTCGACCTTCGGCCCGGCCTCGGCGGCGCCGTCGGCGACGTCCTCGCTGGGGATCTGGTCGGAGTCGGCGACGAGCGAGACGCGCTCGAGGAAGTCCGCGAGGTCGCCATCGGGCTCGGCGGCCTCGAACTCGGTGGCCACGGCATGCAGCTCGGCCAGGTTCTCCACCCGGGAGGCGTCCTGCGGGTCCTCGCTCGCGCGCAGCTCGGCGAGATACCCGGTGCGGTCGAGGACGGCGCCGAGGATCTCGCCGGGGCCGGCGCCGGACTCGGCGAGCTCACGCAGCCCGGACATGAGGTCCGCGAAGGCGCGCAGGCCGGTGACCGCGCGGCTGCCGAGGCCGGGAGCCTCCTCGACACGGTCGAGCGCCTGGCCGAAGGAGATCCGCTCGCGGTCGGCGAAGGCGGCGAGCATCGCCTCGGACCTGTCCCCCAGGCCACGCTTGGGCACGTTGAGGATGCGACGCAGGTTGACGTCGTCGTCGGGGTTGGCGATGGCGCGCAGGTAGGCCACGGCGTCCTTGACCTCACGGCGCTCGTAGAAGCGCGTCCCGCCGACGACCTTGTAGGGCAGGCCGACCCGGATGAGCACCTCCTCCAGGGCGCGCGACTGGGCATTGGCCCGGTAGAAGATCGCGACGTCGCCAGGACGGACGGCCTCGGTGTCCCCCAGGCGGTCGATCTCCTCCGCGACGAACCGCGCCTCCTCGTGCTCGTTGTCGGCGACGTACCCGACGATCTGCGGGCCGGCGCCCGCATCCGTCCACAGTCGCTTGGCCGTGCGGCCGGGGTTGCGGGAGATGACGGCGTTCGCCGCGGACAGGATCGTCTGGGTCGAGCGGTAGTTCTGCTCGAGCTTGATCGTGCGGGCGTCCGGGTAGTCGGCCTCGAACTCCATGATGTTGCGGATCGTCGCACCGCGGAACGCGTAGATGGACTGGTCGGCGTCGCCGACGACGGTGAGCTCGGCGGGGTTCGGGTCGCCGTGGGCACCGGTCAGCTCGCGGACGAGGGTGTACTGCGCGTGGTTCGTGTCCTGGTACTCGTCGACCAGGATCTGCCGGAAGCGGCGCCGGTAGTGCTCGGCGACGGCGGGGAAGGCCTGGAGCAGGTGGACGGTGGTCGTGATGAGGTCGTCGAAGTCGAGCGCATGGGCCTGGCGCAGCCGCGCCTGGTAGCGGGTGTAGACGCTGGCGAGAACCTCGTCGAAGGCGTTGGCCGCGCCAGCGGACGCGCCGCTCGTGCGGGCGTAGGTCTCGGGGTCGACGAGCTCGTCCTTGAGGTTCGAGATCTTCGAGGCGAGCACTTTCGGCGGGAACTTCTTCACATCGAGGTCGAGCTCGCGGCAGACGAGGGTGAGCAGCCGCTGGGAGTCGGCGGAGTCGTAGATCGAGAACGAGGTGCGCAGCCCGAGGGTTGCGGCCTCGCGCCGCAGGATCCGCACGCATGCCGAGTGGAAGGTGGAGACCCACATCGCCCGCGCGGCGGGGCCGACGAGGGTGGCGACCCGCTCGCGCATCTCGGCTGCTGCCTTGTTGGTGAAGGTGATCGCGAGGACCTCGCCAGGGCGCACGCGTCCCGTCGCGAGCTGGTGGGCGATCCGACGGGTCAGCACGCGAGTCTTGCCCGAGCCGGCACCCGCGACGATGAGCAGGGGCGAGCCGGTGTGCAGGACCGCCTCGCGCTGCTCGGGGTTGAGGCCGACGAGGAGGTCAGCGGCCGCGGCGGCTCGCGCTGCCCTGGTGGCTTCCCGCGCGGCGGCACCCCCCGAGCCGCTCGACAGGCCGTCGGGCGCGTCGTGCTCCGCGCTCTCCTGCTCCGCGGCCGCGTCGGCGGCGCGTGAGGGCACGGCGGGCAGGGGCACGGGGTCGAAGCCGCGCAGCGGGAAGTCGTCGAAGAGGGTCGTCATCGCCCTGCAAGGGTAGGCGGTCGCGGTGACATCGGGGCGGGGCGCCGCGGAGATCGGGGGCCGTGCGGCGGCGTCGTCGGG
>JBBRGX010000141.1:0-6505 GCA_038223605.1 Actinomycetales bacterium | reverse complement strand
ACTCCCACTCGATGGTGCCCGGCGGCTTGCTCGTCACGTCGAGGGTCACCCGGTTGACCTCCGGCACCTCGTTGGTGATCCGGGTCGAGATCGTGGCGAGCACCTCGTACGGGACCCGCGTCCAGTCCGCCGTCATGGCGTCCTCCGAGCTCACCGGGCGCAGCACCACAGGGTGGCCATAGGTCCGACCGTCGCCCTGGACGCCGACCGAGCGCACGTCGGCCAGCAGCACGACGGGGCACTGCCAGATCTCGCGGTCGAGGCCGGCCTTCGTGAGCTCGGAGCGCGCGATCGAGTCCGCAGCGCGCAGGATCTCCAGCCGCTCGGCCGTGACCTCGCCGATGATCCGGATGCCGAGCCCTGGCCCCGGGAACGGCTGACGCCAGACGATCTCGCCCGGCAGGCCGAGCTCGAGCCCGACGGCCCGCACCTCGTCCTTGAACAGGGTCCGCAGCGGCTCGACGAGCTCGAACTGGAGGTCGTCCGGCAGCCCGCCAACGTTGTGGTGCGACTTGATGTTCGCCGCGCCCTCGCCGCCGCCGGACTCGACGACGTCCGGGTAGAGGGTCCCCTGCACGAGGTAGCGGACCTCCTCGCCGGCCGCGCCGGACTGCGCGACCACGTCACGCGCCGCCTGCTCGAAGACCCGGATGAACTCCCGGCCGATGATCTTGCGCTTGGTCTCGGGGTCGCTCACCCCGGCGAGCGCCTCGAGGAAGCGCGTCTTCGCGTCGACGACCATCAGACGCACGCCGGTCGCTGCGACGAAGTCCTCCTCGACCTGCTCCGCCTCACCGGCACGAAGCAGGCCGTGGTCGACGAACACGCAGGTCAGCTGGGCACCGACGGCTCGCTGGACGAGCGCGGCCGCGACCGCGGAGTCGACGCCGCCGGAGAGCCCGCAGATCACCCGGGCACCGCCCACCTGGGTACGGATCTTGTCGACCTGCTCGGCGACGACGTTCCCGGCCGTCCACGTCCCGGACAGCCCGGCCCCGCGGTACAGGAAGTTCTCCAGCGCGTCCTGGCCGAGCGGGGAGTGCTTGACCTCCGGGTGCCACTGCATGCCGTACAGGCGCCGCTCGCCGTCCTCGAAGGCAGCGACAGGCGAGCCGGCCGAGGTGGCGAGGACCGCGAAGCCCGCGGGGGCCTCGTGCACCGCGTCGCCGTGGCTCATCCAGACCTGCTGGGTGTCCGGCGAGCCGGCGAGCAGGACACCGGAGCCGGACACCGCGACCGGGGTGCCGCCGTACTCGCGGACCCCCGTCTGCGCGACGGTCCCGCCGAGGGCCTTCGCCATCACCTGGAAGCCGTAGCAGATGCCCAGGACGGGGACGCCGGCCTCGAACAGCCCGGCGTCCATCCCTGGTGCACCCTCGGCGTACACGCTCGCCGGTCCGCCGGACAGGATCACGGCAGAGGGCCGGCGCGCGAGCATCTGCTCGACGCTCCAGGTGTGCGGCACGATCTCGGAGTAGACGTGCGCCTCGCGGACCCGCCGGGCGATGAGCTGGGCGTACTGGGCGCCGAAGTCGACGACGAGGACGGGGCCGTCGCCGGAGGGCGTGGAGGTCTCAGTCACTCGGGGAGTCTAGTGACGCTCGCGAGCTTCACCTCAGCGTCGCGGTGCACGCGCCGTTCGAGCACGAAGCTCATCGCCGGGACGACGCCGGCGAGCACCATGGTCACCAGCCGACCCAGACGCCAGCGCATCGTTCCCCAGAGGTCGACGACCGTCACCAGGTAGACGACGTAGATCCAGCCGTGGGCGATCGGCACGACGGTCCCGGCGCCGGGGATCGCGGCGGAGAGCCCCTTCTCCTCGAACAACGAGGCCGAGAACGCACCCTGCGCCTGGACCACCTGGAGCAGCACGTGCAGGGTGAGGACGAGCAGCATCGAGCCGGTGACCCACGCCATCACGCGGTACCGCGTGAGGGCGCCGGTCGCGCGCTCGCTCCAGACCTTGCTCGCCACATGTCCTCCTCGTGCGCCCGGGAGCGCGTCGCCACCACCGTCGAGGGGACCATCCTCCCTCAGTAGCGAGCGGTCCGACGACGGTTCCCGCAGCCGTCCGCGCCGACGGCGCCGCCATGGCACACGGGTCGACAGCACGTCGCCCGTGGCCAGCGCGCCGAAAACACGTCGCCGGGTGTCGGCCATGGCACCTAACCTGGCTCCTCGTGCGCCCCATGCCCTACCGCGATCCCGGTACCCCGCCGCTGACCTCGGCGACCGCCTATCTCTGGTGGGTCGCCAACGGTCAGCGCGGCCTGGTGCTCTCGGCGGCTGCCTGGGGGACGACGGGCTTCGTCGCGACCGCCCTGATGCCGTACCTCCTGGGCCGGCTGCTCGACCACGGCCTCGCCGACGGCCCCACGGCGGCGGTGTGGCGCGGCGTGCTCGCACTGGGCGCCGTCGGCGCGGTCGGTGTCCTCGCGAACGTCGTCGAGCACCGTCGTTCCGTCGAGAACTGGATCCGCGCCTCGTTCCGCTCCTCACAGCTCCTCGGGCACCACGTCACGCGGACGGGCGATGCGGTCACCGTCGAGCTGCCGACGGGAGAGGTCGTCGCGACCGTCGCCTCCGACTCCCTGCGGGTCGGCGAGGTCTTCTGGATCATGCCTCGGCTGATCGGCGCGGTCGCCGCCTACCTCGTCGTCGCAGTGCTCCTGCTCGGCTCCTCCCTCCCGCTGGGGGTGGCCGTCCTCGTCGGCCTGCCGACGGTCGCCGCCACTCTCGGGCTCGTCGTTCGCCCGCTCACCCGGCGCGAGTCGGGGCAGCGAGCGGCAGCAGGCCGGCTGACGACCCTCGGCGCCGACACCGTCTCCGGGCTGCGCATCCTGCGCGGGATCGGCGGCGAGGAGGCCTTCGCTGCGCGCTACCGCGAGCAGTCCCAGCGGGTGCGTGCCGCCGGGATCGAGGTCGCCAGGACGCAGTCGCTGCTCGACGGGCTCAAGTCGCTGCTCCCCGGGCTGCTGCTGGCCGGCGTCGTCTGGTTCGGCGCCCACCTGGCCGTGAGCGGGACGATCACGCCAGGGCAGCTCGTCACCTTCTACGGCTACGCGGCCTTCCTCACCGGGCCGCTCGACGTGGCGACCGACGCGCTGCGGATCCTCACCCGCGGCGTCGTCGGCGTGCGCCGGATGCTCCGGGTCCTCTCGGTCCCCACGACAGGGGCCGAGCAGGCGGAGCACTCCTCGACGGGAGCGGCCGCGCCCCTCGGGCGGGACCTCCTCGACGAGCAGAGCGGGCTGCACGTGCGGGCCGGGCGGCTCGTCGCGCTCGTCAGCGCCGACCCCGACGAGACCGCTGCCCTCGCGCTGCGGCTCGGGGCGCTCGGCGCCGAGCACCGCGTCGAGGACTCCCTCGTGCGCCTCGGCGACACTCCGCTCGCCACGCTGGGGCTCGCCGAGGTCCGCCGCAGGATCGTGGTCGCCGAGTCGGCTCCGCACCTGTTCACCGGGAGCCTGCGGGCCGAGCTCGACGTCACCGGCACCGCCGACGACGCAGCCCTGCTCGCCGCCTTGGCGACAGCCGACGCCGCCGACGTCCTCGAGTCGGTGCCGGACGGGCTCGACGGGGACATCGAGGAGAAGGGCCGCTCGTTGTCGGGAGGCCAGCGCCAGCGCCTGGCCCTGGCCAGGGCGCTGCTGACCGAGGCAGAGGTCCTCGTGCTCGTCGAGCCGACGAGCGCCGTCGACGCGCACACCGAGGCGCGGATCGCCGCACGGCTGGGTCCGGTCCGGGCGGGCCGGACGACGGTCGTGGTGACCACGAGCCCGCTCGTGCTCGAGCACGCCGACGAGGTCGTCCTCCTCGAGCAGGGCAGGGTCGTCGCGAGCGGCACCCATCACGAGCTGCTGGCTGACCTCGGCGTTGACGGTCGCCGCTACCGCTCCGTCGTCTCGCGTTCCGATGAGGACGACCCCACCCGGAAGGAGGCCGACCATGCGACTTCCCGTCGCTGACCGCAGCGTGCTCCGCGCGCAGACGGCAGGGCTGCTGCGGGCGCACCGCCGCCCGCTGGCGTTCGTGCTGGTCCTGCACAGCCTCGCAGCCGTCGCCGGGCTCGCCGGGCCGTGGCTGCTCGGCCGGATCGTCGACGCGGTCCGGGGCGGGACGACGCTCGCCGTCGTGGACCGCGCCGCCCTCGCGCTGCTCGTCGCCGTGCTCGTCCAGGCGGTCCTGGTGCGCTACGCGCAGCGGTCGGCGCGGGTCCTCGGCGAGGCGGTGTTCGCCGATCTGCGCGAGGAGTTCATCACCACGGTCACCCGGCTTCCGCTCTCGACGGTGGAGCGGGCCGGGACCGGCGACCTCCTGGGCCGCACGACGAACGACATCGACCGCGCGCAGCACTCGGTGCGCTTCGGTGTGCCGCGCATCCTCGTCGCCTCGGTGACCACCCTGCTGACTCTGGTCGCCGCCTTCCTGGTCGACGCCAGGGTCGCCGTCGCGCTGCTGGTCGGTGCCCCGCTGCTCGTGGTCACCGCCCGGTGGTACCTGCGGCGGGCGACGCCGGCCTACCTGCGGGAGTCCGCGGCGTACGCGCAGCTGAACGGGTCGATCAGCGAGTCCGTCGAGGGAGCCAGGACGATCGACGCCCTGTCCCTCGGCCCGCGTCGCCGGGCCCGGATCGACGACGACCTGCGCGAGGCCTTCGACGCCGAGTCCAGGACGCTCGCGCTGCGCACCGTCCTGTTCCCCGGGATCGACCTCTCCTTCGTCCTGCCCGTCGCCGCCACCGTGATCTGGGGCGCCGTGCTCGTCGGCAACGGCCTGACGAGCCTCGGTGCGGTCGCCACCATCGCGGTCTACGCCCTCGGCATCAACCAGCCGGTCGGCGAGCTCATCTTCTGGCTCGACGAGATCCAGGTCGGTGCGACCTCGCTCGCCCGGATCATGGGTGTCAGCCAGGTCGAGCCGGACCGCACCGCCGGCACCGAGCAGCCGGACGGCGAGCGCGTGGTGGCGAGCGGGTTGCGCTACGCCTACCGGCCGGGTCATGACGTGCTGCACGGGATCGACCTCACGCTGGTCGAGGGAGAGCGGCTCGCCGTCGTCGGTCCGTCAGGGGCCGGGAAGTCGACGCTCGGTCGGATGCTCGCGGGCATCCACCCCCCGTCGGGCGGCTCGGTGACCGTCGGGCAGGTCCCGCTCGTCGACCTCCCCCTGGACGAGCTCCGCGGTCATGTCGCGCTGGTCACCCAGGAGCACCACGTCTTCGTGGGGACGATCGCGCAGAACCTGCGACTTGCTGCTCCGGAGGCGAGCGACGAGGAGCTCGCCTCGGCGATGGATGCCGTCGACGCGCGGTCGTGGGTCGAGGCCCTGGACGACGGGCTCGAGACGGCCGTCGGCTCCGGAGGCCTGACGCTGAGCCCTGCCCAGGCGCAGCAGGTCGCCCTGGCAAGGCTCGTCCTGCTCGACCCGCACACGCTCGTGCTCGACGAGGCGACCTCGCTGCTCGACCCCCGGGCCGCGCGCCACCTGGAGCGCTCGCTCTCGGCGGTGCTCCATGGCCGCACCGTCGTCGCGATCGCGCACCGCCTGCACACCGCGCACGACGCCGACCGGGTGGCCGTCGTCGACAGCGGTCGGATCACCGAGCTCGGCTCGCACGCCGACCTCGTGGCGGCCGGCGGGGAGTACGCAGCCCTGTGGCGGTCGTGGCAGCAGGAGTAGCCGTGGCTCAGCCCTCGACGGCGGCGGCGACCGCCGGGGGTGCGAGCCGGTCCTGCGTCTCGTCGCGCACCATCCGTGCCCACAGCAGCAGGGCGAACGCGCCGAAGACCCACCACTGCACCGCGTAGGACAGGCTCTGCAGGTTCAGCCCGCCGCTGCTCGGCGTCGTCGGCGGGTCCAGCGCGGTGATCGCACCCTGCTGCGCGGGAGCCACCTGCGAGAGCACGAGGTAGCCGGAGTAGATCGGCCCCCGCCAGAGGTTCACGAGCTCTGCCGGGCTGATCGCATCGATCTGCCCGGCCGGGGCCGCGCCCGTCCCGGCAGCCTCTCCGACCTGCAGGTAGCCGGTCACCTCGACCGTCCCGTCGACGGGGGCTGGAGCCGTGAGCCCTGCGGCGGCCGCGAGGTCGGGGACCCAGCCGCGCACCACGGGCAGCACGGCACCGGTCGCGGTCACCCGGAACGGGGACAGGACGAGGACGCCCTCGACGCCGGCACGCACCCGGCCGGTCACCAGCAGCTGCTCCGGCTCGAAGGTCCCGCTCACGGTGACGGTGTGGGCGACGAGGGCCGAGGGGAAGGGCGTCTGCGGTGCGAGCACCTGCGTCAGCGGCTCCGGTGCCGCCGACGCCGCCCTGCTGGCGGCGGCAGCTGCTGCGGTCTCGCCCCGCTGGACCGCGCGGTCCAGCTGCCACACGCCGAGGCGGCCGCAGACCCCCGCTGCGGACACGAGGATCACCAGCAGGAGGAGCATCCGACCGGACCGTCCGGTCCGCAGGAGCTCGTTCCACGGGGGCATGACCCCACGGTACCCAGCACG
>JBBRGX010000140.1:0-6668 GCA_038223605.1 Actinomycetales bacterium | reverse complement strand
GCCTCATGCGCTTCTCCTGACTTGACGACCGGTAAGTGAATTGCCACTATCGTGTTCCTGTCCTGACCGATCGTCAAGTCCTGGGAGGCAAGCGGTGCGTGCATCGGAAGCAGGGGCGACCCGCGACCGGATCTTGGAGGTCGCGCTCGAGCTCTTCGGCCGTCAGGGCTACGAGGGGACCTCGATCCGGGACATCGCCGAGCGGATGGGGCTGACCAAGGCTGCGGTGTACTACCACTTCCCCTCCAAGGAGGACCTCCTGGCCGACGTCCTCAGCCCGGCCATGGTCAGGGTGGGTCGCGTGCTCGAGGAGCACGGATCGACCGGTGATGCCGAGGGACGCAGATCGCTGGTCACCGCGCTGGTCGATGTCATCGCCGAGGTCGGCCCGCAGGTGGTGATGATGCTCTCCGACCCTGCTGTCGGAATCCACATGCGGACACTGACGGGTGACAGCGGCCTGCCACAACGGGTCGGTCGCGCACTGCTCGGGCCAGAGACCGCCGACCCGGGCCTGGCGGCGGCCGATCGCATCCGGGCGGCGTGCGCCGTCGCGAGCCTGCCGGCGGGTGTCGCCGCCTGGCGTCAGGAGCACCCGGAGGAGGTGGGTCTGGACCAGGGCAGCAGGGGCGTCCTCGTCCAGGTGGTGCTTGCGATCATCGGACGCGACTGACGGCCCCCGCGCTGCCGTCTCCCTGAGGCGGTCGTCAGCGCAGCACGAGGGGGAGGCTCGCGAAGCCACTTCCTGGGTAGTGGGCCCGCGGCGGTGCCGCTCCTGCCGCAGACGCCAGGGCGGTGGTACGTGCCAGCAGCTCCTCGACGAGCACCCGGAGCTCGAGGCGAGCCAAGGGTGCACCGGGGCACACGTGGATGCCTTGGCCGTACAGGAGGTTGTCCGCCGGGTCGCGGTCGAGCCGGAACTCGTCGGGGTCGCCGAACACGGCCTCGTCACGGTCGGCCGACGCCCAGATCACCGTGACCCGTTCGCCGGCGTCGAGGCGGCGCCCACCCAGCTCGACCGGCCGGGTGGTGACGCGGCGGTTGGCGATCAGCGGCGCATGAAGGCGGAGGATCTCGTCGTTGGCGCCGCCGATCAACGAGGGGTCGTCCCGGAGCAGCTGCTGGGTCTCCGGGTGGACCGCCAGGTAGTGAGCCAGGATCCCGACGCTCGCCGAGATCGTGCTCAGCTCGCCGACGGTCCAGTTGCGCAGGAGGCTGACGAGCTCGTCGTCGGTCATCGGGCGGTCCCAGACCCGTTCGCCGAGCAGACGGGTGGTCAGGTCGTCCGGTGCGGTGTTGCCTGCCTGGCGGCGCGTGGCCAGCAGGTCGCGGATGAAGACGTCGAACTCGACCGCGATGGCCGACATCGCCGGCCGGTCCTGGGCCAACGTGGCGGCGCGGTTCTTGAGGGTCCAGCGGCGCAGCGGTTCCTCGAGCTCGGGCGGCCATCCCAGGAACGCGCTCTGGACCCGAAGCGCGAAGATCTCGGCGAGGTCGGTCATGACGTCGGTGGGTACGCCCCGTGGGACGCCGTCGACGAGGCCGACTGCGATCTGTCGACAGATCGGCTCGAACCCCTCCATCAGGTCCGCGGTGAAGTACCGGTCGTTCACGCGTCTGAACTCGGTGTGCTCGGGCGGGTCCATCCCGTTGGGCACCGTCAGGCGCGCGGAGACCGCGTTGCTGAACGTCTCCGGGTCCAGCAGCACCTGCATGACGTCGTGGTGCCGCAGGACCGACCAGCCCAGGAGCTCGCTGTGCGCCACGGGGCAGCGTGCGCGCAGCTCGTCATAGGCGGCAATCTGGTTGTCGAGCACCGGCTGAGTTCGCGGGTCCCAGTGCGTGGGTGGGTTCTGGGTCATCGATCTCCTCGATCATCCCGTGCTGACGCCCGGCACGTCTCATGGCGCCGCTCGGATGGGGAGCGCCGATGCACGCATGGTTGACGGAACGGGTCGCTCCGCCTCACTCCTGGTGGATCGTGCCCTGGACGGTCTCGTGGCCGGTCACCAGCTCGGTGTCGGAGGGAACCGTCCCGAGCTTGGCGGCGCCCCCCGGTGAGCCCAGCGGCGCGTCGAGGCCCGGCAGGCTCTCCTCGAAGAACCGCGCGTTGTCCGCGAGGTAGGGCACAAGCTCGACCGGCAGATCGTCCTCGTAGAAGATGGCTTCCACCGGGCAGACCGGCTCGCACGCCCCGCAGTCCACGCACTCGTCGGGGTGGATGTACAGGGTGCGTTCGCCCTCGTAGATGCAGTCGACGGGGCACTCATCGACGCAGGCGCGGTCCTTGACGTCGATGCACGGCGCCCCGATCACGTAGGTCACGCAGTCCTCCTCGGCCTCGGGCCCGCTGCGACGACGGGCCGCGCCGGACCCACTCGTTCGGGTGTCGTCCGTAGAAACCATCATACTTGTGAAAAAGACGTCGCTCTACGGTCGGGGAGGCGATCCGGCCGAGGTCGACGGGCACGGTCCGGGTGAGCAGGCCGCCCGCCAGGGCCGAGACGTTGCCGAGACTCCCGAGGGCGAGGGTGGCGATCATCGAGCGCCTCGATGGCGCGCGGGGAGCCAGGACGACCGGTCCGACGCGGCGACCGATCTGTGCGGTACCGGCGACGAGCGCCAGGTGGGTGGCGGCCCAGGACGACGTCTCGCTCGCGGACGGGGCGGTGACGGCAGCGACCAGCCCCCGGCGATGACGTCGGGCACGTCGATCGCACCCCACGGTGCAGCAGTCACCCGCCGTTGCCTCGTGGGCCGGCTGTTCGCCACGTGCGTCTCGACGCCCATCCGTGACTCGCCCCCCGAGCTCGACCGTGCCTTCATGGTGATGAGGCCGCGCGCACCCGAACGACGCACAGGCGTGGTGTGACGAAGGGGTCGAGCGACTCCGCGACGGCGGCGCCGCCGAGCTCGTCGAGAACTCCCTGCATGATGCCGAGGTGCACCCCGCACACCACCTCGGGGTGTCGGGTCGCCACCTCCCGGAACGGGCAGTGCTGCAGCATCAGGGATGTCGTCTCCCCGTCGGTTGACGCCTCGGGCTGGAACCCGATGTCCACGAGGACCTGACGCAGCGCGTCGACCGCCACGTCGGTGTCCAGCACGCGGTGCGAGGACGGCCGCTCGATCATCTGCCGACCCCAGGAGCGACCCGTGGCAAGAGCCGCCTCGCGTGCGTCGCCGACGGTCGCGGCCAGCCCCGCGAGCATCTCCGCGAGGAGCCCGTAGCTGCGCTGACCCATGGCTTCGGCCCGCGCCACGTACAGCACCCGCGGTCGTCCGGGGGACGTCCGTGTCTCGATCGTGCGGACGGCCAGCCCATCCTCGGCCAGCGCGTCGAGGTGGAACCGCGCGGTGTTCGGATGCAGCTCGGTGAGCGCGGCGACGTCGGCGACCCCGAGCGCCTCGGGTGATCGCCGCAGGGAGTGCAGGACTATCTGGCGGCGCGAGCCCAGGCGCGGCGACGGCGGGTCGGACAGCGGCGGACCGCCCCCGACCGACCCGCGCGGGCCGTCTGACGCCGACCCGTGGTCCGTGCGGCTCATGGCGTGTGCGCGATCACGTAGTCCCGCAGCGCCACGGCGTTGTTGTGCTCCCGATCGCGCGAGCTGTAGAGCAACGTCACGGGCTCCTCAACGACGAGCGGCCGCCAGGCGTCGGGGTTCGCGTCCAGCTCGTCGAAGTAGCGCTCCCGGAACGCCGCCCACTTCTTCGGGTCGTGCCCGAACCAGCGGCGCAGCGCGGTGCTCGGCGCGGCGTCCTTGAGCCACGCGTCGATCCGGATGGCGTCGCGTCGCACCCCCCGCGGCCAGAGTCGCTCCACGAGGACCACGCGTCCGCTCGCCGGCGGGTCGTACACCCGCGCCAAGTCGATCTCTCCCACGGCTGCTCCCCTCGGGGCCACGGGTACCAGTGGCGCCGCGGTGGTGACGCTCGGCGCGCACATGTGCTCCGATGGCATTGAAACCAAGAAACATGGTAGCAATTCGGGAGGCTCTCCGGACGCAACCTGGCGAGCACGGCGTCGCCGACTTCCGGGCGACCGGGCGGCCACGAGCGGACGTCTGCCAGGCGTGCGTCGGCCGGGGTCCGAGCTGCCGGCCAGGGCGATACCTCGCACCGACGGGTCCCGGTGGTCACCTGTCGGATCTCCGCCAGGACCAGGGACCGCCGGTGCGCGCGGTTCGGTGGCGCCGGCGTCGAGGTCCCCGAGGATCACGGGCGGCGGCCACCTGCCGAGGGCGGTGTGGCGGTCCCCGGGCGGTGTGGCGTCACTTGATCCCCGTCAAGGCGGTGTGGTCGCGGCGTTCGTACGTTGGGGAGATCCCGAACGAAGGAGAAACCGATGAGCGTGAACCGCATCCGCACCCTGGTTGCCGCGCTGAGGCCGGCGGTCGTGCTGGCCCACTGCGACACCGCTGACGGCCCGGCCGTCACGGACGGACGCACGGCGTTGACGACGGGCAACATCAACTACGCGCTGAAGTGGATCCCCGCCGACGGAGAGGCCGAGCTGCGTCCCGTCTTCGAGAAGGCGCAGCTGGTCCGCGCCCTCGGGCCGGATGCCGCCGAGCTGGCCGATCGGCTCTTCCTCGAGACGTTGGTCCGCATCCACCGGCTGGGAGAGGGCGTCGGGTTCACCGGCATCCAGCCCACCGGCACGCAGATCGATCCCGTCGTCATGGCCGCCGACGAGGCCGTCGCACTCGGCTCGGACGCGGTGCTTCTGCCGATGGTGGCGCAGGATCGGCGCGTCGAGCTCGACCGGCGCTTCCGGGCCGCGTCGGCCCTCGCGGACTTCGACGTGGACGACGTCGCCGCGGGTCGCCGCTACCTCGCCGCGTACGTCAGCTTCTTCACGTACGCCGAGGGTGAGGCTCACGAGCACCACGGGCACGAGGACGCCGTCCACCACGCCCACGACCACGCCCACCAGCACTAGGAGGTCCCCATGATCCGGGTGGTCAGGGTGGCCGGCGACTCCATGACCCCCACCTACCGCTCGTCCGATCTGCTGCTCACGCGGCCGGCCGGGCGGGCCGTGGTGGCGGCGTCGCGCGGTGACGTCGTGGTCTTCGGGCGCGGTGCACGACGGATGGTCAAGCGCGTGGTGGGCCTGCCGGGCGACGTCGTCGAGCTCGAGGCCGGGCGCCTCTTCGTCAACGGCCAGTCCGTGGACGGGCGCCGCCGCGTGCGCGGAGCGCACACCCAGACCTGGCGGGTGCCCGCGGCGAGCTACTTCATGGCGGGCGACAACCCGGCCGTCTCGGACGACTCCCGGGTCTGGGACCAGCCGTTCGTCCTGGCCGGGAGCATCGACGCGACGGTCACCGGACGCCTGGCAGGACTGGGTCGATCCGGTGGCCTCACACGTCGTCGGCGATCTGCTGCAGCCGGTCGGTCTGCGTGATCGACACGGACCGTCCCGCGCCGATCGAGAGCACACCCTGCCCGGCCAGGCTCCGCAGCGCGCGGCTGAAGCTCTCGGGGGTGGTGTCGAGGAGCAGAGCCACGTCCTTCTTGGCGAGCGGCAAGGTGACGATGGCCGCCTGGCCCTGCCAGGTGCTGGGCAGGCCGAGGAGGTACTCGGCGAGGCGGTTCTCCACCCCGCGCGACGTCAGTGCGTTGAGCCGGTGCTCGGTCTCGGAGAGCCGCTCGGTCACCGTCGCCAGCATCCGCAGACCGATCCCGGGATGCTCCAGGACCAGGGCCGCCAGGTCGTCGTGGCGGAACACGCAGAGCGCGCAGTCGTCCAACGCGGTGGCGCGGTCATCAGGCTGCCGGCCGCTGAACACGGAGGTCTCACCGGTGAAGTCACCCGGCCCCAGGACGCGGATGAGCTGCTCGGACCCGTCGGCCGAGAGCCGGGAGATCCTCAGTCGTCCGCTGTGGACCACGATGAGCCGTGCGGTGTCGTCGGCGGCGTAGGCGTCCTCGCCCCCGTGCAGACGGGTCGGACGCGCCAGCCCAGCGACCCGTTGCTGGTCGTGTGCCGAGAGCCCGGCGAAGACGGGGACCCGCGAGACGCATGTGTCGGCCATCGTCCGAGCCTAGGGACCGGGCGGCCCCCGCCGGTCACGTGCCGGCCCGGGCGCCGAGTGGAACGGGTGCCCGTCGTCGGCGGCCCGGCGACCTGGCCGCCCGGTGGCCTGACGGCCTCGCGGTCTCGCTGACCCGGGATGGGCGACCACGGCGACCACGCGATCGCACTCCGAGGGTGTTGCGGGAGCAAGGGTGACAGTCCGGGGAACCAGGAACCGGGCCCTCGGGCCCGCGACTCTGGTGTTCCTCGGTGGAGTCGCCGGGTGTCGATCTCGGGGGAGGGGACAAGGCTGCCATCGCGGTGGGTGGCCGACCGATGCTCGCGTACGCGCTCGATGCGGTCGCCGGTGCCCGGCGGACGGTCGTCGTGGCTCCGCCGACGGTCGAGACGTTCGGTGTCGACCGGGTCCAGGAGGACCCGCCTCTCGGCGGCCCGGCCGCTGGTCTGGCTGCCGGGCTTGCCCACCTGGACGGGGACGGCGGCGTCCCGATCGTGGTGCTGGCCTGCGACCTGCCGCTGGCCGGCCCGGTGGTCCTCGAACTCCTCGAGGCGCTGGCGCTGGATGACGGGGCTGATGGAGCGGCTGTGGTGGACGGCGCGGGTCGTCGGCAGTCGCTGCTCG
>JBBRGX010000139.1:0-6695 GCA_038223605.1 Actinomycetales bacterium | reverse complement strand
CACGCAAGCTCGCCACGTGTGCCGCGAGCCGGTCGTGGGCGCTGAGGAGCGCTGCGAGATCCCGCGGACGTCGCGGTGGGCTGATGGTTGGGGTGGACATCGGGCCTCCCTGGGTTGGGCACACACAGGCCTGGTGGCCCGTGCGCGGGTCGCTCTTCACGACCGCACCAACCCCTGGGCGCCCGCCCTGCCGCGGCAAGGCCATCTCGCGTCAGAACCTGACCGATCACCTCACTCACCAGCCGGCGACCTCATTGAGCGCGTCCTGCTCGGTGAGGTGACCGGGGTAGAAGTACGCGCGCCGGTCGTGGTGCAGGACTCGGACCCGGGGTGCACCAGCGGTGCGCTGTTCCAACACCGAGAGGTCGCGCCGCACACTCGACTCGGGCGTCATCCCGTGTCGCGGTGCGATGCGGCGCAGCAGGGCCACGACGCCCGGGGTGTCGACGGGCCCATCCGCGTCGAGCACCGCGCGCACGGCCGTCTCCGACGCCGTCGAGGCTGGGATGGTCAACGACCCTTGAGCACCGTCCAGAACGAGGCGGTGCACGTCACCCCACAGCGCGTCACCATGTGCCGCGACAGCCGTCGCCCGCGATCCCAGACGCTTCGTGGCAGTGGGTGCGCCGCTGATGGTGTTCAGCGCAATGACCCCGGAGGCGTTCGCCCTCCGGATCAGTCGCTTCTCGATCAGTTCAAGTCCGGCTCTGGTCGGGCGGGTCACAAGCCGAATGAGCGCGACCCGCTCAGCGCGGAGCAGCCCAGTTTGCAGCGCCCACCGTCGCAACGAGTCGGCCGGTCGCTGACCAAGACCCTTCAGGTCCTCAGTGATCCCGACGTACACAGCAGGGCACCGGTGCACGGCGTGCTGGCCGCTCAGCACGTACAGATCGGTGCCCAGCCCCTGGGCAACCCGCCACCGGTCACCAGGCCGGAGATCAGGGCGCACGTCGGCCACGGTCATCGTGGCACCGGTGACGGGGTAGGTCGTCGGGTCAGTGAGCAGGTCTCGGCGCATGTCTTGATTGGAGCGCGCGGCCGGGACAGCGATCGCTTCATGATCAGCCATTCGCCGGCTTGCGCCGAGGGGTCAGCAGGCTGGTGAGCCTGCTGTCGACGAGCCTGGACCTCCGTTCACGCAGGTCACTGCCCGTGTATGCGCCAGTTCGCGATTCACCCGTTCGCGCGCGCCGGATTCCGTTGAGCGAAGCCGTTCACCGCGTCGCATGCCTTGATCGAGTTCGTCGCACTACGGCGTCGCCTGCCACCGCGTGATCCGAGGTACCTACCGTTCCCACGCCTCGTCCATGAACAGCACCCCCCGATGGGCGCGGGAGGCCGCGCCGGGCCGGGGCATCCCTGACCCACCACCGACCACGGAGGCGGGCGTCGCGGTGTGGTGAGGATCCTCGAAGGGAGGTCGCCGCATCAGGCCGCCACCGGGGTCGAAGGTGCCGGCGACCGAGTGGATCGCCGTGACCTCGACCGCATCGTGGTCATCGAGATCGGGAAGGAGGGAGGGCAGCCGCGAGGCCAGCATCGTCTTGCCCGTCCCCGGTGGCCCGACGAGGAAGAGGTGGTGACCGCCGGCCGCGGCGACCTCCAGCGCCCACCGGGCCGCCTGCTGCCCGAGCACGTCGGCGAGGTCGGGTGACGGGAGCCGTGGCACCGGCACCGCGAGGGCCGGCGGAGCCATCTGCGGGACCTCGACCTGCGCACCGTAGGAGGCGAGCACCTGGGCGAGGCAGCTCGCACCGGTGACGTCGGCACCGGGGACCAGCCTGGCCTCGGCGAGGTTCGCGGCCGGGACGAGGACTCGCGTACGGCCGGCGGCGACGGCGGCCGCGACAGCCGGGAGCACTCCCCTGACCGGGTGCAGGCGGCCGTCGAGCCCGAGCTCGCCGAGATGGACGATGCCGGCCACCGCCGACGGGGCGACGACTCCCGCTCCGGCAAGGGTGGCGACAGCGATGGCCACGTCGAAGCCGGAGCCGGACTTCGGCAGGCTCGCCGGGGAGAGGTTCACGGTGATCCGTCGCTGGGGCCACGGGATCCCGGTGGAGTGGACCGCTGCACGGACCCGGTCGCGCGACTCGGCGAGCGAGGCGTCGGGCAGCCCGACCAGCGCGAAGCTCGGCACGGAGGCGGCCAGGTGCGCCTCCACCTCGATGAGGTGCCCTGTGAGCCCGACGAGCGAGACCCCGAAGGTTCGGCCGAGGCCGGTCACCAGACACCGACGAGGTGCTCGACCTGTGCCGCACCGGCCCGGGCCGTGCGGACCGCGATCACATCGATCCGCACGCTGCGCGGCCGGACGTCATGCCCGGCGAGCCACTGCCCGGTCAGCCGACGCAGACGAGCGAGCTTGAGCTCGGTGACCGCCTCGGCGGGGTGCCCGAACCCGTCTCCGGATCGCGTCTTGACCTCGACCACCACCAGGACGTCCCCGTGGAGCGCGACGATGTCGAGCTCGCCGCCCTGTCCGCGCCAGTTGCGGTCGAGCAGCTGCCATCCCGCAGCGCTCAGGTGCGCCGCGGCGACGTTCTCGCCGTATCGGCCGACTGCGTCCTTTGCCCTCATCGGACCACCTCCGACGACAACCGTCGGGTACGGCGACCGCAGGCAGGGCGCGGGTTCGGCGGCCATGGGGACAACGCCGGCCGACGATCGCTGGGGATCGTTGCTCCGCTCACCCTGGACCGAACCATGTCGCGGCCTGGACGGAGCCGCGTCCCCAGGCAGCAGCCGGCCGCGCGCGGCTCAGCGCCGGAACGTGCCCCCGTCGGGAACGTCCAGGTCCGCCTTCGCGAGCTCCTCGACGTTCACGTCCTTGAAGGTGACGACCCGGACCGCACGCACGAACCGCGCCGAGCGGTACACGTCCCAGACCCAGGCGTCGCCGAGCGTGAGCTCGAAGTAGACCTCACCCGCGGCAGAGCGGACCTGCAGGTCCACCTGGTTCGCGAGGTAGAAGCGACGCTCCGTCTCCACGACATAGGCGAAGAGGTTCACCACGTCCCGGTACTCGCGATAGAGCGCGAGCTCCATCTCGGTCTCGTAGTTCTCCAGGTCCTCGGCGCTCACCGGTCCATCATGGACCATCGGGCCGGGCTCCCTGCGTCCGTGCCGTCCGCCGGCGCCTCGGCCCGGCCGGCACGGAGCTCGAGAGCCTGCGGACCGGCGACCCCGGGGAGCCGCCAGCTGAGCCGGTGAAGGCCGCTCGGCCCCAGCGCTGCAAGAGCCTCGAGGTGCTCGGGGGCGCCGTAGCCCTTGTTCCCGGCCCACCCGTACCCGGGCCAGCAGGCATCGTTCGCGATCATGATGGCATCGCGCTCGCACTTGGCCAGGACGCTCGCTGCGGCGACCGATGAGCACCGCTGGTCAGCGCGGACGAGCGTGCGCACGGGCGGCTGGTCGGGCTCGTCATCGGTGAACAGGGTCGCCTCGCTGCTCAGCCAGTCGTGCGAGCCGTCCAGGAGCACGAGGTCGACGTGGATCACCATCGCCGCCAGTGCCCGTCGGCCCGCAAGACGCAACGCGCCGATGATCCCCACCTCGTCGATCTCCGCGGCCGAGGCGTGCCCGACGGAGCGCGCGAGGCCCCATCGGCCGAGCGCGGGCAGCAGCGCCCGCCGCGCGGCGGGGCGCAGCATCTTGGAGTCGGCGACGCCGGTGGGACAGGTCCGGGTGCTCAGGTCGACCGCGACGGCGCCGACGGACACCGGGCCGGCGAGGGCACCACGCCCGACCTCATCCATCCCGACCACGACGCGAGCCCCGGCACGGAGCAGGCCACGCTCGACCCGCAGGTCCGGGCGCCGGACAGCGGTCACGGCCCCGCGACGGGGACGTCAGCGAAGGTGGGACCAGGGTTGCGGAGAAGGGTCATCCGGTCCACGGGCCAGACGGTGACGAAGGCGACCCCGACCACGTCGTTCATCGGCACGCTCCCGCCGCCGGGGTTGCCCTGGTGGAACCGGGAGTCGGCTGAGTCCTGGCGGTTGTCACCCATGACCCACACCGAGTCGGCCGGCACGACGACGGAGAAGTCGATCTGGCTCGGGATGGATCCGGCGGCGATGTAGGGCTCGTCGATCGCCTTCCCGTTGACCATCAGGCGCCCCTGCGCGTCGCAGCACTCGACATGGTCACCCGCGACCCCGATGACCCGCTTGATCAGGTGCTCGCCCGAGTCCTGCGGAAGCAGGCCGATGAAGGTCAGGGCGGAGGTCAGGGCGTGCTGCACGGCGTTCTGGGGCTTCGGCGCGACGGGGTCGAGCCAGTTGCCCGGGTCCTTGAAGACCACGATGTCGCCGCGGTGAACGGTGAACGGCCCCGGCGCGAGCTTGGTGACCATCACGCGGTCACCCACGAGGAGGGTGTTCTCCATCGAGCCGCTCGGGATGAAGAACGCCTGGGCGAAGAAGGTCTTGATGATCAGCGAGAGCACGATCGCGCTGACCAGGATGATGCCCGTCTCGCGCACGACGGACGTCCACCCGCCGCCCGCGCGGCGCTCGGCGGTCGATGACGCAACGTGGCGGCGCGGGGAAGTCACGCGGACACTCTGCCACGCCCGGCCCGGTCCGGCCGCCACCACGACCGTCGACCGGGACGCCGACGGGCGGCCTCCCCGAGGGGAGACCGCCCGTGCGACGAGACGTCACGCAGGACGCCGGCGGCTCGCTCAGCGAGCGCCGTGGGTCTCGCGCTTCTCCTTGATCTTGGCCTTCTTGCCGCGGAGCTTGCGCAGGTAGTACAGCTTCGCGCGGCGCACGTCACCACGGGTGACGACCTCGATGGACTCCAGCGACGGGGAGTGCACCGGGAACGTGCGCTCGACGCCGACGCCGAAGCTGATCTTGCGAACCGTGAAGGTCTCGCGGACGCCACCGCCGGAGCGACGGATGACCACGCCCTGGAAGACCTGGACGCGAGAGCGGGTGCCCTCGACGACCTTGACGTTCACCTTGAGGGTGTCGCCGGCGCGGAAGTCGGGGACGTCGTCGCGCAGCGAGGCCGCGTCGACGGAGTCGAGGATGTGCATGTGTCTCCTTCGTCCTGCACACAGGTCAGGACGTCATCGGGCGTGCCGCGGACGGCCGCCACTCGGTCATGAGGTCGGGTGCGTCCTGCGGCCGTAGCCGCCTCCCCTGTGGCAGAGACGCAGCCGACGCACACCGACCGACCAGTCTGCCACAGCCGAGGAGCGCCGGGCGACGTCACCGCCCCGGGAGCCCCGGGAGCCCCGGCTCCCCGCGACCGTCATCGAGCGAGTCGAGCAGCTCCCGGTCCTTGCGGTCGA
Source organism: Actinomycetales bacterium (assembly GCA_038223605.1). Lineage (GTDB taxonomy): Bacteria > Actinomycetota > Actinomycetes > Actinomycetales > Cellulomonadaceae > Actinotalea. The sequence continues at coordinate 1,390 of JBBRGX010000139.1, read as the reverse complement.
GCCCGTCGGGGTCGAGCGCCGCGAGGAGATCGGGCCGGCGCCGCGCCGTGCGGGCCAGCGACTGGTCCCGGCGCCAGCGCGCGATCTTCGCATGGTGACCCGAGAGGAGCACCGACGGGACGTCGAGACCGCGCCACTGCGGCGGCCGGGTGAACACGGGGTACTCCAGGAGGCCGGCCGCACCGTGCGACTCCTCGACGAGCGACTCGGGGTTGCCGACGACTCCGGGCAGCAGCCGGGCGACGGCCTCGACGACGACGAGCGCCGCCACCTCTCCCCCGTTGAGCACGTAGTCGCCCAAGGAGAGCTCGGTCACCGCGACACCGAGCGAGCGGTAGTGCTCCGCGACCCGGGCGTCGATGCCCTCGTAGCGGCCGCAGGCGACGACCAGGTGCTCGCGCTGGGTGAGCCGCTCGGCGGTGCGCTGGGTGAACACCTCACCGGAGGGTGTCGGGACGAGGAGCTCGACGTCGCCAGGCTCCGCGTCCGCGAGGATCGCGTCGAGCGCCGCACCCCAGACGTCGGCGCGCATCACCATCCCTGCGCCACCGCCGAGCGGGGAGTCGTCGACGGTGTGGTGGCGATCCGTCGCCCAGGAGCGCAGGTCGTGCACGCGAAGATCGAGGATCCCGGACTGGCGCGCCTTGCCCACCAGGGAGAGCTCGAGCGGGGCGAGGTAGTCGGGGAAGATCGAGACGACGTCGATGCGCACGTCAGTCCTCGTCGGGGTCGGGGTCACCGTCGAGGTCGTCGACGTCACCGTCGACCGCGAGCAGCCCGAGCGGCGGGTCGATGACGAGGCGGCCGCCGGGGACGTCGACGACCGGAACGATCGCCCGGACGAACGGGATCAGCGTGCGGGCACCGTCGACCTCGCGGATCAGCAGGGTGTCCTGGGCCGGCATGTGCTCCAGGCCGATCACCTCACCGACGAGGGTGCCGTCGAGCCTCTCCACGCGAAGCCCGGTCAGCTCGTGGGGGTACCACGCGTCCTCCTCGTCCGAGGAGTCCTCCACGACGACCAGCTCGAGCCCCCGCAGGGACTCGGCGGCCGTGCGGTCCTCGACGCCGTCGAAGGTGACGAACCAGGTCCCGCTCGCGGCCTGGGTGCGCAGCACGGTCAGCGGACCGCGGTCGGGACGGGTCTCGAGCACCGCCCCGGCGGCGAACCGCCGCTCGGGGTTGTCGGTGCGCACGTCGAGCGCCACCTCACCGCGCAGTCCGCGTGCGCGGCCGATCGTCGCGACGGTCAGCTCCATGGGTCCCTCCCTCGGGCACCGGTCAGGCCCGGCCCCAGCGTAGGGGTCCGGGCCTGACCGGGGTCGATCGAGCTCGCGCCGTGGGCCGGGCGTTGTGCGGCTCTGCGGTGGTGCAGCTCAGCGCCGGGGGC
>JBBRGX010000138.1:0-6719 GCA_038223605.1 Actinomycetales bacterium | reverse complement strand
TGCCGGGGAAGGAGCAAAGAGGCGCCGGCTGACTGCCTGGAGCGGTCCGAGGTCGGGGGTCTAGGCGACAGAGGGCATGCGGGGGGCCACTGTAGCCCGCGATTCATCCCGCCGGGCCGCCGATCGACTTGAGCCCGTCGGGTCGTACCCAACTGCTAGTGGCGTGTAACGGACGTGTCTTGTGTGTTCGGGGGCTTGGGCCGGGTTGCTTTGGCGAGGATGGTGTCGGCGTCCTTGACCCAGTGGAACGGTTCGCAGCGTTCGTTCCAGGCGTCGATGTAGGTGCCGATCGCGACCTGGAGGTCAGCGACGGAGGTGAACGTGCCGCGGCGGATGGCCTGGCGGGTGATGATCCCGAAGAAGACCTCCACGAGGTTCATCCAGGACCCCGACGTCGGGGTGAAGTGCATCGTGATCCGCGGGTTCTTCGCCAGCCATGCCTTGACCGCGGGGTGCTTGTGGGTCGCGTAGTTGTCGGCCACGACGTGCAGCTTGACCCTGGGGTAGGCCTTGGCGACCTGCTTGAGGAACCGCAAGAACTCGGTGTGGCGGTGCCGGTCGTAGCAGGCGTCGGTGACCTTCCCGGTGGCGACCTCGAGCGCCGCGAACAGTGTCGTGGTGCCGTGGCGGACGTAGTCGTGGGTGCGTGAGGCCGGCAGCCCGGGGCGGACCGGGAGCATCGGGGCGGTGCGGTCCAGTGCCTGGATCTGGGACTTCTCATCCACGCACAGCACCACGGCCTTGTCCGGGGGGTCCAGGTAGAGCCCGACGATGTCGCGGACCTTGGCCTCCAGCTCGGGGTCGGTGGAGAACTTGAACGTCCCCAGCCGGTGGGGCTGGATCCCGAAGTGCTTCCACACCCGCGCCACCGTGGCGTGGGAGACCGGCTTGCCCGCGCGGCGCAGCCGATCGGCGAGCAACCGCGAGGACCAGTGCGTGATCCCCAGCTCGACCGGCGGCTCGGTCAACGTGATCGACAAGATCTCATCGCGCACGGCCTGGCCGATCGTGGCCGGCTTGCCCGACCGCGGCGCATCGACCAGACCGGCCAGGCCCCGCTCGGCGAACCGCGAACGCCACATCACCACCGTCGGCTCCGCACAGCCCACCCGGGCCGCGATCTGTTTACCCGGCACCCCGTCGGCAGCCAGCAGCACGATCCGGGCCCGCTCCACCACCCGCGCGGGTGAGCCCTTCGCCCGCACCCGGCGGGCCAGCTCGACCCGGTCAGCATCGGAAACCGCCAAGACCCTCACCCGATTCGGCATGCCCCCAGTGTCCCACTGAACACATGAGGAACTTATGTGACACGCCACTAGAAGCCCCGTGATCCAAGGTGATCTGACGTGACGGCGACCAGCGTATCTGCTGCTCAGAGGGCTGCTCCAGGAGGCTCGACGGACCCTAGATGAGCACTGGACGCCTACTCAGCGGGTTCGGGGTTCGAGTCCCTGATGGCGCACTTGCTGGGCCCCTGACCTGGGGTTTCTTCGGGTCGGATGCGCGCTCTCCGGGGCCCTCTCGATCAGATCGACTACTTGCTGACGAGACTCGCGGTCCTCACGCACCCGACTCCGTGCCGACTGCGGCGCTGCCTGCGGCGGCTCGGCAACCGCGGATGTCCCTGACGTGCGCCCCAGGTACCGGGCGCGGTCGTCGAGGGGTCCGCGTGCCCGAGGACGTTCGCGACGGTGCCCGGACCGACGCCTTGTCGGTCGAGCATCGTGGCGGCGGTGCCAGGAACGGCCGGGCCGCCACGGCGGACGCCGACGTCGCCGGAAGGTGAGGGCGGTTCACCTCAGATGGTCGAGAGCCATCGCTGCCTGCTCGGGACCGCCGAGCGCTGCGGCGACGTCCGGCCATGGCACCGGGCGCAGCCACAGGTAGCCCTGGCCGTGATCGCATCGGGCGTCGACGAGCCAGTCGGCGACGTCCTGGGACTCGACGCCCTCGGCGGTGACCTGGCACCCGAGGCTGTGGGCGAGGTCGACGACCGAGCGCACGATGGCGCGGTCCTGCTCGCTACCGGGCAGCCCCATCACGAACTCCCGGTCGATCTTGATCTCGGACACCGGGAGGCTCCGCAGCTGGGACAGACTGGTGTACCCGACGCCGAAGTCGTCGATCGCGATCGAGATCCCGTGCGCCGAGAGCGCACGGACCACGTCGCACGCGATCTCCGTGTCGAACGCGAGCGCTGTCTCGGTCACCTCGATCTGCAGCCGGCCAGGCGGCATGCTCGCCTCGTCCAGGACCTGTGCGACGTCGTCGGCGAACTGCAGCGAGGTGAGGTTGCGGGCCGAGACGTTGATCGCGACCGTCCAGTCGTGACCCGCAGCCGACCATGCCGTGTAGTCGACGACGGCACGCCGCAGGACCCACGCCGTCAGTGAGTCGATGAGCTCCGAGCGTTCGGCGACGGCGAGGAACTCGGCAGGGGGGAGCAGTCCGCGGTCGGGATGCTGCCATCGCACGAGCGCCTCGACGCAGCCCGCGCGGCCCGTCGTGAGGTCGATCTTGGGCTGGTAGTAGAGGACGAGCTCGTCCCGCTCCAACGCGGTCTGGAGCTCGCGCTGCATCGCGAGGGCGTGTGTCGCCTGCCGCGGCCGGGCGGGCTCGTGCACGACGATGCCCGTCGGCCCGTGCTTCCCCTGGTACATGGCGGCATCCGCGTGCTGGAGCAGCTCCTCCAGTGTGGTGGCGTCGTGCGGGTAGAAGGACACCCCGAAGCTCGCCTGAACGCTGAGGCCGATACCGCCGAGCATGACCTCTGCACCGAGGTCCTGGCGCACTCGGCTGAGGAGCGCGACCGTCTCCTCGCGATCGCTGCTCCCCGGGAGCACGAGGCCGAACTCGTCTCCGCCCAGGCGGGCGACGGTGTCGTCGGTGCGCAACGCCTCGATGAGTCGCCGGCCCACGATCCGGAGGAGCTCGTCCCCTGCGGGGTGACCGAGGGTGTCGTTGACCTCCTTGAAGTGGTCGAGGTCGACGAGGACGAGTGCGCCCGGCTGTGCTCGGTTGCTGTCGGTGAGCGCGTCCTCCATGGTCCGCCGGAACAGCTCGCGGTTGGGCAGGCCGGTCAGCGGGTCGTGCAGGGCCTGGTGCTCGTTGGCGGCGGCGTGCCGGCGCAGCGAGCGAGTGGTCCACCAGGAGATGAGAGCGAGCACGCCGTAGAGCCCGAGCAGACCGAGGCCGAGCCGCCGGATCGCCCCGGTGGTCCCCGCCTGCACCTTGGCGGCAATGGCGTCGTACGGCAGGTACAGCTCGAGGACACCCGTGGCGCGTCCGGTCGAGGCCGAGATCACCGGCTGAAGCACGCGGATGTCGCGCGTCGAGTCGCGCGCGTCCACGATGCGCACGTCGGTGCCGCCGTCGGCTGCGGTCTGGAATGCGTGGTCGGAGACCGGGACGACGTCGACCTCGCTGTCGTCGTCGGAGAACGCGACGTCGCCGGCGAAGGTGCGCAGGCGCAGGTGGCTGACGGAGCCGCTGAAGATGGAGAGGTCGGTCGCCGTTCGCAGCCGGGCGCGTTCGTCTGTGCTCAGGCCCTCGGACAGGTCGAGCCCCCTGAGGGCGGGGGTCACAGCCATCTCCGCGATGACCGCCGCCTGAGCGCGGCCTTGGTCGCGGCCGTGCTCGAGCCCACCGGTCTGGTAGTTGCGGACGAGCACCAGGCCGAGCATCGCCAGGGGGACCAGGCTCGCGGCAGCGTACATCGCGAACAGGCGTGAGCCTGGACGACGTCTGCGGCGGTCGGTCACGATTGCCAATCGACGAGACTCGCCCAGGGGTGAGGGATCGGCGCCGATGCGATCGGACGTCCGGGCAGATCGCGTCTCGGTACACTGCGACGTCGCGGTGCAACGACGCGCCGGTCCGGTGGTTCCAGCGAGTCTGTGATGAGGGGTCCTGATGCGGCGCACCGCGATCGTCGGGGCACTCCTCGCCGTGGCCCTGGGCGTTACGGCCTGCTCGGCCACTCCCGTCGACCCTCCTGATCGCGGTGGCGGCGTCGAAGTCTTCACCTGGTGGGCTTCGGGTTCAGAGAAGGTCGGCCTTGACGCCCTCGTCGCCGTGTTCACGGCGCAGCACCCGGACGACAGGTTCGTGAACGGTGCCGTCGCCGGAGGTGCCGGCTCGGCGGCCAAGGATCGCCTTCAGGCGCGGCTCGACTCGGGCGACCCGCCCGACACGTTCCAGGCGCACGCCGGGAAGGAGCTGACCGGCTACATCGACTCGGGTCAGCTCCAGGACATCAGCCCGCTGTACGACGAGTTCGACCTCCGCAAGAAGTTCCCGTCCGACCTGCTCAGGCTGCTGCAGGTGCACGGCAAGATCTACTCGATCCCCTCCAACATCCACCGCTCCAACATGGTCTGGGCGAACCCCGCCGTGCTCAGGGCCGCCGGCGTCGACCCGGAGGCGACCTACCCCAGCATCCGGGAGTGGTTCGTCGCACTCGATGCGGTGAAGGCCACGGGGACGACGGCGTTGTCGGTCGGGACGACCTGGACCCAGGTGAACCTCCTCGAGACCGTGCTGATGTCCGACCTCGGTGCCGCCGGCTACGCAGGTCTCTGGGACGGCACCACCGACTGGACGAGCACCGAGGTCACGGCCGCGCTCACGGACTTCCAGAAGCTCATGACCTACACCAACACGGACCGAGACGGGCTCGACTGGCCCGACGCGATCCAGCGGGTGATCACCGGCGACGCCGCCTACAACGTGATGGGGGACTGGGCGGTGGCGGCGTTCGAGGAGCAGCACAAGGTCGCCGGCACGGACTACGTCTACTTCCCGGTACCCGGTTCTGTCGGCATGTTCGGGTTCCTCGCCGACTCCTTCACCCTTCCCGTCGGTGCGCCGAACCCGGCGGGCGCCAAGGACTGGCTCCAGACCGTGAGCTCGCTCGAGGGACAGACGGCGTTCAACCAGGCGAAGGGATCGATCCCGGCCCGTACCGACGCGAACCCTGCGGACTTCAGCCCGTACCAGCAGGCGACGATGACCGCATTCGGTCGCGACACCATCGTGCCCTCGCTCGCGCACGGCGCCGCTGCCCCGATCACCGTGCTCACGGCGATCTCGGCTGCGACGGAGAGCTTCACGACGGGTGCCTCGAACCTCGCGACGTTCCAGGCGGCGCTCGCAGCTGCGACATCCTGAGCGGCACGCCGTGGAGCCGCGCCGCGGGCTCGGTCCGGCTCGGTGCTCCGCGGTGCCGGCGATCGCCGGGAGAGGCTCGGAACACCGTCTGTGCTCAGGTGGCCGCGCCGAGGTGCCCGGCAGCACCAGGCGCGCCACGATGGTGGCTCACCGACCGGGGGAGCAGCCATGGCACAGGAACGGACGTACGACGTCGTCGTCATCGGGGCGGGCGCGGTGGGGGAGAACGCCGCCGACCGTGCGGGCCGCACCGGCCTGAGCGTCGCCGTCGTCGAGGCGGAGCTGGTCGGCGGGGAGTGTTCCTACTGGGCCTGCATGCCGTCGAAGGCGCTGCTGCGGCCGGGCGCCGTGCTCGCTGCGGCCCGCGACGTCCCCGGGGCAGCCGCAGCGGTCACCGGCACCCTCGACGTGGCGGCAGCGCTCGCTCGGCGCACCGCCTTCACCCATGACTGGGACGACGCCTCGCAGGTGGGCTGGCTCGAGAGCACCGGGATCGACCTCGTCCGCGGGAACGCGCGGTTCATCGGCCCGCGCAGGGTCGAGGTGACGAGCGATGACGACTCCGTCACGCTCGTCGCGCGCCATGCCGTCATCGTCGCCACCGGGAGCGAGCCCGTCGTGCCGCCGACCCGTGGACTGGCCACCGCCCTGCCGTGGAGCAGCCGCGAGGCGACGTCGGCCGACGAGGTCCCGGCCTCGCTCGTCATCATCGGCGGGGGCGTGGTGGGCGTCGAGATGGCGACCGCCTACACCGACCTCGGCTGCGCCGTGACCCTCGTCGTCCGCGGGGAGCGCGTGCTGGCGGCGGCCGAGCCCTTCGCCTCAGACGCCCTCGGGCAGGCGCTGCGCGAGCTCGGTGTCGACCTGCGTCTGTCGACCGAGGTGACCTCCGTGGAGCGGGACGGGGCGGGCGTGACGCTCGCCATGGAGGGCGGCGCCACACTGCAGGCCGAGGAGGTCCTCGTCGCGACGGGACGCCGCCCACGGACGGGCGACCTGGGCCTGGAGACGATCGGCCTGACGCCCGGCCGGCCCCTGGTGGTCGATGCGCACCTGCAGGTGACGGGGGTCGCCGCGGGCTGGCTGTTCGCCGTCGGCGACGTGACCGGGCGGACCGCGACGACCCATCAGGGCAAGTACGACGCCCGGATCGCCGGGGACGTCGTGGCAGCCCGGTTCGGCGCGGCCGGCGACGGTGGCGCGGTGAGCGACGAGGCCTTCAGCCGGTGGCGCGCGGATGCCGACACGGCCGCGGTCACCCAGGTGGTCTTCACCCGACCCGAGGTGGCCTGGGTCGGCCGCACCGAGGCGCAGGCGATCGCTGACGGGTTGTCGGTCCGGTGCCTGGACGTCGAGCTCGGCTCGGCGGCGGGCACCTCGGTCATGGGGGACACGGCGAGCGGCCGCGTGCGGCTCGTCGTCGACGAGGACCGTGGCGTGATCGTCGGTGCGACCTTCGTCGGCCCCGAGGTCGCGGAGATGCTGCACGCCGCGACGATCGCGATCGTCGGGGAGGTCCCGCTCTCGCGACTGTGGCATGCGGTCCCCGC
>JBBRGX010000137.1:0-6743 GCA_038223605.1 Actinomycetales bacterium | reverse complement strand
CGAGGAGCCCAGGCCGCCATGCGGCGGCCCGACCCACCCGTCGTCGTCGCATGGTTCCCTGGGCACATGTCAGACGACGCGACCGGGCCGATCCCGCCGATCCCTGCGCCCCGCCCGCCCAGGTCGACCCCGACCGATCAGGCTTCCGGGCGACGGCGCGGTTCGTGGATCGGGGCACTTGCTGCCGCGCTGCTCGTCGGCATGGCGATCGGCCTGGCCGGCGCCGGCCTGCTCAGTGGAGGCGATGACTCCGCACCGACGACGGCCGGCTCGGCCACGACGCCCGCACCGTCCAGCCCATCGATGACACCGTCCGCCGCCGCCGCCTCGGCGCCGCCGAGCGCACCCGGCGCTGCGGTGCCGACGGGGGCAGGCTTCCTGGCCACGGACCAGGCCGCGATCGTCGACAGCGACGGAAGGACCGTCGTCCTCAAGGCCGTCAACTGGTTCGGGCTCGAGACCAGCACCTGCGCGCCGCACGGCCTGTGGAGCCGCTCGCTCGGCGAGATCCTCGACCAGATCCGCGGCTTCGGGTTCACCACGATCCGGCTGCCGTGGTCCAACCAGTGCATCGACGGGGCAGCGCCGAACGGCATCGACGAGAACAAGAACCCCGACCTCACGGGCAAGAGCGCCCTCGAGATCATGGACGCGGTCGTCGCCGGCGCCAAGGCCCGCGGCATGACGGTGCTGCTCGACCGCCACCGTCCGGGATACGACCAGCAGTCCGAGCTCTGGTACACCGACGCCTACCCCGAGCAGCGCTGGATCGACGACTGGGTGCTGCTCGCCGAGCGCTACCGCGAGGAGCCCACGGTCATCGGAGCCGACCTGCACAACGAGCCGCACGGCTCGGCCTGCTGGGGGTGCGGCGAGGCGACGCACGACTGGGCGGCGGCGGCGACCCGCGCAGGCGACGCGATCCTCGCCGTCCAGCCGAGCTGGCTCATCGTCGTCGAGGGCGTCGAGCGGATGGGCGACGGCACGTCCACCTGGTGGGGCGGGGGGCTGTCGGACGTCCGCACCCACCCGATCTCCCTCAGCATCCCGAACCGGGTCGTCTACTCCGCGCACGAGTACCCCGCAAGCGTCTATCCGCAGCCGTGGTTCACCGCGCCGACCTATCCAGAGAACCTGCGCCCGATCTGGGACGCCCACTGGGGCTACCTGGTGCAGGAGGGCATCGCACCGGTCCTCGTCGGCGAGTTCGGCACGCGCGACGAGACCGACTCCGACCGGACGTGGCTCGCCCGCCTCGTCCCGTACCTGCACGACGGCGGTTTCAGCTTCGGGTACTGGTCCTACAACCCCAACTCGGGCGACACGGGCGGGCTCGTGCAGGACGACTGGGTCACCCCGCAGCAGGCGAAGCTGGACGCGCTCGCGCCGCTGCTGCTGCGCTGACCGCTCCCACAGGTGGCGGTCACCCGCCCCCGACGCGCCGACGGACGACCCGTCCGGCAGCCGCGACGACCGCCGCGGCGCTCGCTAGCATCGTCCGATGGCCGAGACCGCGACGCTCGAAGCCCGTGCCGCGACGTACCGCGCTGAGCTCATCGGCTACTGCTACCGCTACTTCGGGTCCTACGCCGAGGCCGAGGACGCCGTGCAGGAGACGATGCTCCGCGCATGGCAGCACGCGGAGGGTTTCGCCGAGCGCTCGTCGCTGCGCACCTGGCTCTACCGGATCACGACGAACATCTGCCTCGACATGCGACGCGCACCGCAACGGCGCTCGCTCCCGATGGACCTGAGCGCCCCCGGCTCCGTCCCGGCGGACGCGAGCACGTTGACGGTGCGGCCCGAGGCGACCTGGGTCGGCCCGATCGCCGACGCGTACCTGCCGCGGGTCGACGACCCCGCCGAGGCAGCCGTCCTGCGGGAGTCGATCCGGCTCGCGTTCGTCACAGCGCTGCAGGTGCTGCCACCGCGCCAGCGCGTCGTCCTCCTGCTGCGCGATGTGCTCGCGTGGTCGGCGCAGGAGTGCGCGGACCTGCTCGGCGTGACCGTCACCTCGGTGAACTCCGCGCTGGCGCGCGCCCGCACGACGCTCGCGTCGCACGAGGCGGGCACCGCCCTGTCGCCGAGCGACGACGCCGCGCACGCGCGTCTGCTGCTCGAGTACGTCACCGCCTTCGAGGCCTACGACGTCGACCGCCTCGTCCGGCTCCTGGCCGAGGACGCCACCTTCAGCATGCCGCCGTACGAGCTGTGGCTCAGCGGCACCGCGCAGATCGAGCGCTGGTGGCGCGGCCCTGGCCAGGTGTGCCGGAACTCGCGCACCCTGCCCACCCTCGCCAACGGCGGGCCAGCGGTCGGCGTCTACCACGACGTCGGGGACGGGCGGTGGGAGCCGTTCGCGCTGCACGTGCTCGAGACCACTGAGGGCCGGATCAGTGCGATCACCCACTTCATGGGGCCGGGCGTGTTCACCGCGTTCGGCCTGCCGACGGAGATCCGCGAGCCGGGAGCAGCCGGCTCCCGGGGGGATGACGAGCGACCACAGGGACGACCCTCCACCCGCACCGACGAGTTTCCCTCCCCCGCGTCGTCTACCCCGCGTCGTCTCACCGCACCGCACCGCACCGAAAGGGCATCGCCATGAGCCGTAGGACCACAGCGCACCTCTTCTCCTCCGCCAACGGAGTCGTCGAGAGCCCCAACCTGTTCCAGTTCGACTCCTTCGGCCCGGAGGAGGGCGAGCTGATGGCCTCGACGATCAGCCCCGTCACCGACGTGGTGATCGGCCGCAAGCTCTGGCAGGAGTGGTCGGGATACTGGCCCGCCGCCGGTGCCGACGACCCGTTCGCCCGGTGGATCAACCCGGTGCGCAAGCACGTCATCTCCTCGACGCTGTCCGGCGACCTCCCGTGGAACAGCACCGTGATCGACGGCGACCCGATCGCCTACGTCTCGGCCCTGCGTGAGCAGGAGGGCGGTGGCATCTCCGTCGCGGGTGGCGTGGACACGATCCGCTCGCTCTTCGTCGCCGGCCTCGTCGACGCGCTCACCCTGACGATGCACCCCGTGGTCACCAACGACGGCCGTCGACTGTTCGACGAGTCCGTCCCGCTGACCCGGCTCCGCCTCGTGGACAGCACGATCACCAGCGCCGGGAACGCGATCCTCACCTACGCGCTTCGTGAGTGAGCGATGGTGAGGGACCGCCGAGGGCGCTGGGCCACGGATTCTCCCCCTCGGCGGGACGGCACGCCTCCCCTGGTGGGGCCCTGGACCCCGTCTGACGCCGGTGCCACGATGCCCCCATGGAGATCACGAAGACGATCGTCGTCCTGGACGCCGCCGACCTGAGCGCAGTGAGCACCTTCTGGGCCGGACTGCTAGGCGGCACCGTCGATGCCGAGGACGACTGGCACACGGTCCGCGTCGAGGGGCAGCCGCGGATCGGGGTGCAGCTGGCGCCGAACCACGTCCAGCCCGACTGGCCGGACGGCGAGCAGCAGCAGATCCACCTGGACCTGTTCGTCGCCGACATCCGCTCGGCCCACGAGGAAGTCACGGCCCTCGGCGCACCGCTGCTGCGGGCGGCAGACCTGGACGCGGCGCAGGGCTTCCAGGTCTATGCCGACCCGGCCGGGCACCCGTTCTGCCTGTGCTGGGGCTGAGCGCAGCCGCTACTCCCCCGTCTGGCCGTCGACCGCCTCGCGCAGCAGATCGGCGTGGCCGTTGTGCCGCGCGTACTCCTCGATCATGTGCACGACGATCCAGCGCAGGCTCGGCGGCGGGTCGTCGCCCACGAGGGTGGCCCGCCGGTCGAGGCCGCCGTCGGCGAGCGCCTCGGCGACCGAGGCCCGCGAGCGCGCGACGGACTCCTGCCACACGGCCCGCAGCGCGTCCGGCTCGAGCCCGGGGGCACGGTGCCAGTCCGCGTCCTGGTCGTTCTCCCAGTCGACGGTGTCCCAGGGCGACGCCGGTCGGCGCTGGAGCAGCACCCATGTGAACCAGTACTCCTCCACCCACGACAGGTGGCTGACGATCCCGCCAAGGGTCATCGTCGTCGGGTGGATCGTGGTGCTGAGCCCTGTGGCGTCGAGCCCGCGGGTCTTCCACTCGAGCGTCGCACGCTGGAAGTCGAGGAACCCGAGCAGAGTCGTGACCTCGTCGGCGGTGATCAGCGGCTCGGGGCGGCCCTGCTCGTCGATGGTGACCATCAGGAGAGCATCGACCACGGCGGGCCACGCGTCCAGGTCGACGGGTGGCCGGCCGGTCGCTGGGCTCGGGGATCGCCACCGACCGCACCGCTCCGTCGGGTATCCGTGAGCACCCGTTCACGCCCCGCCCCGCGATCCGCCGCGGACCAAGCCCGGACCCTGAGGAGCCACGTGCTCGCTGCGGACGAGCTCCCGGTCAAGGCTCCAGCCGGCGACCGTCTCGAGGACCTGCTCACCGCGCGGCCCGGCGCGCGCGAGCGACCCCCATGCGCGGTCGTCGAGCAGGACGAGGATCGAGGCAGCATCACCATGCGGATCGCCGTCGCATCGATGAGAGTGGCGGCCTCGAGGCCGACGCCCGCCGTCGTGCGACCGAGCGGCTCCCCCGCCGACCGCGGACTCCACGCCGAGACGGTCGAGGGCGGCGGCACCAGGCCCGCCCGCAGCACCATGCCCGCCTCGTCGACGCGCGGGTCGGACCCGTCGAACGTCACCGCCAGCTCGAGCACCCGGACGGTGCCGTCTGCCGACGTCCGCACCGGCTCCCGACCGGAGCCGACGAAGTCGCCCGTGGCGATCGGCTCGCGCGCGAGACCGTGGAGGGCACCATCAACGGTGGCATGCCCGTCAGCAGCTGCCCGCACCACCACACCGACCTCGGCCCCTCGACGGGGAAGAGCGCCGCGATCTCGGTGGAGGTCGGCACCTCAGGAGTCGATGCGGGCCGGGTCCGCAGGTTCGCGGGGTGCATCCTCATGCCGAGGGCGGGCGCGGCCGGCGCGAGGACCACGAGGGACGAGAGCGGCAGCGCGGCGGCCGCCGCTTGGCGGCCGGGGGGACCTTCCTCGACCCCGAGGTGGTGGCCTCCCTGATGACCCGTCAACGTCAGGGGCCGGTCGACCGGTTGACGCCGCGCGAGCGCGGGGTGCTCGCCCTGATGGCCGAAGGGCGCTCGAGAGCCGCGCTCGCCGCCCAACGCTTCGTCTCCGAAGGGGCCGTGGCCAGGCACACCAAGAACATCTGCACCGAGCTCGATCTGGCCATCGCCCCGGACGTGCATCGTCGCGTCCCCGCCGTGCTGGCCCGGCTGACCGCGTGAGGAGCAGCGGCCGGCGTCACCTCCCACCCTCGGGCGGAGATCCCCACGAGTGTCGGCGCCCGACGCGAGGACATGCCGCCCCGGCCTTCAGGTGGGGCGGCGTGGTGCCGAGGTGACGCCAGGACACTCCGCGGACCTGGTCGTGCCAGGACGCTGGGTGACCGGGATCGGCGAGTGCCGGGCCGCGGCCGTCCCAGCGCGGACCGCGCCGGGAAGGATGCTTGCCGGGCGGACCATGAGACTCGTCAGGTGGACCTCGAACCGCAGCCAACAGCGGTGTGGACGCGGGGCACGGCCTCGCCGCGGGGTCACGCCCGGTGGAGCGCCTACTATGGAGATGGAGAAAGCACCTTCGAGCGCAGGCCGAGACCCTTCGGGCCCAGTTCCGGCACGCTCGTCAGGCGTCGATCGTGATCCGCGTCGGCCGACGCGCGAACAACGACACCAGAGGACGACCGACACGCCACCCTGGCGCCGTCCGGGTCTACACAGGTCAGACGATCGAAGGATCGAAGATGAAGCGCCCCACGTTCCAGACCGACAGGCGACACGTCCGCGTCGGCCTCGCCTCAGCTGCGGCCTTGGCGCTCCTTGTTGCGCTTCCAGGTGCTGCTCAGGCGGCGGCCACCCCGGTGCCACTCGGTACCGCCGACAGCTTCGTGGTCCTGGCCGGCCAGCTGATCACCAACACCGGAGCCACCACGCTCAGTGGTGATGTGGGCTTGTCCCCGGGCGCGGCGCCGCCCCACATCACCGGATTCGGCACCGTGACACAGCCGAGCGGCACCGTCCACGACGCCGACGCCGTCGCGCTGGGCGCCCAGGCCGATCTGACCGTCGCCTACCTCAACGCCGCGGGTCAGTCGCCCGCTACGGCGATCCCCACCGAGCTGGGCGGGACGACACTCCTGCCCGGTGTCTACAGCTCGGGGACCTACGGGATCACCAACACGCTCACGCTCGACGCCCAGGGCGACCCGAACGCGGTCTTCGTCTTCACCGCCGCGTCCACCCTCATCACGGCTTCGGGCAGCACCGTCTCGCTGATCAACGGCGCCCAGGCCTGCAACGTCTTCTGGCAGGTCACCAGCTCTGCGACGCTCGGCAGCGGCTCACGCTTCCTCGGAAACATCCTGTCGTTGACAAGCATCACCCTCGACACCGGCGCGACCGTTGAGGGCCGGGTCCTGGCCCGCAACGGCTCGGTGACGCTGGACGCGAACACCATCACGAGGCCGACGTGCGCGGCCGCCCCCACCCCGACTCCCACCCCGACACCCCAGGTCACGATGGTCCCTCGGGGCGCGGTCTCGACGGGTGACGGCAGCACCGCTGCTGGCTCGAGCACCGCTTCGCGCGTCGCTCTCAGCGCACTGGTGCTCGCAGGCGTCGGTGGAGCTGCCGTGCTTGCTTCTCGACGTCGCCGCCTGAACGGCTGACTTCTCACCGCATGCGCCACCACGACGACCGGG
>JBBRGX010000136.1:0-6882 GCA_038223605.1 Actinomycetales bacterium | reverse complement strand
CCTGCGGCCGACGGGTCGTGGTCACGGACCCGACCGACGAACAGCGCGACGGCCCCGGCTCCCGGGTGGCCCACCGCCGCCAGGTGAGCATCCACCGAGATCGGCGCGTCCGTCACCACCGACAGGCTCATGCGGAGTCCCTCGTCGGCGCCTTCGATGGGGAGCGAGGGGAGAGCATCCCGCCACGCTACCGGCGCCGGGTCCTGGTTTGTGCTGGGAGATCCCGCGAATAATGGGTTCCGTGACTGGTCGATCCGTCAGTGCGTACCGCACGCTCGCCTCGCCGAGCCGGGTCGCGCTCCTGCATGCCCTGCAGCAGGCCGGTCGCCCCCTGACCCTCGTCGAGGTCTCCGGAGCGACGGGTCTGCACCAGAGCACCGCGCGCGAGCATCTCGATCGCCTGGTCGCCGGACGGTTCGCGACAAAGACGCCGGAGGTCAGGACATCGCGTGGGCGACCCCACATGCTCTATGAGGCCGCCGAGCGTGAAGCCCTCGCCGATGCCGACAGCTGGTTCCGCGCGAGCTTGATGGCGATCCTGCTCGACGGGTACGGGAAGAGGGTCACCTCGCGCCCCAGGGCAGCGGCGCGCGCCGGCGAGGAGCTCGCCTCCTCGTGGCCACCGGGCCGCCCGGCCCCCCGCAGCGACCCTGGGGACGACCCGGCCTTGCGTCAGCTCGCCGAGCTCGAGGCGCATCTTGACGATCTGAGGTTCGCCCCGGAGGTCGAGCCGGACGGCTCGGCGATCCACCTGCGTCATTGCCCGTTCCTCGACATCGCGCGGGCGAACCCGGACGTCGTGTGCAGCGTCCACCTCGGTATCGCTCGCGGCGTCCTCGCCAGGAGTGCCGGTCCGCTGCGGGCCGAGAGGCTCGATCCGTTCGTCGGGCCGGAGCACTGCATCCTGCACCTGACCGTGCGACCGGAGGGCCCGCCCTTGTAGTTCACCTCAGGGCACGCCAGTATTTGTCACGGCAGTTCTTCCTTTTATTTCTGCTTCGGACACGCCACGCTCGGTTCGTCGACGACGACACACCGGTACAGCACTGGGAGGACGGATGGCGGCCTTGCGCGGACCTGTCGTGGATCTGGCCACCTGGGACCCCGAGGACGAGGAGCACTGGGACAAGCGGTTCGCCTGGCAGACGCTGTGGATCACCACCTACACGCTGATGCTGGCGTTCGCCGTCTGGTACCTGGTGAGCGCGATCGCCCCTCGGCTCAACAGCATCGGCTACGACCTGTCCAAGCCCCAGCTCTACTGGCTGGTGGCGGTCCCTGGCCTCGCCGGCGGCTTCATGCGCCTCATCTACATGTTCCTGCCGCCCGTGCTCGGGACGCGCACGCTGGTCGGCGGGTCGGCGACGCTCATGCTCCTGCCGATGGTGGGCTGGACGCTCGCGGTACGCGACCCCGGGACGTCCTACGCGATCCTGCTGCTCCTCGCTGCGGCCGCGGGGGTCGGCGGCGGATCCTTCTCCGGCTTCATGCCCTCGACCAGCTACTTCTTCCCACGCCGCCTGGCGGGGACGGCGCTCGGACTTCAGGCAGGGGTCGGTAACTTCGGCGTCAGCCTCATCCAGTTCGTCACCCCGTGGGTCGTCGGCTTCGGCCTGCTGGGCACCACCGCCCTGAGCCCGCAGCAGAAGGCCGACGGCTCTCAGATCTGGCTGCACAACGCCGGTCTCGTCCTCATCCCGTGGGTGATCCTCGGCGGGATCCTTGCGGCCGTCTACCTGCGCGACGTGCCCATCGAGGCCAGCTTCCGGAACCAGCTCGACATCTTCCGCGAGAAGCACACCTGGGTGATGACCGCGATCTACCTCATGACCTTCGGTGCGTTCAGCGGGTTCGCCGCCCAGCTCGGCCTGCTCATCGTCAACGAGTACGGCGGCTTCGCGAACGCGCCCGACCCGCTGAAGTTCGCCTTCCTCGGGCCGCTCGTCGGCTCGGCGACGCGCGCCCTCTGGGGACCCTTGTGCGACCGGTTCGGGGGCGCGATCTGGACCTTGGTCGCCGGCGCCGGGATGACGGTGAGCACCCTGATCACGGTGCTCTTCCTCAGCCCGACGGGCGTAGGGCAGTTCGGTGGGTTCCTCACCGGGATGCTGGCGATCTTCTTCTTCGCGGGGATGGGCAATGCCGGAACGTTCAAGCAGATGCCGATGATCTTCCCGCGGCGGCAAGCCGGCGGCGTGATCGGCTTCACCTCGTCGATCGCCGCCTTCGGACCGTTCCTCGTGGGCATCGGCCTCTCCGCCGTCGCGCCGCGGCCGTTCTTCCTCGGCTGCGCCGTCTTCTTCGCGGTCTGCACCGGGCTCGTCTGGTACTACTACGCCCGCCCAGGAGCGCCCAAGCCCAGCTGAGTCCCCGCGACCACGCGAGAGACCCGGAGCAAGGAACAGGTCAGCGAAGGAGCATCGGATGAACCCCACGATCCCCACCACTGCCGGCCTGGACGGTCCCGCGTCCGATGTCCTGCTCAAGCTGAGCCGCTACCTGCGCAAGGGTGAGGTCTCCGCGGACCTGCGCACGCTCCATCAGATCGGCGGCCGTGACGCCGACGTCTTCTACCGGGACAGGTGGAGCCACGACAAGGTCGTGCGCTCCACCCACGGGGTCAACTGCACCGGGTCGTGCTCCTGGAAGGTGTACGTCAAGGACGGCATCATCACCTGGGAGACCCAGCAGACGGACTACCCGACGGTCGGACCGGACAGCCCGGAGTACGAGCCTCGAGGCTGCCCCCGCGGTGCAGCCTTCAGCTGGTACACCTACTCGCCGACCCGGATCCGCTACCCGTACGTGCGCGGGCTGCTGCTCCAGATGTACCGCGAGGCCAAGGCCCGCACGGGCGACCCGGTCGCCGCGTGGGCGAGCATCGTCAACGACCCGGAGAGGTCGCTCCGGTACAAGTCAGCCCGGGGCAAGGGCGGCCTGGTCCGCGCGAGCTGGGCCGAGGCGGTCGAGATGGTCGCCGCGGCGCAGGTGTACACGATCAAGACGTACGGCCCGGACCGCATCGCCGGCTTCACGCCGATCCCGGCCATGTCGATGGTCTCCCACGGCGCCGGCGCCAGGTACCACTCGCTCATCGGTGCCCCGATGCTCTCCTTCTACGACTGGTACGCCGACCTCCCGGTGGCCTCGCCGCAGGTCTTCGGAGACCAGACGGACGTCCCGGAGTCGGGGGACTGGTGGGACGCCGGCTACCTGATCATGTGGGGCTCGAACGTGCCCGTCACCCGGACCCCGGACGCGCACTGGATGGTCGAGGCGCGCTACCGCGGCCAGAAGGTCGTGGCCGTCTCCCCGGACTACGCCGACAACGTCAAGTTCGCCGACGAGTGGCTGGCCGTCCAGCCGGGCACCGACGGCGCGCTGGCGATGGCGATGGGTCACGTCACCCTCAAGGAGTTCTTCGTCGACCGCCAGGTCCCGTACTTCACCGAGTACGTGAAGAAGTACACCGACCTGCCGTTCCTGGTCCGGCTCGAGAAGGAGGGCGACGCGTACCTTCCCGGCAAGTTCCTCACGGCATCCGACCTGCCGGGTGAGGTCGCGCAGAGCGAGAACGCCCACTTCAAGACCGTCCTGGTCGACTCCCGGACCGGTGCGGCCGTGGTGCCAGGTGGATCTCTCGGCTTCCACTACGGGCAGGAGGGCGCCGGGAAGTGGAACCTCGATCTCGGTGAGGTCGAGCCGGAGCTGAGCATGCTCGGGGGGAGTGCCCCGTCAGCGGTCGAGGTGGACCTCCCTCGCTTCGACTCCCTCGACGGCTCCTCCTCGGTGATTCGCCGCGGGGTCCCCGTCCGCGAGGTCGCCGGGCACCTGGTCACCACGGTGTTCGACCTGCTCCTCGCCCAGTACGGCGTCGGCCGTGACGGCCTGCCGGGCGTCTGGCCGACCGGGTACGACGACGCCTCCCAGCCGTGCACCCCCGCGTGGCAGGAGGAGTTCACCGGGGTGCCCGCAGCCAAGGCCGAGCGCATCGGCCGGGAGTTCGCTGCGAACGCCGAGGAGTCGCGTGGGCGCTCGATGATCCTCATGGGCGCCGGGACCAACCACTGGTTCCACTCCGACACGATCTACCGCGCCTTCCTCACCCTCACCACGCTCACCGGCTGCCAGGGCGTCAACGGCGGCGGCTGGGCGCACTACGTCGGGCAGGAGAAGGTCCGTCCGCTGACCGGCCACGGCCAGTACGCGAACGCCGCCGACTGGACTCGGCCCGCCCGCACGATGATCCAGACGGCTTACTGGTATCTGCACACCGACCAGTACCGCTACGACTCGTTCAGTGCCGACACGCTTGCGGCCGCGACCATACCGGCGGCCCAACGGCAGCTGACCGGCAAGAGCACAGCCGACGTCATCGCCCAGTCGGCACGGATGGGCTGGATGCCCTCCTACCCGACCTTCGACCGTAGTCCGCTCCAGGTGGCCGACGACGCGGAGGCGGCCGGGCTGCCCGTCGGGGAGTACGTCCCGCGCGAGCTCAAGGCCGGCCGGCTGAGGTTCGCCTCGGAGGACCCGGACGCGCCGGAGAACTTCCCCCGCGTCCTGACGATCTGGCGGGCGAACCTGCTGGGTAGCTCGGCGAAGGGCAACGAGTACTTCCTCAAGCACCTGCTCGGGGCGGACAACAACCTGCGCGCGACCGAGGCGGGACCGGAGCACCGACCGAAGGACGTCGTCTGGCGCGAGGAGGCGCCCACGGGCAAGCTCGACATGCTGATGTCGATCGACTTCCGGATGACCAGCACGACGATCTTCTCCGACGTCGTGCTGCCCGCGGCGACCTGGTACGAGAAGCACGACCTCAACACCACGGACATGCACCCGTTCGTGAACTCCTTCAGCCCGGCGATCGCTCCGCCGTGGCAGACCCGCACGGACTTCGACGCGTTCCAGACCCTCGCGACGACGTTCAGCGCCCTGGCCGAGACGCACCTGGGGACCCGCAGGGACGTCGTCGCCATCGCGTTGACCCACGACACACCCGACGAGATGGCCAACCCGCACGGCCGCGTGCGGGACTGGAAGACCGGGGAGTGCGAGCCGGTCCCCGGCGTGACGATGCCCAAGCTGATCGTCGTCGAGCGCGACTACGGAGCCGTCGCGACGAAGATGACGGCCCTCGGGCCGCTCCTGGACACGCTGGGCGCCACGACCAAGGGCGTCACGTTCACCGTCGACAAGGAGATCGAGTACCTCGGGCGGAAGAACGGCACGGCCCGCGACACCCGCGGGGGGATCGCCGACGGTCGCCCGTTGCTGACCAGGGATGTCCACGCCTGCGAGGCGATCCTCGCCCTGTCCGGGACGACGAACGGCCGCCTCGCGACCCAGGGCTTCCACACCTTGGAGAAGCGCACCGGCACCCAGCTCGCTGACCTGGCCGCCGAGCACGAGGGCAAGCAGGTCACCTTCGCCCACACCCAGGCCGGGCCGGTGACGGTGATCACCTCACCGGAGTGGTCCGGTTCGGAGAGCGGCGGGCGGCGCTACTCCCCGTTCACGATCAACGTCGAGCGGCTCAAACCCTGGCACACGCTGACGGGCCGCCAGCACTTCTACCTCGACCACGACTGGATGGCCGAGATCGGCGAGAACCTGCCCGTCTTCCGACCACCGCTGAACATGCCGGCACTCTTCGGCGAACCCGAGATCGGCGACACGGGCGTGCTCGGTGTCACCGTGCGATACCTGACCCCGCACAACAAGTGGTCGATCCACTCGGAGTACCAGGACAACCTGTTCATGCTCTCGCTGTCGCGTGGCGGGCCGACGATCTGGATGAGCAACAAGGACGCGGACAAGGTCGGGGTCAAGGACAACGACTGGATCGAGGCGGTCAACCGCAACGGCGTCGTCGTCGCGCGAGCCGTCGTCTCGCACCGGATGCCCGAGGGGACGGTCTACATGCACCACGCCCAGGACCGGCTGATCGACGTGCCCCGCACGGAGACCACCGGGAAGCGCGGCGGCATCCACAACTCGTTGACCCGGCTGCTGGTCAAGCCGAGCCACCTCATCGGCGGGTACGCCCAGCTGTCCTACGCCTTCAACTACCTCGGCCCGACCGGCAACCAGCGGGACGAGGTGACGGTCATCCGCCGTCGCTCGCAGACGGTGGAGTACTGAGATGGCCGCGCGACGAGCAGTGCGCACCGCCCCGGCAGAGGGAGCCACCCGATGAGAGTCATGGCGCAGATGTCGATGGTGATGAACCTCGACAAGTGCATCGGCTGCCACACCTGCTCGGTCACCTGCAAGCAGGCGTGGACGAATCGCACGGGCACCGAGTACGTCTGGTTCAACAACGTCGAGACCCGGCCCGGCCAGGGCTACCCGCGTACCTACGAGGACCAGGAGCGCTGGGAGGGCGGCTGGGTGCGCAACAAGCGGGGCCGGCTCCAGCTCAAGGCAGGCGGGCGCCTGAAGAACCTCCTCACGATCTTCTCCAGCCCGAAGATGCCGTCGATCACCGACTACTACGAGCCGTGGACCTACGACTACGAGAACCTCACGACCGCGCCCCTGCAGGAGCACACCCCCGTCGCCCGGCCGATCTCCCTGATCAGCGGCAAGGACATGAACGTGTCCTGGAGCGCCAACTGGGACGACGACCTCGGTGGCGGGCCCGAGATGCTCGTCAACGACCCGATCCTGCGCAAGGTCTCCGACAAGGTGAAGCTCGAGTTCGAGCAGACCTTCATGTTCTACCTGCCGCGGATCTGCGAGCACTGCCTGAACCCGTCCTGCGCGGCCTCGTGCCCGTCCGGTGCGATCTACAAGCGGTCGGAGGACGGCATCGTCCTGGTCGACCAGGACGCCTGCCGCGGCTGGCGCAAGTGCATCACCGGCTGCCCGTACAAG
>JBBRGX010000135.1:0-6915 GCA_038223605.1 Actinomycetales bacterium | reverse complement strand
GCCCTGCTCACCTCCGGTAGCGTCGCGCTGTGACCAGCTCCGCTGCCCGTCCGCCGATCCGCATGCTGCACGACCGGGTCCTCGTGCACCTGGACGGCGAGTCCGCCGAGCGACTCTCGGCCTCCGGGATCGTCATCCCGGCCACCGCGTCGGTCGGCAAGCGCCTCATCTGGGGAACGGTCGTCGCTACCGGTCCGCACGTGCGGCAGGTGGAGCTCGGGGACAAGGTGCTGTTCGACCCCGAGGACCGGTCCGAGGTCGAGCTCAACGGCGTCATGCACGTGCTGCTGCGCGAGCGCGACCTGCACGGGGTCGCCGAGCCCGAGGCCGAGGGCAGGGGCACTGGGCTGTACTTGTGAACACGGCGCTGCGCCCTTGTGGAAGGCTCAGTGCTCAGCGATGATCGGCGCGTCACCGGCGGACGGCCGACGGGCGCGCGTAGGACAACGGACGAGGTGGAGAGAGTCGTGGAGACGAGCCCGCACGAGGACGTGACCCCGGACCCGACCCCGGACGAGGAGGCCGCCGCCCTGGTCGCTGCCCTCGACGAGGCCGATGACGAGGCCTCGGCCGAGGTGATGCACCTGCGCAGCGAGGGAGTTCCGCTCGCGCTGCTCGCCGATCTTGCCGATCCCAGCGGCCCGCACTCGCCCGACATCCTCCAGGACGAGGGCCTGCCCGATGTGGCCTGGTGGAGTGCCGAGGCACCTGGTGAGGACGTCGAGGACGAGCCCGAGGGCGACGCCTAGGCGGTGCCGCGAAGCCGGTTTCGTCTCGACGGCCAGACGGTGCTAGCCTCGTGCACCGCGCGCCATTAGCTCAATTGGCAGAGCAGCTGACTCTTAATCAGCGGGTTCGGGGTTCGAGTCCCTGATGGCGCACTTGCTGGGCCCCTGACCAGCAGAGATGCTGGACGGGGCCCGTCTTGATGTCGCTGAGCGGCCCTCATGCCCCGGTAACTCCCCGGGAAGTATCAGTCAGGATCGGGGTGGAGTTCCCGGATACTCCCCGGAACTCTGCTCAGCGGTCCTTGAGCACGGCGAGCGCCGGCTGCAGCGGCACGAGGGCAACGAGAGCAGCACCGGCCGTCGAGGTCAGTCTTGCGACGAGGACGAACCGATGGACGTGCGGGAGGGCGATGCGTGCCTCGACGCCGAGCAGCAGGAGCGTCGCGCTGCTCAGGACCTGCTCGGCGTTCACCCGCGCGGCGTTCGCGCAGATCGGCGTCACGTTGCCGCGCACCGCCGCCGCCCAACAGATCTGGGTCGCCCAGGGCAACGGCTACCAGGTCCCGCTCGGCCAGGAGAGGCCCGGTGACCTGATCTTCACCGACAGCTACCTCGGCCCCAACCGCGTCGGACACGCGAGGATCGTCTTCGACCCCGCCGAGCAGCTCACGATCGAAGCCGGCGGGTCACGGGTCGGCCACTACGACGACGGCTACTGGACCGACCACAACCTGTTCGCGATCTGGCGAGTTGGGGCGGTCTCGTCGTGACGGCCACGGGCTCGCACGGCATCGTCGGAGTAGGATTGAGTCCTACTCGATGGTGGGAGGTCGACGTGCGAACGACGCGACAGATGAGCATCACGTTGCCGATGGAGATGGCCGAGGCGGTGCGTGAGCGGGTCCGGTCCGGTGAGTACGCGAGCGAGAGCGAAGTCGTGCGCGACGGGCTGCGCGCCCTGGCCGCCCGCGACCGGGCCGTCGAAGCCTGGCTGCGCAGCGACGTGGCAACCGCGTACGACGCCATGCAGGCCGATGGCGGGGACGTGATCGAGGCCGACGTGGTGCGGGCGCGGCTGGCGGCCCGGCGCCGGACGTGAGCCACGCTCGCCGCCGAGTCGTCTTCCGCCGGGAGGCGCTCGCCCAGCTCGAGGACCTCTACGACTACGTCGCTGACCATGGCTCCCCGCAGGCGGCCAGCGACCTGGTGGACTCGATCGTCGCCTTCTGTGAAGACCTCGAGCCGTTCCCGCTGCGCGGCATCGCTCGCGACGACATCCGTCCGGGGCTGAGGACGATCGGCTACCGTCGCCGGGGCGTGGTGGCCTTCCTCGTCCGTGACGACACCGTCGTCGTCCTCGGCGTGTTCTACGGCGGTCGCGACTACGAGCCGCTTCTGCGCGACGAGGACCGGAGCGGCTGACCCTGAACTCCGCGCCCCGCGCGGGCGGCAGAGCACCGCCTGAGCACCGTAGGCGGTCGGTTCGCCTTCGGTAGGCGAGGAGGTGCCCCGATGCAGCGTTCACGCCGCACCAACCCGTACCCGTACACCTGGGAGATCCCGGTCGGCGTCCTCGTCGCCATTCTTCTCGCCCTGGTCCTCGCGGTACAGACCGGCCGGTCGGTGGCGAACCTGGCGGCGGGCAGCGGGTGGGTGTTCGTGGACCGTGCGGCCCTGTTCACCACCGTGGCTCCGGTGCTGCGCGGGAACGCGGGCGTGGGACTACCTGCGGTGGCGCACCCGGTGGCCCCTGCACTGACCTGGACCTGGGTCGCGTTCGTCTCGCTGCTGGTGCTCGTCGCGCTCGGCTGGTCGGTCAAGGCGGGCATCGACCGATGGGGTCCCTCGCGCCTGCGTTGCATGGCGACCGCTGCCGAGGCGGAGTCGCTCTTGGGAAGGACCGGGCTGCGTCGGCATGCCAAGGTCATCCGCCCAGATCTGTACGGTGCACCGCGGGGAGGTCGGCGGTGACGCGCCTCCCGCGACGGCGTCGGCCGACGGAGCTCGGCTCGAGACTCGGCAAGGCCACCGAACCCCGCGGTGGAGAGCAATGGGTGACCTGGGACCGCACCGCGGGGGTCATCGGGCCGCAGGGATCAGGCAAGACTCTCGACCTGCTCGTCCCGGCACTGTTTGACGCGCCGGGCGCCGCGTTGGTGACGCTGACGAAGGTCGACGACCTGCTGCTCACCTTCGGACCACGGAACAGGAACGGTCGGCCGTGCGTCGTGCTCGACCCCTTCGGTCTCGTCCCCGGGCTGCCCGAAGTGGTCTGGGACCCGATCCGCGGGTGCGTCGACCCGATGGTGGCCGAGCGGCGTGCCAAGGCGTTCACCGCCGGCACGGTCAAGGGCGCGGTCGCGGGAGGCCACGGCGACGCTGCCGCGCGGTTCTGCGCGGCAGAGGCCGCGAAGGTCCTCCAGGGCTTCTTCCACGCCGCGGCCCTGGTCGGCGCGGGCCTGGACGAGTTCCCGCGCTGGGTCGCCCGGCCCCTGGCCGCCACCCAGCCGTCGGAGATCCTGCGCGAGCACCCGCACTTCGCTGCCTTCAGGGACGGCCTGCTGCACGGCGCCGTGCACGGCGACGAGCGCACCGCCGGCAACACGATCACCACGGTGCAGCAGGCGATGGCCCTGTTCTTCCAGGATGAGATCCGACGCCGCTGCGTCCCCGGCCCGGGCCGCGACGGCCGCGGCACGGCCGTGGGGAAGGTCTCATGGGTCGTGGTACACGGCCCTGTAGCTCTGCGTGGAGCCGTCGCCGTCACGGACACCCGGGTTGGACGGCTCTGGGCAGCCCAGGACTTGGCACCGTCGCGGGCGATCGATCGGTCTACCCCGAGGCCAGCGGCCCTCATGGGTACCACCCGGCCACCACAGCCAGCACCAGGAAGACGAAGAACCCCTCCACGCCGTGTACGACGACGCCCATCAGCAGGCTGCGCTGACGCCTGGCGACCCAGGAGGTACCGAACGAGCTGGTGATCATGCTCGGCAGGAACCAGATCTTGTGCACGTGGTAGAGCCCGAAGAGCACCGCGTTCGCAAGCCAGTCCCAGCGCCCGAACACCCCGGACATCCGCGGCAGGAGGATGCCCCGGAAGAGCAGCTCCTCACCGAGCAGGTAGTTGAACAGGAAGCTCGTCAGGGCCAGCGCGAGGATCCACCACTGCCCCTGGAACTGGGGGTCGGCCAACGCCTCGATCCGGGTGTGCGACGGTTCGCGCAGCGCCGGCAGCCAGTCTGTCCACAGGACGTCGAGCTGGGTGGCGGCCAGGCCGCCGAGGGCGTTCGCCGCGATCGCGGGGACCGCCCACCACCACAGCCTGCGCCGCGGCTCACCGGTCCGCGGGTCGCGCGGCCCGTTGAACCAGATCCGTTCCTTCACGGCCGGCCAGTGCAGAGCCCCCAGCTCGCGGCGCAGGATGGCGATCGAGACGATGAGCTGCCAGACCATCCCCACCACCATGAGGATCCAGTAGACGAGCCCCGGGTGGAGCGCGGTGCGGGGCATGACGGCCGGCGCGGCGACGAACGCGAGGATCGCCATCGGCACGGTGACCGTCACCCAGATGAGCAGGATCTTCCTCAGCGAGTACTGGTCGGGCTGCTGGCCGGGCGGGGGTAGCGAGCGGGTGACGGGCAGGGTGATCGGTGAGGTCATACCGATCACGATGGCGATGTCGACGCACCGGGCACATCGCCCGCCGCGCTCGATCACCGGCACCGAGGTAGGCCGCGCGGCCGAGCCGGCCATGCGCCGCGAGGCCGATGGGCACCGCCCCCGCCCCGCCGTACTGTGAACGTGTGAGCAGCGCACCGCCCCCCAGGCGCCGGGTGGTCGACGCGCTCTCCGCAGCCGCCTCAGCTTCACCGACGCCGTCCTGTTCCTCCCGCCCATCCCCAGTCTCACCGGCACCCGGCCACGGTCCGAGGTGCCCCGGATCACTGCCGCCGCGAGTGTGGCGTTCCTCGACTCCGCACTGCGTGCCAGCACGCTCGACGTACCCCGGGCCCTCTGACGTCTTGGCCAACTCGATGCCCAGGAGTCGTGCCCGCCGTCCCGCGGCACAAGTGGTTTGGTCACCCTCGCTAGTGGACTGGCCTCGGCGATGGTCGTTAGACACATCAACGGCGATCTTCCCGGGCAGTTCACTGCGGATGGCGCTTGCTTCGGCGGACGTTGCGAGTCGCCGGACGGCCCGGTTGGTCGACCCGTGCGGGGCGGGCTGGACTCCAGCGCCCTCGACGCGGGATGCCGTGCACTCTGCGTCATCAACCCACACACGGGAGCCAGCGAGGTGGACGTCGTGCCAGTGCAGCACCAGCGCCTCCCCGAGCCGGACACCCGTGGCGCCGATGGCCGCGCCCAAGCCGAGTGAGCTCGTGGGGCGGGCGCCATAGATCCGTGTCGCCGCGCGAGCGTCCGTGAGCGTCGCTATCCGGAGGCTCTCAAGGGCTCGAGGGCGGCTAGGACGAGGTCGAGGCCGAAGATGAACTCCTCTGCCGGGTCGTAGCCGGCAGCGACGAGCGCCGCGGCGGACTCGTTGAGGTAGGGGAACTCGTCAGGAGGAAGCTGGGGCAGGAAGACGTCCTCGGCCATGTCCGCGAACTCATCGGCGGTGTCGAACGGCAGGCTGGCTTCCTGCAGGGCGAACCCGTAGACGTAGCTGTCGAGCAACCAGTTGGCGTGCGTCGCCATCAAGACCGAGAAGCCAGCCCTCCGCAGGCAGGCGGTGACAGCTTCGCGGTGGCGGAGGTGCGAGGGCCCCGGCGATGTCCGCGACTCCATCAGGCCGATCGCCCACGGGTGGCGTGCGAGAACCTGTCGGGCGGATACCGCCGTCCGTCGCATCGCCGACAGCCAGTCGGTCTCCTCGGGCGGGAGCTCGATCTCCTCGAACACGACGTCGATCATGGCGTCCAGCAACTCCTCCTTGCTCGCCACGTAGTGGTAGAGCGACATCGCGCCCGCGCCGAGCGCGACAGCCAGCCGGCGCATGCTCAGCCCGCCGACCCCCTCGCGGTCGGCGAGCCGGACCGCCTCGACCACCACCCTCTGCTTGCTCAGCCCCGTCTCTGACGCGACCTGGCGTTGCTTCCTCACAGACACGGGTCTCCTTGCTCCCTTGAACCTCTTGACAATCGTACAGCGTACGTCCACAGTCCTTAGTACAGCGTACAGCGTACGACGTACGGTGTACGAGTAGCGAGGGTCGCGGCTCGGACGTGAGGAGGCCTCTATGGGAACCGAACAGTCATCGAATGCCGGAGCACACCGGGGGCCGGGGGCGAGCCCGGCCGGGGCGGTGACGATGCGGGCCGCCGTCCAGCACCGCTACGGCCCGCCCTCAGTGCTCGAGTCGTGCGAGGTCGGGCTATCGCTGCCCGGTCCAGGCGATGTGCTCGTCCAGGTGGGCGCGGCCGCAGTACATCCCGGCGACTACTTCGTCATGACCGGGCAGCCGTACGTGCTGCGCCTGGTGTTCGGCCTCCGCCGGCCGCGCCACGGCATCCCTGGCATGGACCTCGCCGGCGTGGTGGCAGCGGTCGGGAAGGAGGTCACCGCTCTGCGCCCCGGCGACGAGGTGTTCGGCTGGAGCACCGCTGGAACGCTCGCGGAGTACGCCTGCGTCCCGGCGGACAACCTTGTGTCCGTGCCCACCAACGTGTCGGTCGTGGACGCGGCAGCGGTGCCCACGTCGGCCCTGGCGGCGTTGCAGGCACTACGCGACATCGCGAACGTCCGACCGGGCCAGACGGTGCTGGTCA
This sequence comes from Actinomycetales bacterium, assembly GCA_038223605.1. GTDB lineage: Bacteria > Actinomycetota > Actinomycetes > Actinomycetales > Cellulomonadaceae > Actinotalea. Next base: position 416 of record JBBRGX010000135.1, on the reverse strand, counting down.
CGGGCGCGTCGGGCGGCGTGGGCTCCTTCGCCGTACAGATCGCCAAGGCGTTTGGCGCCGAGGTGACCGGGGTGTGCAGCACCCGCAACGTCGACCTGGTCCGGTCGCTCGGTGCCGACCACGTCGTCGACTACACGAAGACCGACTTCACCCGCACCGAGAAACGCTACGACGTCATCCTCGACAACGTCGAAGCCCAGCCCCTGGCGGCTGTCCGCCGAGCGCTGACGCCCACCGGCACCCTCATCCCCAACAGCGGACGCGGTGGCCGCTGGCTCGGCCCCCTCGCTCGGATCGTCAAAGCGCGAATGCTGTCCGGGTTCACCCCTCAGCAGCTGAAGCCACTCCTGTCGGTCGAGAAACGCCAGGACCTGCTCACCCTGGCCGACCTCCTCGCGACCGGGCAGCTCACGCCC
>JBBRGX010000134.1:0-7003 GCA_038223605.1 Actinomycetales bacterium | reverse complement strand
GCGACTGGCCGACGGCACGGTGACGACGGTCGCCGGGACGGGCGAGCAGTACATGGTCGGGGCTGCGGACAACGAGATCCCGTTCGAGCAGGACGACCCCGCGCCGGTCGCGTCGGACGCAGCGTTCATCTCGACCCTCGCAGTCTCCACGAGCAGTGCTGCACAGGCTCAGCCGAGCACGGAGTGGCTCTCCGGCCCGCGCCGGCTGAAGCTCTCCTCCCCGTGGGACGTCGTCTGGTCCCAGGACCTCGCGGCCTTCGTCGTCGCGATGGCCGGCAACCACACGCTGTGGGCCTTCGACGACGAGGAGGGCTCTCTTCGGCACCTCGCCGGGACCATGAACGAGGGCCTGGTCGACGGGCCGGCCGACCAGGCGTGGTTCGCGCAGACCTCCGGCCTCGCCGTCGGGCCGGACGGGCGCATCTGGCTGGCCGACTCCGAGGTCTCCGCCCTGCGGTGGCTCGACGCTCGTTCTCCGGAGCTCACCGTCGGCACCGCCGTCGGCCAGGGCCTGTTCGACTTCGGCCACCGGGACGGGCCGGCCGACGCGGCGCTCCTGCAGCATCCGCTCGGGGTCGCCGTGCTGCCCGACGGGTCCGTCGCGATCGCCGACACCTACAACGGGGCGGTGCGACGCTGGGCACCGTCGGCCGACGGCACAGGCCCGGGGCAGGTGACGACCCTCGCGCGCGACCTCGCCGAGCCCTCGGGCCTGCTCGTCGAGGTCCAGCCCGACGGGTCGATCGACCTGCTCGTCGTGGAGTCCGCCGCCCACCGGCTGACCAGGCTCCGACTCCCCTCGCGCCTCGCCGGTGAGATCCTCGACGCCGGCGCGCACCGCACGAAGCGCCCGGTCTGCGAGATCGGCGCGGGCGAGGTGCGGCTCGACGTCGTGTTCACCCCGGCCACCGGGCAGAAGGACGACGACCGCTACGGCCCGTCGACGCGGCTCCAGGTCTCCGCGAGCCCGCCGGAGCTGCTGCTGGCCGGTGCCGGGGACGCCGTGTCGCTGCACCGGGTGCTGCGGATCAACCCTGCGGTGGCCGAGGGCGTGCTGCACGTGACGGCGCAGGCGGCGTCCTGCGACGACGACCCGGCGATCGAGTACCCGGCCTGCCACCTCAACCAGCAGGACTGGGGCGTGCCGGTCCGCGTCGTCGAGGGCGGCCCCGAGGCGCTGACGCTGCCGCTGCGCGGCTGAGGTCGTTCGACGGCGACCGGTTGCCCCGGTGACCGTCGAACCCCCGTCCGCGCTCGCGCGACCGGCCGGTGGGCGGCAGGATCGCAGTCATGCCCGGCGCCACCCGTGAGCTCGCGATGTTCCCGCTCGGCTCCGTGCTGTTCCCTGGCATGCCGTTGCCGCTGCGGGTCTTCGAGCCGCGCTACGTCGAGATGCTGTCGTCGGTGCTCGGGGAGACGGAGCGCGAGTTCGGGGTGGTGCTGATCGAGCGCGGCTCCGAGGTGGGCGGGGGCGACGTCCGGTTCGAGGTGGGGACGGTGGCGCGCATCGTCTCGGTGGAGATCACCGAGGGGTCGATCCTGCTGCTCGCGACGGGGACCGCACGGTTCGAGGTGGTGCGCTGGCTGCAGGACGACCCGTTCCCGCGGGCGCAGGTGCGCGAGCTCGACGCCTGGGACCTCGACGGGCCGGCCGTCTCCGCGCTGGCCGCGGCCGAGGCTCTGGTTCGCGCGACCATGACCCGCGCGAGCGAGTTCGTCGAGCTCCCCTGGTCGGCCGAGATCGCCCTGTCCGCCGAGCCGGCCGCACGGCTCTGGCAGGTCGCCGCCATCGCTCCGCTCGGCTCGCTCGACCAGTTCGCGCTGCTGCGCTCGGGGACGCCCGCGGAGCTGCTCACCAGGCTGGTCGAGGAGACGCAGGCGGCGGACGAGCAGCTCACCGCCCGATGGCCGGACGACCAGCAGGACGACGACGACCCCCTGCAGTGACGGTGCGGCCGGCCGACGTCCGGCTCGGGAGGTCAGCAGGGCGGGTCGGCGCCGAGCCCTGAGCCACCGGCGAGGTCCCCGGCGGACCCAGCGCCGGGCGGTCGTCGATCACCTCTCCTTCGCCGGACTCCGGCGCGCCGGTCGTGGTGACCTTCGTCCCCTCGCCGGCGCTGCGCGGGTGCGAGCATGGCGCGCACCTGTCGACGACTCGGGGGACATCGTGAGCGCTGCGCCGACACCGGGCCTGACGCTGTCGCCGGAGCACTCGGCCCCCCTGGTGGGTCGCGGTGCCGAGAGTCTCGTGCTCACCTCGCTGGCCGTGGTGACGGCCGCCATCGGTGCGGTCGTCACGCTCGTCGGCCTCCTCAGCGGTGAGCCCTCGCCCGTTCACGTCGAGTCCGTCCGGGGCCTCGCGGTCGAGCTCTACGGCTCCGGCATCTACCGCTACGACACGCTGCTGACCGGCGCCGGGAACCGCGGGACGGACCTGGTCACGCTGGCCGTTGGCGTCCCGCTCATGATCGGGTGCATGGTCGGCGTCCGGCGGGGCTCAGCGCGCGGGCGACTGCTGATGCCCGGCGCTTTCGCGTGGTTCCTGTACGTGTACTCGACCATGTCCGTCGGCGCCGCGTACAACCCGCTCTTCCTTGCCTACGTCGCGCTCTTCACCGCGAGCCTCGTCGGCGGCGCGCTGGCCGTGAGGGCAGTCGACGCCGCGACCCTGACCGCGCAGGTCACGACCCTGCCGAGGCGCTTCCCGGGTTGGCTGCTGGTCGCCTCGGGAGTCGCCACCCCGGTCATCTGGCTGAGCCCGGTCGTTGCGGGCCTCCTCGCCGGGGCGGTGCCGGATCGCCTCGACACCTACAGCACCTTCGTCACGGCGGCGCTGGACGTCGCGATCCTCACCCCCGTTGCGCTCGTCGCCGGAGCGATGATCCTCAAGGGTCGGGGTCTCGGCTACGTCATGGCCGTACCGCTGCTGGTGATCGAGGGTGCGCTCGCCCCGGTCATCGCCGCCCAGACCGTTCTCCAGCTGAGGGCCGGGGTCGACTTCGCACCGGCGGAGCTCGTCGGTCCGATCGGCGCCTTCGTGACGCTCTCGGGCTTCGCCGTGGCCGCTCTCGTCATGATCGTCAGGGCCGTCGGGTCCCCTCGCCGGCGCGCCTAGCGTGAGCGCTGCCGAGCGCTCTCGAGTGCTCCGGCGCTCATCAACGCGTGCGCCCCGATCGCCCGCAGGACGAAGTCCTCGGTCGCCATGACCGTCTCCGCGGAGCTCTTGCCCGTCGGCGCCAGCGTCGACAGGCAGGCGTTGACCAGCGCCACCGTCGGCCCGATCGGCTGGTCGGCGAACACCCCTTGGGCGACGCCGGCCTCGAGGATCCGCCGGAGCACCGCACCGACGAGCATCGCGTGCTCGCGCAGCTTGCCCTGGGTCTGCGGGGAGACGATCGACCGCAGGTCGGGGCCGGGGGCGACGCGATAGGTGCGCTTGAGGTCGGCCTGGCGGCGGACGTAGGTGCGCATCTGCTCGACCGGGTCGTCGATCCCGCGCAGCGCGGACTCGAGCGAGGCGACGTAGGCCCCGGTCTCGTGCTCCATGTACGCCAGGAGCAGGTCCTCCTTGTCCCGGACGTGGTTGTACAGCGCCGTCCGGCCGACGCCGGCCTCAGCTGCGATGTCCGCCAGGGTGATCGCGTCGAAGCCGCGCTCGAGCATGAGCGACTCGAGGGCGGCGAAGAGCCGTGACCTGGTCTGCTCGCGGTGCTCGGTCAGGGAGCCACCGATGATCTTCGGCACGGTGCCATTGTCGCACCGCTCTGCCTGGTGGGCCGGGGCCCGGGCGACGGGCTGCGGATAGGGTCCCGGCATGACGATCCCGCCCGACACCAAGGACTGGACCTGGGTCCTCGACCGCCCCTGCCCCGAGTGCGGATTCCTCGCCGAGTCGCTCGCCATGGCCGAGCTCCCGCGCGAGATCGGCGGCTGGGCGCAGCGCTGGCGCGCCGTCCTCGCCCGGCCCGAGGTCGGCGGGCGCGCCGAGCCGACGGTGTGGTCGCCGCTGGAGTACGGCTGCCATGTGCGCGACGTCCTGCGCGTCTTCGACGAGCGCGTCCGGCTGATGCTCGCCGAGGACGCCCCGACCTTCGCGAACTGGGACCAGGACAGGACGGCCGTCGAGGAGCGCTACGACGAGCAGGAGCCCGCGCGGGTGGCCGACGAGCTGACCCTCGCCGCCGCGGCGCTCGCCGTCACCTTCGCCGAGGTCCCCGCCGATGCGTGGGGTCGGACCGGCCTGCGCAGCAACGGCTCGGAGTTCACCGTCGAGAGCATCGCCCGCTACTTCGCCCATGACGTCGTGCACCACCTGCACGACGTGAACGGCTGAGCCGATCCCTGCGCTGCGAGCTCTCGTCGCGGCGCCGACTCCGCGGGTCCGGGCTCGTCCGCGGCCCCGGTGGCAAGCGAAGTTGTGCACTTCTTTTGTGCACAGGCCTGTGCGTTCACGGCGTTCCCGCAGGTCGACCTGTGGATGAACCTGGGGTTAACGCTGGGGACAAAACTGCTGGTCAGAACGTGTTGCGGAGCTCTTCCGCGAGGGTCTAGACATAGGTCATCGGCAAGGACGGATCGCCGGACCGGCTGGGGAAACCCGAACGGTCACCCGCAGGGAAGCCTGGGGACGGAGGACGGGGAAACCCGGACGCTCATCCGCGGAGGAACCTGAGGACGGAGATCCACTTACCGGCTCGTTCGGAGAACGGCTGACCTGCTCAACGGGGAGACTCGACGAGCGCACCTGGGGCAACCCGGAGGCCTGCGGATGGCGTCGCAGAGGAACGTACGGACCGATCGAGTGTGATTGCTGGGCCACCAGCTCGCGGCTTGCCGTGGAGCGACGGGTCCACCGCATCGCCAGCGCGGGGCTGAGGTGAAGGGCAACCTGACCCAGGGCCGGAGATCACAGCAAGGCCCCTCGGACACTTACTCCGAGGGGCCTTTGCTGTGTCCAACGGTAGGCGGCAGACGGCGACGTTCCCGGCAACGACACGCGTCGGGACGTCGACGATCTGGTGAACGGGCGCGCGCCCGGGAGCGGTGGCCGGCCGGGGGACGGTCTCTCAGCCGCAGCCGAGGATCCCGTGGCCGATCATCACGACGGGACTGTCGGGCTGGATGTCGTCGAACCACCACGTGACGCCGTCGGCCGTGACGTCGTACACCTGGTAGTTCTCGAGGTACTGCGGCTCCCCGGCGCCCGGGAGTGCCGCGACCGTCGAGTAGGGCGCGCCCAGGTCGACGGCGAAGGGCAGCGCGACGACGGCTGGACGGTCCGCGCCGTTGAGCTGCCATCCGAAGAGCGCGCCGCCGTCCAGCGAGACCCAGAGCTTTCCCCAGGTCGCGAAGGTGATGCCCGGCGCCCCGCAGTCGGCAAGCGAGCCGTCGGTGGAGTCGGCCGGTCCGAGGAGCGCTTCGAGGGCGGGAAGGGCACCGGGAGTGCCGTCCGGCACGGATCCGACGCCATGGCCGCTGAGCTCGACCACCGCAGGGGTCGGTGCCGGGGTCGTCGGCTCCACCGACCGGGTCGGCGAGGGTGCCGGCAGGGCGGCGGGCGACGTCGACGGCGTCGACGCGGAGGGTGCGGACGTGGACGGAGGGTCGGCCGACGTGCCCCCTGAGCCGCAGCCGGCGAGTGCGGCGACCAGCAGGGCGCCGACGGCTGCTGCTCGGGAGCCGCCGACCCCCGGGTGCCAGGGGCTGCTGCGTCTGTCCAGCGATCCAGCGAGCATCGGCGGCTCCCTCCGTGGGGCGGGTCAGGTGATCGACATCGTCGCACCTGCACGGTACGGCCCGCTCGGCGCCACGGTCAGGAGGACGACGGCACGTGCGGGGCGGGCGTCGGCGAGGACCTCAGGCGAACCGCTCCGACCCCGCCGGGACGAGGTCGACCGAGACCGTCAGGCGCGAGCCCGATCCCTCGGTGAATATGACTCCGCGCAGCGGCGGCACGTCGGAGTAGTCGCGGCCCCAGCCGAGCACGACGTAGCGATCGTCGACGAAGGCGTCGTTGGTCGGGTCGATCTCCACCCAGCCGGCTCCGGGGATCCAGGCCGAGACCCAGGCGTGCGAGGCGTCCGCCCCGCGCAGCTTCTCCTTGCCGGCAGCGGGGACGGTCTCGATGTAGCCGCTGACGTAGCGCGCGGGTACGCCGTGCATGCGCAGTGCGGCGATCATCAGGTGCGCGAAGTCCTGGCAGACACCCATCCGCTGGGCGAGCAGCTCCACCTGGGTCGTGTGCACCGTGGTCGAGCCGGAGCGGTAGGTCATCTCGGTGCGGATCCGGTGTGCCAGCTCCGCGAGGACCTCCGCGAGCGGGCGCCCGGCGGTGAACGTCGGTGCGGACCACTCACCGACCTCGACGGAGAACGCGACGTTGCGGGACGCCAGCAGGGCCTCGCGGAGCGCGACGAGCCCGATCCCGTCGGTCGGGCCGGTGGAGGCGGATCCGCCCGAGCGCGCCGGGCCGCTCATCTCGAGCGTGCCGCCCGGCCGGACGGCACGCTCGACGTCGCCCCAGGTCGCGCGCGGCAGGCTCACGAGGTCCGGCTGCACGCGGTCGACGGTGAGCCGCGAGCGGGCGGTCACCACGAGCTCGGTGTGCGGGGTCGTGACGGCGAAGTACGTCGAGGTGTTGCCGAAGTAGTCCTGGTGCTCGGCGGTGTCCGCCGGTGCGGGGTCGATCTGCACGTCGACCTCGTGCCGCTGCTGCCCGGGGAAGTCCCGGGGGACCAGCACGGCACGCCCGTAGGAGCCGGTGACCGGCTCGTCGTAGGAGTAGCAGGTGCGGTGCACGAGGTCGTAGGTGCGGCTCATGACAGCCCCCAGGAGTCGTCGAGGGCGCGGCTCGGCGTCGGGTGGACGAAGTGCACCGAGGCGATCTCGTCGGCGAGCGAGCGCAGCCGCCAGCGCAGGGACTCCAGCAGCTCGGCGAGGCGTTCGCGGCGGCCGTCGATCGCCGCCGTCGCTGCCCGGACGTCGATCTCCGCGACGAGCTCGG
>JBBRGX010000133.1:0-7036 GCA_038223605.1 Actinomycetales bacterium | reverse complement strand
TGGCCACCACGTGGTCTGGAAGTCAGGGGCGAGCCAGAGCTCGGGGACCGCCGGACCCGCGTACAGGTGTCGCGTGAGGACGCGAGATGCTGCATGGAAGGGGAGCAGGGTCGCGAGCAGCCACGCGGTCAGGGTGATCGCCGCGGCGAGGCCGACCCGCCGCGCCGTGCCTGGTGTGAACGGCTGGGCGGCGGCGTAGGACCGGACCACCGGGATCAGGACCAGGATGATCAGGCCACTACCGACCAGCAACGCCCACCCTGGTGAGTCGGCCTCGACCGAGGTCAGGGGGTCGGCCTGGAAGAGCTCCGTGACGAGGCCGCCCGAGTGATAGACGGGGAAGGGTGTGCCGCCGATCCACTGCGACGGGGACAGGCCGTGCCCGGACGGGATGCTCCCGGCCTCGAAGCCCTGGACCTCCGGGATGAGGCCCGCCTCCGTCCAGGTGGCTTGCCCGGCCATGCGGAGCGCGACGGTCTGGACCCGGTCCACGCCCAGCGCCGCCTGGGCGGCATAGACCAGCCCGAGAATGAGTCCCGCGAGGCCGATCAGGGCCAGGACGGCGACCAGGACCGCCGCGCGGATCGTCTGTCGTGGTGCGGTCTCGGGCGGTGCGGCGGAGGTGGTCGCTGCTGCTCGGCTTCCAGTCATGTCGTACCTATCGACAGTCGATGGTTCGACGTGAGGAGTCGGACCACCGGAGCAGGTGGGGTTCGAGTCGGGTTGGTGTGCGTCGCGCTCTACGGTGTTCCTCGTCGAGGGTCGTGGGTAGGGACAACCTTCGGCGGGGTCGCTGCGTTGTCGTCGGTGTGAGGGCGATGGAGGCGGGTGCCGTGACCGGGGAGCCTGACGGTGGCGCGTTCACCGACGAGCTGGTCGAGCTCGTCCCGGTCGCCTCGAAGGTGCGGCGCGACGAGGGCTTCGCGGCCTTCATGGCCGGCAGTCAGGCCGAGCTGTTGCGTACCGCGTGGCTGCTGGTGGGCGATGCGTACCGGGCTGAGGAGCTGACGCAGCAGGCGCTGGTCCGCACCTACGGGGCATGGTCCCGCGCCCAGCGCGACCCGTTGGCCTATACCCGTCGGGTGCTGGTCAACCTGCGCACGGACACCTGGCGCCGTCGGCGCCATGAGGTGCTGATGGCCCCGGAGCGACTGCCCGATCGGGGCCGCGCCGAGGACGTCGGCGTAGAGCAGCGCGACGAGATCTCCCGCGTGCTGGGCGTGCTCAGTGCGCGCCAGCGCCGGGTCGTGGTGCTGCGCTACCTGCTCGACCTGCCCGAGGCAGAGGTCGCCGCCGACCTCGGCATCTCGGTCGGGACGGTGAAGTCCACCGCCTCGCGCTCACTGGCCCGGCTCCGCGCCGAGCTGCCAGGCGCTGCAGGGCCCGGCCCGACGGATCGAGGAGGCGACGATGACCGGTCCCAGTGACCCGGAGGTGATCCGCGAGCTGCGCGCACGGGTTGCGGCGGCCGTCCCGGCGATGTCGCTGGACGAGGCTGCGGTCCGCGCCGCCGGGCACCGCCGGGTCTCGCAGCGGCGCTGGGCCGCGGGCGGCAGCGCCGTCGCGGCGGCCATGCTGCTCGCGGTGGTCGTGACGACGTCCGGCTGGCTACCCGTGAGCAATGGCATCGGCCTGGCCGGGGACACGGGTCAGACGCCATGTGTGACCGCGCCGAGTGTCGAGTACCGAGCCCCTGGGCAGTCCGTCGCCCCCCTGCCGCAAGGGGCGACGGTGACGGTGACCGCGCAGGTGGGCGAGCCCGTCACGGTCCACTTCGTCGGCGCCTGCGCCGCCGGAGGTCGCCTGATGATCAACGACTCAGGGTCGAGCGGGGCCGACGGCTTCACCGACCTGTGGAGTGGCGAGATCACGGGCAGCTGGACGCCGGCCGAGCCCGGACCCCGGACGCTCCTCGCGGCCTGGGCCTGCTCCGGCCCGAAGCCCTGCCCGCTCGCGACCCTCGGCTACATCACGGTGATCACCGGGGGCCCACGCCCGCTGGACCCCCAACCCTCCTCGGAGGTCACACCCGGGCAGACACCCGCCGCGTCCCCCGACCTCGAGGCCCTCGCGCCCGGCGAATGGCACCTCACGGCCGGCCCGGACGTGGGTGACGCGGATCGCGCGCTCGCGTCAGCTCTCCTCACGTTCGCGCTCGACCCGAAGGCGGCCCCTGATGCGCTCGCCTTCGCCCCGACCGTCGCCTTGGGGAGCGGCGCAACGATCGAGCGGTCCGTTCCGGCCGACCAGCTGCGCGACCTCGCGGCCTGGGATGTCGCCCCCGGAGGCGGCTACGAGCGCAACGGGCCGTTCAACGCGCTGGAGATCCTCGCCGCCCGGATCGGCGGGACGGACGACTACGGCGTCAACGGTGGGAAGTACGGGGGCCGGCTCTCGGTCAGCCTGGGCGCACACCCTGGCTGCCCCTACACCCAGGTGGACGTGCCGACCGAGTACGCGACTGCTGCTCAGGTCTGGATCTCCCCGGCGGACGGTGCGATCGACAGCTGCATCGACTGGTTCGCGGTCAACCTCTTCGTCGACGGGGGCGCGGTCGGCGCCGTCACCGTCCAGCTCGGCAGCCCGTGAGGTCGCGCCGCTGTCGACCACCGTTGTCACAGGCGGCTTCCTCCACCTCGATCCGACTCATCGGTGGGCCGTCGTGGTCGGCGTCGTGGGACTGACATCGCCGGCTCCTCCGGACCTACCGTTGCCACCATGGACGCTGAGGTCACCGTGGACGGCTACCGGGTCGAACCGCTCGGTCCCAGGACGTGGGACGCGTTCGCGGATCTGGCGGAGCGGCACAACGGGGTGTGGGGCGGGTGCTGGTGCACCTGGTTCCACCTGTACCCAGACCCGAAGGAGGAGCGGAGGGCGCTCGGCAACCGCGAGTTCAAGCACCGGCTCGTCGAGCAGGGGCGCTCCCACGCGGCACTGGTGCTCGACGGCGACGTCGCGATCGCCTGGGCCCAGTACGGGACCGTCGAGGAGCTGCCCAACCTCCACCACCGCAAGGAGTGGGAGCAGGGCGTCGTCCGCCGGCCGGACTACCGGATCACCTGCCTGTTCGTGGACCGCAACCACCGGCGCACCGGCATGGCAGCGGTCGCGGTCCGCGGGGCGCTCGCGCTGATCGCGGCGGCCGGCGGCGGTCTGGTCGAGTCCTACCCGCACGACCTCCCCCCGGACAAGAAGACCTCCTCCTCGTTCCTCTACAACGCCACCCGGACGATGTACGAGCAGCTCGGGTTCGCCTACCAGCGCCCCAAGGGCCAGGGCAACTGCGTGATGACCAAAGAGGTCCCTGCGTCGTGGTCACCTGACTGACGAGGACCGTCGACGCGAGCTCGTCCTGGTGGGCGGGCTGGCCGGATCAGGCACGACCACGGACGCCAAGGAGCCCGGGACGGGGCCGTGTGCGGATCCCGGTCGGCGCCGCCACCCCCGCCCGCGTAGCGTCGAGGCATGTGCCGCAACATCACCGCCCTGCGGGGGCTCGAGCCGCCCGCCACGGCTGACGAGATCGAGGCCGCTGCGGTGCAGTACGTCCGCAAGGTCACGGGCATCACCAAGGTCACCGAGGTCACCCGCGAGGCGTTCACCGCCGCTGTCGCAGCGGTCGCGGTCGCGACCGCTCAGGCGCTCGCCGACCTGCCCGAGCGTCGGAACCCTCCGTCGACGGTGCCGCCGCTGCGCCGCGAGGATGTCGCCGTACGGGTCGCGGCGCGCCAGGCCGCGCGCGAGGAGCACGAACTCCTGCACGAGCAGGGCCTCCCGCACAGCCACTGACCTGCGGTGCGCAGCGCGTGCGGACGATCCGTGGCGTCCCCTCGGGCGGTGCACTCCGCTGCGGTGGTCCTCCGGCGGCTCAGACCACTCCCTCGGCGGCGAGCGCATCGGTGAGCAGCCCGACCAGGGCCTCGAGCTGCACGGTCGTGGCCGGTGAGCCGTCCTCGTCCGGCATCCCGTCCAGCGCCCGGGCGGCCAGCCCCGACTTGCTGTCGATCAGCTCGGCGATCTTGGAGTCGATGGTCCGCGCTGCGATGATCCGCCAGGCGGTGACGGGCTCGGCCTGGCCGATCCGGTGGATCCGGTCGATGGCCTGGGTCTGCTCGGCGTAGGTCCAGGACAGCTCCGCCAGCACCAGGTTGGAGGCGACCTGGAGGTTCAGCCCCACGCCGGCGGCCGTCAGGGAGCACACCACGATCGCCACGTCAGGGTCGTTCACGAACGCGGCGATGTTCCTCTCGCGCACCTTGGGCGTCTGGTCACCGCGAATCGATGCGTAGCGGATGCCCCGCTGGGCGAAGGTGTGCTCGGCCTCATCCATGACGTCGACGTGCTTGGCGAAGAACACCACCTTGCCGACGTTGCGGGCGAGCTGAGCTGCGTAGTCGGCGGCCAGCCCGGCCTTGGCCTGGCCGATCCGCCGGACCATCGTGAACACGTTCTCGCCACTGGCCTGCGAGCCCGAGTCCTTGAGCGCGCCCGCCGCCACCCGGCGCACGAGCTCGTGGTCGATCCCGTCCATGACCACGTCGGCCGTCCGCGCCTGGAGCGCGGACCGGTAGCGGCTGACCAGCCGACGGGCGAGCGTGGCCTCCGCTGCGCGGATCGAGCGGCCCGCCGCGCCGTCGAGCTCGACCGGCACGTCCGCCACCCGGCGGGCCGGGATGTCGGCGACGACGTCGACCTTGCGACGACGCACGATGCCCATGTCGATCACGCTGGTCCGCGCCGCGGCGTAGAAGCCGGTGTCGGCCGGGGTGAGCCCGGTCTTCTCGAGTGCCGCCATCAGCGCGCCGAGGGGCATCGTCTCGTCGATCCAGCCGAGGAACTGCCAGATCGCGCGGAAGTCCTCGATGTCGTTGATCAGCGGGGTGCCGGTGAGCGCCATCAGCAGCGGACGGGCCGTGCGGGCACGGATCTGCGCTGAGAGCGCGAGGACGTGCTGGGAGCGCTGGGAGCCCTTGTTCTTGATGAAGTGCGCCTCGTCGACGACCATGCCGCGGAATCCGAGCTCGCCGAGCCAGTGGACGTGCCGGTCCAGGAGCTCGTAGTTGACGATGACGATGTCCGCGAACCCGTCGACCCGGTCGCCGTCGCCGTAGACCACCGTCGGCTTGCGGTGCGGGGTCCACAGCCCGGCCTCGTGCGCCCAGCTCGCCTTCACCACGTTGGGCACGACGACCAGGAGCGGATAGGCGTCGGCCGCCTGGGCGGCGAGCAGCGCCTCGGCGGTCTTGCCGAGCCCGGGCTCGTCGGCGAGCAGGAAGGTGCGATGGCCGGCGGCCGTTGCCGCGACGACCTGGGCCTGGTGCGGCATCAGCACCCGGCCGTGGGGAGCGGGCACCGGACGGGCAACGGGCAGCGGCATGCAGGCGGGTGCGCCGGTGGCGGCGTACTCGAAGGACCGGAAGAGCGGCTCAAGGAGCTCCCAGCCGGCCAGTCGGCGGGCCCGCGTCGCGATCCGCGCGGCCGCAGCCTCGAAGTCGGGAGCCAGGAACGGGTTGGCGAGCTGGCGCGAGACCACCGATCGGGGCACCACCTGGACCTCGGCACTGGGAACCGGCGCGGCCGGTGCGACGGGCGGGGGCTCCTCCTGCGGCTCCAGGCCGCCGGCGCGCATCACGGTCGCCATGAAGGCGCGCGCCGCGTCGGAGACCCGGGCATCGTCGGCGAGCAGCTCGAGCAACGAGGTGTCCCGGGCAGCGGTCCTGGCCAGGAGCGTCGCCACCCCGTCGAGCCGCTTGAGCTCCTTGAGCTGCTTGGCGCGCCGCGAGTCGCTCGGGCCGCCCTCGGCCATCACCCTGGCCCGCTCCTCGCGCACGAGCAGCGCGACGACCTGGAACTTCGTGCGCACCGCCGGGCGCGTCGGCGGTCGCTGCACAGCGCTGTCGACCTCCCGGGCGATCTCGGCGAGCACCGGGATGATCCCCTGCTCGGCCGGACGCTGGGCGGTGGGACGCTGAGCGCCGCGACGCTGGGCGCCGAGCTCGGTGCGCGCGCCACCTGACCGACGCTGGCCTGGTCGTGCCACATCTCCTCCTTCACAATGTCCGCACCGCGACCGCTGCACGGCGCGACTCGTCGCAGGCAAGCCGGCCAAGGCCCTGAGATCGGGCGCCGACCCACCGCGCCGTGTCCCCCGCCTGCTCCACCCACCGGCTGGTGCTCACGCCGATGGGTGACACGCCGCCGGCGTCCCGGTGAACCACCGCAGGCGCACGGCCATGGCCCCGCTGGTCGGCGGAGAACCTGGAGCGTCCCGCCGAGGACCTCGACCGGGACCGGCCGGGAAGCGATCACGCGTGACGTCCCTGATCATGCCGCAGACGGCATCGCGGCACACCTGTCAGAGCCTAGCCGCGTCGAGGGCGGCTGGGCTCCGCCGCACGGGCTCACCGACTCGGCGCAGCGGCGGACGACATGCGGATCCTGCGATCCTCAGTACGCTGAGGAATCCAGGACCCCCGCCGTCGAAGGAGCTCGCCGATGTCCAGCCAGGCCTCGCCAGCCGAGCGCTACCGCTCGTTGCGCCGCTACAACGTCATCGCCGCCGTCGTGCACGCCGCGCAGGCGGTCGCCGTGGTGGCGCTGGCGACGAGCTTCAGCCTCCCCGTCACGGGAACCTTCCTGGCCGGACCTCCCGGGACACCGGGCGAGACCGTGACGCTCTTCGACGTCCGCGTCGGCCTCGCGGTCGCCGGTTTCCTTGCCCTCTCGGCGCTCTTCCACGCGATCGTCTCGGCGCCCGGGACCTTCGCCCGCTACACCGGCGGCCTCGACCGCAAGACGAACGTCTTCCGGTGGGTGGAGTACTCCCTGTCGAGCTCGCTGATGATCGTCCTCATCGCGATGATCACCGGGATCGCCGACATCGCCGCCCTGCTCGCGATCTTCGGCGTGAACGCCTCGATGATCCTGTTCGGCTGGCTCCAGGAGAAGTACCACCAGCCCGGCGACGGCGGATGGCTGCCGTTCGTCTTCGGCTGCCTCGCTGGCATCGTCCCGTGGCTCGCCGTGCTGATCT
>JBBRGX010000132.1:0-7103 GCA_038223605.1 Actinomycetales bacterium | reverse complement strand
CCCGCCGGACACCCGCGCGGTGCGTGACGGGGTCCAGCTGCTGACCGAGCTGGGCGCGCTCGAGGCGAGGACGCAGGGCGAGCAGACCGTGACCCGGCTGACCGACACGGGCCGCGCCCTCGCGCTGCTGCCGATGGACCCCCGGCTGGCGCGGATGATCGTCGAGGGCGGGCGGCGCGACGTCGCGCGCGAGGTGATGATCATCGCTGCGGCGCTGTCCATCCAGGACCCCCGCGAGCGACCGGCCGAGCAGCGCGAGGTCGCCGACCAGTCGCACGCCCGCTTCGCCGACCCGACCTCTGACTTCTTGTCCTACCTCAACCTCTGGCACCACGTCCGCGACCAGCAGCGCGAGCTCTCCGGCAGCGCGTTCCGGCGGATGTGCAAGGCCCAGCACCTGAACTACCTCCGCCTGCGCGAGTGGCAGGACGTGGTGACCCAGCTCAAGGAGCTCGCGAAGCCGCTGGGCATCACCGTCCGCCCGCCGGCCCGCGTGAGCACCGCCGCGACGGATGCGACGACGGACGGCGAGGTCGCCGGTCCGGTGACCCCCGAGCTGCGGCTGACCTGGGACGCCGACCGGATCCACCAGTCGCTGCTCGCCGGGCTGCTGTCCCACCTGGGGCTCCAGGAGGCCACCGAGGTCAAGGCCGGCGGCGGCCGCGACCCCCGAGCGGGCAAGGACGCGCGCGGCGGACGTCCCCGCCCGCGCAACGAGTACCTCGGCGCCCGCGGTGCCCGCTTCGCGATCTTCCCTGGCTCGGCCCTCGCGCGGAAGCCGCCGGCCTGGGTGATGGCGAGCGAGCTCGTCGAGACCTCCCGGCTCTGGGCCCGCGACGTCGCGCGGATCGAGCCCGAGTGGGCGGAGGAGCTCGCGCCGCACCTGGTCAGGCGCAGCTACTCCGAGCCGGCGTGGTCGACCAAGCAGGGCGCGGCGATGGCGATGGAGAAGGTCCTGCTCTACGGGCTGCCGATCGTCGCCGAGCGCCGGGTGCTGTTCTCGAAGGTCGACCCCGAGCATGCGCGCGAGCTGTTCATCCGGCATGCGCTCGTCCAGGGGGAGTGGACGACGCACCACCGGTTCTTCGCCGACAACCGTGCCCTGCTCGAGGAGGCGACGGAGCTGGAGAACCGGGCCCGGCGTCGAGGCCTCGTGGTCGACGACGACGCCCTCTTCGCCTTCTACGACGCCCGGGTCCCCCCTGGCGTCGTCTCGGCGCGGCACTTCGACACCTGGTGGAAGGACGCGCGTCGCCGGCAGCCGGAGCTGCTCACCTTCGACCTCGGCATGCTCATGGCCGGCGACCTCGCCGAGGCACGCGACCCGCTGCTCTTCCCCGACCGCTGGCCGCAGGGCGACCTCGACCTCCCGTTGACCTACCAGTTCGAGCCGGGCCACGAGTCCGACGGCGTCACCGTCCACATCCCGGTCGCCGTGCTCAACCGTGTGGTCGGCGACGGTTTCGACCGCCTCGTCCCTGGGATGCAGGCCGAGCTCGCCGTCGCGACGATCCGGTCCCTGCCCAAGCCCGTCCGGGTCCAGCTGGTCCCGGCGCCGGACGTCGCGGCGGAGGTCGTCGCGTGGATCGAGCGGACCCAGCCGGCCTGGGCCGACGTCGTCCGCGCAGGGGACATGGCACCGTCCTGGCACGCGGTCTTCGCCGCCGCCGTCCGGGAGCTGCGCGGGGTGGAGGTGCCGCCGGACGCCTGGGACGACAGCCGGCTTCCTCCTCATCTGCGGATGACCTTCCGGGTCCATGAGGACCGCCGGGGCGGCACGATGCTGCTCGACGAGGGCACGGACCTGCCTGACCTGCAGCGCCGCCTCGCCGAGCACTCCGAGCAGGCCGTCCGCTCGGCGGTCCGCGATGCCGTGCGCGACGCGCTGCGCGAACGTGACCGGGCGGGCAGCGGCATCGGCCCGGGGCCGGGGACCGCCGCCGTGGGTCCTTCTGGTGGGGAGCACCCCGTCCCGGGCCCGGCCGCCTCCTCCCCCCGCCCCGACCTCTCGCTCGAGCGCGAGGCCCTGAGCGGGTGGCCCGACGGGCTGCCCGAGGGGATCCTGCCCGAGCAGGTGACGACGGCAGCGGCCGGGCTCACCGTCCACGGCTACCCCAGCCTGGTGATCGGAGCGCAGGGGGAGGGCGTCGGCCGGGTCGACCTGCGCGTGCTCGCCTCGCCGGCACCTGCTCGGCACGCGGCGGCCGCCCGCGAGCTGCTGCTCGGCGCTCTGCTGCTGCCCACCGGACGGGTCACGAGCCGGTGGGCTGCGACGCAGTCGCTGACTCTCGCGGCGAGCCCCTACCGCACGACGGCGGCCCTCGTCCTCGACCTGCAACGCGCTGCTCTCGACGCGCTCGTCGCCGCGGCGACGGCGGGTCCGGTGCGCGAGGCAGCCACGTTCGAGCGGCTCCGCACGACACTTCGCGACACGCTCGAGGACCGCACGGCGCAGGTCGCCGGCGACGTCGCGGCCGTGCTCACGGCCGCACGGGATCTGGACGCAGCGCTGCGGGACGCCTCCAGCCTCGCTCTGCTCGGTGCGGTCCAGGACATCCGCGGCCAGCTCGCCGCGCTGGTGCCCGACGGCTTCGTCGTGCGCACCGGGGCCGAGCGGATGCCCCAGCTGGTGCGGTACCTGCGGGCGGCGCGATACCGCCTCACGAAGGCGGCGGAGAACCCCGGACGTGACGAGGGGCTCGCCTGGCAGGTCCGCGAGCTCGAGCAGGAGTACCGCGCGGCGCGGTCGACGCTCACGGTGCCGGACGATGCGCGCGAGTCGCGACTGGCCGAGGTGAGATGGCTGCTCGAGGAGCTGCGGGTCAGCCTCTTCGCCCAGCAGCTGGGCACGCCGGTACCCGTCTCGGCGAAACGGATCCGGGCCCTGCTGGCGAGCGGCTGAGGACTACCCCAGCCGCAGGACGACTGCCGCCTCGCCGTCGAGCCAGAGCGGTTCCCCGTCCCGTGCAGCAGCGTCGAGCACACCAGCCGGAACCGGCTCGCTCGCGAGCAGCACAGCACCCGACGGCAGCGCGACGGGCCGGGTCCCGAGGTTCATCACGACGAGGAGCTCTCCGCCACCGGGCGCGGAGCGCACGATCCGGAGCACCTCGGCGTCCTCGTCGAGCAGACGCACGGCGCCTCGGCGCAGCGAGGGCTCCGCCCGCCGGAGCCGGATCATCTGCCGGTAGAGGTGGAGCATCGAGCGCTCGTCGCCGGTCTGCGCCTCGACGGTCAGACCGCGCCAGGAGGCGGGGACCGGGAGCCACGACCTGCCCGTCGCGCTGAAGCCGAAGGGCGGCTCGGTCCCGGACCACGGGAACGGCACGCGGCAGCCGTCGCGACCTGGGTCGGTCCCACCGCTGCGCAGGACGGCGGGGTCACGGAGCACCTCGTCCGGCAGGTCGGTCACCTCCGGCAGCCCGAGCTCCTGGCCCGCGTAGACGACGGCGGCACCGGGCAGGGAGAGCAGCAGCACCGCCATCGCCCGTGCCCGGCGGGTCCCCCTGGCGAGGTCCTCGGCGTCCAGGGCGAGCCGATGGCGCCCGTCGACAGCTGTCGGCAGGTACGCCCCGGCGATCGCCCCGTCCCGCGCGTACCTGGTCACGGAGCGCTGCGTGTCGTGGTTGTCGCTGACCCAGGTGGACGGGGCGCCCACCCCGGCGCTCGCCGCGAGGGTCCCGAGGATCGCCGAGCGAAGGGCCGGCGCCGACCACCCGGCGTGCAGGAAGCGGAAGCCGAAGGCGAGGTGCATCTCGTCCGGCCGGACGAACAGCGCGACCACCTCGTCCGGTGCGCCCGTCTCGACGACGGCGGCGCGGTCACCGGGGTAGGAGTCGAGCACGCGGCGCAGCCCGCGGTAGACCTCGTGCACCGGCGAGGACTCGTCCTTCGGGATCACCGGGGAGCCGTCGGGGGTGTCGGGGAACGCCGGATCCTTGATCAGCGCGTCCGAGACGTCGATCCGGAACCCGTCGACCCCGCGGTCGAGCCAGGCCCTGACCACGCGCTCGAGCTCGGCCGGGACGTCCGGGTGCGCCCAGTCGAGATCCGGCTGCTCGGCGGCGAAGAGGTGGTAGTACCAGGGCCCTGCCGTGCCGTCGGGCTCGGTGATCCGCGTCCAGGATGGACCGCCGAAGACGCTGCGCCAGTTCGACGGCGGCTGGTCCCCACCGGGCCCGCGGCCCTCGCGCAGGTGGAAGCGCCCTCGTTCGGCAGCACCGGGACCGCCGGCGAGCGCTGCCCGGAACCACGGGTGGGCGTCCGAGACGTGGTTCGGCACCAGGTCGATCATCACGCGCAGCCCGCGGTGGTGCGCAGCGTCGATGAGCTCCGCCACGTCGTCAAGGCTGCCGAAGGCGGGGTCGACTCCCGTGTGGTCGACGATGTCGTACCCGCCGTCGACCCCGCCCGAGGGGTAGAAGGGACAGATCCAGAGCGCGTCGACACCCAGCTCTGCGAGGTACCCCAGGTGCGCGGTGATCCCCCGGAGGTCGCCCGTCCCGTCACCGTCGGCGTCGGCGAAGGAGCGCGGGTAGACCTGGTAGACCACCGCGTCCCGCCACCAGGGATCGTCCGCCGCGAGGGACGGCCACGGCTCGGGACTCGGCGAGGTCACCTCAGGAGCGTACGGGCCGGGGCCGGGGCCAACCGGGGCCGATACGATCGACGAGCGGCGCCGCGAGCCCATGCCGGCCTCCCGGTCGTGCTGCCCACAGGACGGAGCCGACCGTGCGAGCATCCGATCTCGCTGTCCCGTTGCCCCTCGTCGACCGCCACACCACCGCCCTGCAGGCCGCCCGCCTGGTCGCCAGGGAAGGGCTGACGGGCCTGGTCATCACCGACGAGCGGGGCACGCCGCAGACCGCCGTCCCCGCCGTCGACGTCCTCGGCCTGCTCATCCCCGGCTTCCTGCGGGACGACATCCGGCTCGCCCAGGTCTACGACCAGAAGGCGGCCGAGGAGCTCTGGCTCGATGCCGGGAGGAGGACTCTCGCGGACCTTCTCGACGACGACGACCTCCATCAGGCCGCGCTGCTGCAGATCGAGCCCGACGCGACGATCCTGGAGGTGGCCGCGCGGATGTCGCACGCCCACGTCCAGATCGCCGTGGTGAAGTCCAGGCCGGGGGCAGCGCCGCTCTTCGTGACGATGCCTGCGCTGATGGACGCGATCCTCACCCTCTGCGGCGACGGCCGGCCCACCGGATGAGCATCCAGGTCGTCCTCGCCCTGATCGTCTTCGTCGGGGCCTACGTCCTCATCGCCACCGAGAAGGTCCCGCGGGTCACCGTCGCGCTCACCGGGGGCGCGCTGATGGTGCTGCTCGGCGCGACCGACACGGCGGGGCCGTACTTCTCCGAGGAGAGCGGGATCGACTGGAACGTCATCTTCCTGCTCCTCGGGATGATGATCATCGTCGGCATCCTGCGGCAGAGCGGGGCGTTCGAGTTCGTCGCGATCTGGGCCGCCAAGCGCGCGCGCGGCCGGCCGACGGTCGTCCTGGTGCTGCTCATCGTCATCACGGCGGTGCTCTCGGCCGTGCTCGACAACGTGACGACGGTGCTCCTCGTCGCGCCCGTCACCTTCCTCATCTGCGAGCGGCTCGCGGTCCCGGCGATCCCGTTCCTCATCTCCGAGGTGCTCGCGAGCAACATCGGCGGCACGGCGACCCTGATCGGCGACCCGCCGAACCTCATCATCGCCAGCCGCGCAGGGCTGACGTTCATGGACTTCGTCGTGAACCTCGGCCCCATCGTCGTCGTGCTGCTCGCCGTCTTCACCGGGATGGCCCTGCTGATGTTCCGCAAGCACCTGCGCTACGACCCGGTGCGAGCGGCCCGCGTGATGGCGCTCACCGAGCGCGAGGCGATCCGCGACCCCCGGCTGCTGGTCACCTCGCTCGCGGTCATCGCCGTGGTGCTGGCCGGCTTCGTCCTTCAGTCGGTGACGGGCCTGGAGCCGTCCGTCGTCGCGATGCTCGGCGCCGGGCTGCTCGTCCTGCTGACCCGGCTGGAGACGAGCACGATCTTCGCCGACGTCGAGTGGGAGACGCTCCTGTTCTTCGCCGGCCTGTTCGTGATGGTCGGCGGACTCGTCAACCTCGGCGTCATCGAGCAGATCGGCAACGCCGCTGCCGGGGCCGTCGGGGACCGCTACTCGGGCGCGGCGGCGATCCTGCTCGTCGGCTCGGCCGTCGTCTCGGGGATCGTCGACAACATCCCCTACGTCGCGACGATGGCGCCCCTGGTCAACGACCTCGTCGCAGTGGGCGGTGACGCCGCCCGGCCGCTGTGGTGGGCGCTGACGCTCGGCGCCGACCTCGGCGGCAACGCGACGGCGGTCGGCGCGAGCGCGAACGTCGTCGTGCTGGGCATCGCGCGCCGCAACGGGCAGCCGATCTCCTTCTGGGAGTTCACCAAGTACGGCCTGATCACCACGGGCGTCACCGTCGCCATCGCCGTCCCGTACGTGATGGTGCGCTACTTCTGAGCCGTCGGCGGCTGCTGCTAGCGTCCCGCCCGTGACGAGCACCCCGGCGAGCGCCCGCTGCTTCGGCGACGGCGACCCCCTCTACGCGCAGTACCACGACGGCGAGTGGGGCAGGGCGGTGCGCGGCGAGCGCGAGCTGTACGAACGGCTGAGCCTCGAGGCCTTCCAGTCCGGCTTGTCATGGCTGACGATCCTGCGCAAACGACCGGGCTTCCGGGCGGCGTTCGCCGGCTTCGACCCGGAACAGGTCGCCGCCTTCGGCGCTGACGACGTGGAGCGCCTCCTTGCCGACGCAGGGATCGTGCGCAACCGCGCCAAGATCGCGGCGACGATCGCGAACGCGCGGGCGGTTCTCGGGCTCTGGGAAGCGGGTGGCACACTCACCGATCTCGTGTGGTCACACGCCCCCGCCGTGCCGGTGCGGCTCCCCCGCGCCGTCACGTTCGCCGAGGTCCCGGCGAGCACCCCCGAGTCCGTCGCCCTGGCCAAGGCGCTCAAGTCCGCCGGATTCCGCTTCGTCGGGCCGACGACGGCCTATGCCGCGATGCAGGCCTGCGGGCTCGTCGACGACCACCTCGCCGGCTGCCCGGTGGTCGCGGCGGGGTGAGCTCG
>JBBRGX010000131.1:0-7172 GCA_038223605.1 Actinomycetales bacterium | reverse complement strand
GACCTTCGCCTCGACGATGGTCTACCTCGCAGGCGAGATGCTCGGCGCCTTCCTCGGCGCGGTGCTCGTCTTCCTCGCCTACAAGAAGCACTTCGACGAGGACGCGGACCCCGGCGTCAAGCTCGGCGTCTTCTCCACCGGACCCGCGATCCGCAGCTACGGCTGGAACTTCGTGACCGAGCTGATCGGCACCTTTGTGCTGGTGTTCGTCATCCTGGCGTTCGGGAAGTCGCCTTCGGGCCTCGGCCCGCTCGCGGTGGCTCTGCTCGTCGTCGGCATCGGTCTCAGCCTCGGCGGCCCCACCGGCTACGCGATCAACCCGAACCGTGACCTCGGCCCCCGTATCGCTCACGCCCTGCTCCCGATCAAGGGCAAGGGCTCCAGCGACTGGGGATACGCCTGGGTCCCGGTCTTCGGCCCGATCGTCGGCGGCGTCCTCGCCGGCCTCGTCGCCCAGTGGTACATCGTCTGACCCTCTCGGGGTGGGGTGCCGGAGCCCCCGTTCGATGCTCCGGCGCCCCGCCCCGTTCACCGCTCCACCTGCATCACCCGCACGACCGCATCACCAGCACGACCAGCGCCGCACGGCGCCATCGCAGCACCGCCACCCGGAGCCGCCGAACGACGGGGCTCCGTCATCCGCACAACGATGTGAAGGACTGACATGGCTGACTACATCCTCGCCATCGACCAGGGGACCACGAGCTCCCGGGCGATCGTCTTCGACCACCACGGACTGATCGTCGCCAGCGGTCAGAAGGAGCACGAGCAGATCTTCCCCAAGCCCGGCTGGGTCGAGCACAACGCCACCGAGATCTGGGACAACGTCCGCGAGGTCGTTGGCCTGGCGCTCACCCGCGCGAACCTCACCTACCACGACATCGCAGCCGTCGGCATCACCAACCAGCGCGAGACGTCCGTCGTGTGGGACCGCACCACCGGCGAGCCCGTCTACAACGCCATCGTCTGGCAGGACACCCGCACCAACAAGATCTGTGAGGACCTCGCTGCCCTCGGTGGCGGTGCGGAGCGCTACAAGGAGCGCGTGGGCCTGCCGCTGGCGACCTACTTCTCCGGCCCGAAGATCCGCTGGATCCTCGACAACGTCCCCGGCGCCCGCGAGAAGGCCGAGGCCGGCAACCTGGCGTTCGGCAACACCGACTGCTGGGTCCTGTGGAACATGACGGGTGGCGTCGACGGCGGCGTGCACGTGACCGACGTGACCAACGCCTCGCGCACGATGCTCATGGACCTCGCCACCCTGCAGTGGGACACCGAGATCGCCGGCGAGATGGGCATCCCGATGTCCATGCTCCCCGAGATCCGCTCGTCCTCGGAGGTCTACGGCACCGGCCGCGAGGGCGGGATGGTCCCGGGCGTGCCGATCGCCGGCATCCTCGGTGACCAGCAGGCGGCCACGTTCGGCCAGGCCTGCTTCGAGGTCGGCAACGCGAAGAACACCTACGGCACCGGCAACTTCATGCTCCTCAACACGGGCACGGTGCCGATCCAGTCGAAGAACGGCCTGCTCACGACGGTCTGCTACAAGATCGGCGACGCGCCTGCCGTGTACGCCCTCGAGGGCTCGATCGCCGTGACCGGCTCGCTCGTGCAGTGGATGCGTGACAACCTCGGCATGATCACGACGGCCCCCGAGATCGAGGAGCTGGCCAAGACGGTCGAGGACAACGGTGGTGCGTACTTCGTCCCGGCGTTCTCCGGCCTGTTCGCGCCGTACTGGCGTGCCGACGCGCGCGGCGCGCTCGTCGGGCTCACCCGGTACGTCAACAAGGGTCACATCGCCAGGGCAGCACTCGAGGCCACCGCGTTCCAGACCCGCGAGGTGCTGGACGCGATGAACGCGGACTCGGGCGTCGACCTGACCGAGCTCAAGGTCGACGGCGGCATGATCGCCAACGAGACGCTCATGCAGTTCCAGGCCGACATCCTCGGCGTCCCTGTCGTGCGGCCGAAGGTCGCCGAGACGACGGCGCTCGGCGCCGCGTACGCCGCGGGCATCGCTGTCGGGTTCTGGAAGGGCGAGGAGGACGTCATCGCCAACTGGGCAGAGGACAAGCGGTGGATCCCGGCGATGGACGAGGACGCCAAGGCGAAGACCTACCGCAACTGGAAGAAGGCCGTCACCAAGACCTTCGACTGGGTGGACGCCGACACCGAGTGAGGGGCGTGACCTCCGCCTGACGCACGTGCGACGACGGCCGTCCCGGAAGGGGCGGCCGTCGTCGTCCGTGCTCAGGGTCAGGCGAGCGCCTGAGCGTCGGCCACGAGAAGCACCCGGGAGACCGCCGACTCGACGGCGGGGCGGGCCTCGCGTCGGACGCAGTGACCCGTGGCGAACGCGAGGGGGGTGAGCAGCGGCCCCAGGATCGCGGCAGCCCTGGCCACCTGGTCGGCGTCGACGATCGAGCCACGTCCGGGCAGGCCGGTCAGGAGGGTGACGGGCAGGTCGAGGCCGGCGAGCGACTCGACCCAGTCACGTCCGTCCCACCGGTGCGGGAGCTCGGCGAGCCGCGGGTCGAGCGCGAGCTTCGCGCTGACCCACGGGTCGAGCTCGTCGTCGGGCCAGGCCGGGTTCTGGGCCCTGCCCTCCTCGCGGAGGGCGGCCGCGTCCTCGACGGACCTCTGCTGGATCCCGGCGATCAGATCGATCGGCCGCCCCTGCTCGTCGACGTGCCGGCCCGCCCGCCATGCGGGGTCCTCGAGGAGGAGCGCACTGACCAGGTCGGGGTCGCTCAGCGCGAGCTCCTGGGCCACCAGTGCACCCATCGAGTGGCCGAGAACCACCGAAGGCCGGCCGAGCACGGCCCGGAGCACCCGTGCCACGTCGCTCGCGATCGACGCGATGGTGAACGGCTCCTCGGGCAGCGGGGTGCGTCCGTGCCCGCGAGCATCCACCGTCAGGACGACGCGACCCTCGACCCAGGCCAGGATCGAGGGTGCCCAGCAGGCGCCCGAGTCCGACCAGCCGTGCAGCGCGACCAGCGGCACGCCGGGACCGGAGCCGTAGCGGTCCCAGGCGACCGTCGCCGTCGTCCCGGACTCGTCCGGGACGATCACCGCGCGGTGCCGTCGACGGCGTAGGGCTCGATCGCGGCAAGGTCCTCGTCGGTCAGCGGCGCGGCGGACAGCGCCGCGACATTCGCCTCGAGCTGGGCGACGCTGCTCGCGCCGATGAGAGCCGAGGTGACACCGTCGTTCCGCAGGAGCCAGGACAGCGCCAGCTGGGCGAGGCTCTGGCCGCGGGCTGCGGCGATCTCGTTCAGCGCCCGCGCCCTGGCGAGGTAGGTCTCGCTGATCCGCTCGCGCTGAAGGAAGTGGCCGACGGCGGCGCGGGAGTCGGCCGGGACCTCCCCGGACAGGTACCGGTCGGTGAGCAGCCCCTGGGCGAGCGGACTGAAGACGATCATGCCGATGCCGAGCTCAACCACCGTGTTGAGCAACGAGTCCTCTTGGCCCTCGGCCGCAAATTCAACATGTCGGTTGAACATCGAATAGCTGGGCTGGTGGATGAGCAGCGGAGTCCCGAGCTCGCCGAGGATGCGCGCCGCCTCGCGGGTCCCGGAGGGTGAGTAGTTGGAGATGCCCGCGTACAGGGCCTTGCCACTGGTGACCGCCGTGTGCAGGGCACCCATCGTCTCCTCGATCGGGGTGCTCGGGTCCGGGCGGTGGGAGTAGAAGACGTCGACGTAGTCCAGGCCCATCCGGGCGAGGGACTGGTCGAGGGAGGACAACAGGTACTTGCGCGAGCCGCCGTCGCCGTAGGGGCCCGGCCACATGTCGTAGCCCGCCTTGGTCGAGATGACGAGCTCGTCGCGGTAGGGGCGCAGGTCCGATGCGAGCACGCGGCCGAAGGTCTCCTCGGCGGAGCCGTACGGCGGGCCGTAGTTGTTGGCCAGATCGATGTGCGTGATGCCGAGGTCGAGCGCGCGGCGCAGGATCGCCCGCTGCGTCTCGAACGGCTTGCTCTCACCGAAGTTGTGCCACAGGCCGAGCGAGAGGGCCGGCAGGTCGAGCCCGCTGCGCCCGCAGCGGCGGTAGGTCATGGACGAGTAGCGGTCATCTGCTGCGACATAGGGGGTGCTCACCGGTCCAACCTATCCGTCCGGGCACGGCCAGCGGGGATCACATGGCCGCCCGGGTGGCACACTCGTCCGGTGCTCCACCTCCTCTTCCACGAGCCGCGGATCGCCGGGAACACCGGCAGCGCGATCCGTCTTGCCGCCGGCACCGGGGCGCGGCTGCACCTCGTCGAGCCGCTCGGCTTCGAGCTCGACGAACCGCGCGTGCGCCGGGCCGGCCTGGACTACCACGAGCTCGCCGAGGTCGAGGTCCACGCCGACCTCGACGCGGCGCTCGCCACGCTCCCGCAGGCTCGCGTCTGGGCGTTCACCACCCAGGCGACCGCGCGGTTCACCGACGTCGCCTACGTCGACGGCGACGCCCTGCTGTTCGGCCCCGAACCCACCGGTCTGGCTCCCGAGGTGCTCGCCCACCCGCGGATCAGCGGTCAGCTGCGCATCCCGATGCTGCCCGGACGCCGGTCGATGAACCTCTCCAACGCCGCGGCCGTCGCGGTCTTCGAGGCCTGGCGTCAGCTGGGTTTCCCCGGCGGGGTCTGAGGCTCCTCGGCGACGGCGGCGACAACCATCGCCAGGACGTCCTCGACACCGAGCCGGCCGAACTCGGTCACATGGGTGCGCCCGTGCTCGGCACCGTCGCGCGTCCTGGTGAGCAGGCCGGCATCCACGAGCTCACGCCGGACGCCGACCGGGTCGCGGGCGAGGTCGGCAAGACGAGCGGTGAGCCCACGCTCGGTGAGCGGCTCGTGCACGGGCATCAGTCGGCCGGTCGGCAGGTGCAGCACCAGGTCACGATCGGCGCGGCGCCGCACGATCGCCCGGCAGCTGTGCCCGGGCACGAGGACGCCCGGCCCCCCGTGAGGCGGACCGGGCGTCGGTCGATCGTCGGCCGGCTCAGTCCTGGGGAGGCCCGACCTCGTCGGTCGTCGTCAGCGGCGGCATCGAGGAGACCGCGACGCCGACCGGCTCGATGCTGTCGACCGGGGTGTCGCCACCCAACCCGCGGAAGATGAACTCCCCGAGCAGGCCCTCCCCCTCGGCGTCGACGATCACCGTCTGACCGGGTCGCAGCTCGCCGAAGAGGATCTTCTCCGAGAGCGCGTCCTCGATCTCTCGCTGGATCGCGCGGCGCAGGGGGCGCGCACCGAGGACCGGGTCGTAGCCCTTCTCCGAGAGCAGGATCTTGGCAGCCGTCGTCAGCTCCAGGCCCATGTCCTTGTCCTTCAGGCGACCCTCGAGCTTCGCGATCATCAGGTCGACGATCTTGATGATCTCGTCCTGCGAGAGCTGCGGGAAGACGACGACGTCATCGACGCGGTTGAGGAACTCGGGCCGGAAGTGCTGCTTGAGCTCGTCCAGGACCTTCGACTTCATCCGCTCGTAGGACGTCGACAGGTCGCCACCGGCCTGGAAGCCGGTCTGCAGGCCCTTGGCGATGTCCCGCGTGCCGAGGTTCGTGGTCATGATGATCACGGTGTTCTTGAAGTCGACGACGCGGCCCTGCGAGTCGGTCAGGCGACCGTCCTCGAGGATCTGCAGCAGCGAGTTGAAGATGTCCGCGTGCGCCTTCTCGACCTCGTCGAACAGGACGACGGAGAACGGACGGCGACGCACCTTCTCGGTGAGCTGACCACCCTCGTCGTACCCGACGTAGCCGGGGGGCGAGCCGAACAGCCGCGAGACCGTGTGCTTCTCGGAGAACTCGCTCATGTCGAGCTGGATGAGCGCGTCCTCGTCACCGAACAGGAACTCCGCGAGCGCGCGAGCCAGCTCCGTCTTCCCGACGCCCGTAGGGCCGGCGAAGATGAAGGAGCCACCGGGACGCTTCGGGTCCTTGAGCCCGGCACGCGTGCGACGGATCGCCTGCGAGAGCGCCTTGATCGCGGCCTCCTGGCCGACGACGCGCTTGTGCAGCTCGTCCTCCATGTGGAGCAGCCTGCTGGACTCCTCCTCGGTGAGCTTGAACACCGGGATCCCGGTGGCCATCGCCAGGACCTCGGCGATGAGCTCCTCGTCGACCTCGGCGACGGTGTCCAGGTCACCGGACTTCCAGGCCTTCTCCTTCTCGACGCGCTTGGCTGCGAGCTGCTTCTCCGTGTCGCGCAGGCGCGCGGCCTTCTCGAAGTCCTGCTCGTCGATCGCTGACTCCTTGTCCCGCTTCGCGTTGGCGATCTGATCGTCGAGCTCGCGCAGCTCCGGCGGGGCCGTCATCCGGCGGATGCGCAGACGCGCGCCCGCCTCGTCGATGAGGTCGATCGCCTTGTCCGGCAGGAAGCGGTCGTTGACGTAGCGGTCGGCCAGGGTGGCCGCCGCGACCAGCGCGCCGTCCGTGATGGAGACCCGGTGGTGCGCCTCGTAGCGGTCCCGCAGGCCCTTGAGGATCTCGATCGTGTGCTTGACGTTGGGCTCGGCGACCTGGATCGGCTGGAAGCGTCGCTCCAGGGCCGCGTCCTTCTCGACGTGCTTGCGGTACTCCTCAAGAGTGGTCGCACCGATCGTCTGGAGCTCACCACGGGCCAGCATCGGCTTGAGGATGCTCGCCGCGTCGATCGCCCCCTCGGCCGCACCAGCACCCACCAGGGTGTGGATCTCGTCGATGAACAGGATGATGTCGCCGCGCGTGCGGATCTCCTTGAGGACCTTCTTCAGTCGCTCCTCGAAGTCACCGCGGTAGCGGGAGCCGGCCACGAGTGCGCCGAGGTCCAGCGTGTAGAGCTGCTTGTCCTTGAGCGTCTCGGGCACGTCGCCGCGAATGATGTCCTGGGCGAGGCCCTCCACGACGGCCGTCTTGCCGACGCCGGGCTCCCCGATGAGGACCGGGTTGTTCTTGGTGCGGCGGGACAGCACCTGCATGACCCGCTCGATCTCCTTCTCGCGCCCGATGACCGGGTCGAGCTTGCCCTCGCGGGCCGCCTGGGTGAGGTTGCGCCCGAACTGGTCGAGCACGGCGGAGCCCGAGGGCGTCCCCTCGGCGGGGCCGCCGGAGGCGACGGCCTCCTTGCCCTGGTAGCCCGAGAGCAGCTGGATGACCTGCTGGCGCACGCGGTTCAGGTCGGCACCGAGCTTGCCGAG
>JBBRGX010000130.1:0-7200 GCA_038223605.1 Actinomycetales bacterium | reverse complement strand
CCGGTCGAGCAGGCGCATGATCCCGACGCTGGTGGTGGGATCGAGGTTCCCGGTCGGCTCGTCGGCGAGCAGGATCGACGGCCGGTTGACGAAGGCGCGCGCGATCGCGACGCGCTGCTGCTCCCCGCCGGAGAGCTCGTGGGGGCGGCGCTTCTCCTTGCCGCCGAGGCCGACCAGCTCGAGGGTGTCGGGGACCGTGGTCATGATGTGGTGCCGCGGCTTGCCGATGACCTGGAGCGCGAAGGCCACGTTCTCGAAGACGGTCTTGTTGGGCAGCAGGCGGAAGTCCTGGAAGACGGCACCCATCTGGCGGCGCAGGTGCGGGACCTTCCAGCTGGACAGGGTCGAGAGGTCCTTGCCTGCGACGAAGACGCGCCCGGCGCTCGGCCGCTCCTCGCGCAGGACGAGCCGCAGGAAGGTCGACTTGCCGGAGCCGGAGCTGCCGACGAGGAAGACGAACTCGCCGCGCTCGATCTCGAGGTCGACGGTGTCGAGGGCAGGTCGTGCCCCGCGCGCGTAGACCTTGGTGACGTTCTCGAGGCGGATCACAGGGCTCCGGGCTGGTCGGTGACGGCGGACGACCGCCTGTCGGAGCGCGGGCACGCCGAGCACCGCAGACGGGGGACTGCCTGTCGAGGGTAAGCACGCGCCATGCCGGTGCAGGCCGGGACACGCCGCCGTCGTGCTGTGGATCCGCAGGTCAGCGCGGGAGGAACCCGGCGAATCGGGCGCCGGGGCGTCCGGTGAGGAGGGGAGCCCGATGGCTCAGTTGTCGCTCCCGCGACGCCAGCGGATGCCCGCCTCGATGAAGCCGTCGATCTCGCCGTCGAAGACCGCCGCCGGGTTGCCGACCTCGAACTCGGTCCGCAGGTCCTTGACCATCTGGTAGGGCTGCAGGACGTAGGAGCGCATCTGGTCGCCCCAGCTCGCCTTGATGTCGCCGGCCAGCTCCTTCTGGGTGGCCTTCTCCTCAGCCTTGCGCAGCACCAGAAGCCGCGACTGGAGCACCCGGAGCGCGGCGGCGCGGTTCTGGATCTGCGACTTCTCGTTCTGCATCGAGACGACGGTCCCGGTGGGGAGGTGGGTGAGACGGACGGCGGAGTCGGTCGTGTTCACCGACTGGCCACCGGGGCCGGACGAGCGGAAGACGTCGACCTTGATCTCGTTCTCCGGGATGTCGATGTGGTCGGTCTGCTCGATGAGCGGGACCACCTCGACCGCAGCGAAGGAGGTCTGGCGGCGGCCCTGGTTGTCGAAGGGGGAGATGCGCACCAGGCGGTGCGTCCCGGCCTCGACGGAGAGGTTGCCGAAGGCGTACGGCACCTTGACCTCGAAGGTCGCCGACTTCAGGCCGGCCTCCTCGGCGTAGGAGGTGTCCAGGACGGCCGTCGGGTAGCCGTGGCGCTCGGCCCAGCGCAGGTACATCCGCAGCAGCATCTCGGCGAAGTCCGCCGCGTCGACGCCACCGGCTCCGGAGCGGATCGTGACGACGGCCTCGCGGGAGTCGTACTCCCCGGAGAGCAGGGTGCGGACCTCGAGGGCGCCGAGGTCCTTGCTCAGCGTCACGAGCTCGGACTCCGCATCGGCGAGGGTCTCGGCGTCGGACTCCTCCTGCGCCATCTCGACGAGGGTCTCCAGGTCGTCGAGCCGCTGCTCGAAGCCGTGGACGCGCTCGAGCTCGCTCTGGGCGTGGGACAGGGCCGAGGTGACCTTCTGCGCAGCCTCGGCGTCGTCCCACAGATCGGGGGCTGAGGCCTGCTCGGAGAGCTCGGCGATCTTGGCACGCAGCGCTGTCGGGTTGACGACGGCGGTGATCGTGCCGAGGGTCGACCGCAGCGCGGCGATCTCGAAGGGGAAGTCGGTGGCGGCCACGACCGACCAGGCTACCTCGGATGGCTCCGCCGGGGTGCCGCGGGCGGGCTGTGCCGGCGTCAGCGGGTCGTCGCGTGGCTCGTGGCCGTCAGCGCGATGCCGTCCGACCATGGCGCGGTGATCACGCTGAGCAGCGCTGGGCGGGTCAGGGCGTGCAGGGTGATCGTGACGGTGCCGTCGGACGTCGTGGCCTCGATCAGGTGCAGGTCCGCGAGGTCCGTCGAGGGGGCTGCGGCGGTGAGGTAGTCCGTCGCGGCCCGTCGCACGGAGGCGTCGGTGAGCAGCAGGCCGGTCTCGCCCTCGGCGGGGGCGGGGCGGTCGGGGGAGTAGTAGGCCGCCTCGTCGATCGCGTCGGCCGCCGCGACGGCGGTCAGGTCAGCGAGGGCGAGGAGCCGCTTGCGGTCCAGGTGCACGGCGCTCGCCGAGACGACGGCGGTCAGCAGCAGGATGGCGAGGACGGTCCAACCGAGGGCGAGGATCATCACCTGGCCCTCGTCCGACTCCTCGCCGGTCCCGAGCGCAGGCCGCAGCCGCCTCATGGACGTGCCGCCGCGAAGCGTTCGACATGACCCTCGGCGTGGGCGCTGACGGGGATGCTCAGCGGGACCGCGGAGCGAAGGAAGCCGGGGACCAGCGGCAGCTCGACCTCGACCTGGATCGTCGCCGCGACCCCCGAGCCCGGCGCGACGCAGTCGACGGCGCAGGCCAGGTCGAGCGCTCCCGCCGGGTCGGCGTGGATGCCCTGGTCAGCAAGGGCGATGCCGACGGCGGCGACGGCGCGCGCACCGGCCGGGAGGCCGGACCCGGTCGCCGCGTCGAGGCTCGCCGAGGAGGTCACCGCCCGGACGGCCTCCCGCGCGGCGCCGTCCACCGCGAAGGCAGCGGCCTGCAGGCGGCCGAGGGTGAGCACGAGGTAGATCAAGGGGACGAGGAGGACGAGCGCGATCCCGAGGAACTCCACGACGGCGCTGCCCTCGTCCCCGGCGGGCGCAAGCCGGCCCGGCAGCCTCATGGCGCCTCCTCCAGCCCGTGGCCGGTCACGGTGAGGCTGCTCGGACCGAGCAGGCCGAGGAGCGGCAGCGGCGCCGTGACCTGGACCTCGACCACGGGTAGGCCGTCGATCGCCGTGCTCCGGGCCGTCACGTGATCCGCGTACCCCGCCGAGAGCGCGGTGGCGATCAGCTCGCGGGTGCGCGCTGCGCCCTGTGCGGGGTCGCGATCGGCCAGTGCGGCGTACCGCGCACCCTCGGCAGCGCAGTCGATCAGGGTCGTGCGCACGTGCAGCGCGAGCATCAGCTGGAGCACCGAGGCTGCGAGCAGCGTCGTCAGCGCGCCGACCAGCACGAAGTCGACGACGGCCGAGCCCTCGTCGCGGGACCTGCGCCGATGCTCAGCCGCCGAAGCCGGTGACACGGGCGATCGCTGACTCGAACAGGGTCGTCAGCGCCGGTCCGGCGACCGCCCAGATGGCGAGCACGAGACCTGCCGTCATGAGGGTGACGAGCACCCAGCCGGGCACGTCGCCCCTGTCGTCTGCGGGATCGATGGTGGGGTGCACGGGTGGCTCCTTGCTTCTCGGTGGACATTCCTCTGGTGGGTGCTGCCGTCGGGTGGGGGCCGTCACAGGTCGAGCCTCAGCGCCCACAGACCGGGGAAGACGGCGAAGACGACGGTGACCGGGAGGATGAGGAACACCACCGGGACCATCATCGCCACCTCCTTGCGCCCGCCGGTCTCCATCAGCGCGCGGCGCCCCGCCTCCCTGACGTCCTGGGCCTGCGCGCGAAGCACCTCGGCGAGCGGGGTCCCTCGCTCGACCGCGACGGAGATCGCCTCGGCGAAGCGGGTCAGCTCGGCGACGCCCGTGCGGTCGGCGAGCCGCTCCAGCGCCTCGCCCAGCGGGACGCCGGCATGCGTGGTGGAGACCAGCATCCGCAGCTCCTCGCTCAGCGGCCCGCTGCTCAGGGTCGCCACCCGGTCGAGGCTCGCGCGGATCCCTTCGCCGGCGCCGACCCCGAGCGCCAGCATCTCGGCGATGGTCGGCAGCTCGGTGAGGATCTCCCGCTCCCGGGTCAGGACCCGGCGCGAGAGGAGCTGGTCCCGCAGGACGAGGCCGGCGAGGGCCCCGCTCAGCACCATGACCACTGCTGCGGCGAGCCCGGCGCCACGCCCCGCGACGAGCAGGAGTGCCAGAGCGAGGCCGGCCGCCGTCCCGAGGACGGCTGCGAGGACCTGCTCGACGCGGAACCGTTCGACCGTGGTGCTGCCACCGGCACGGACCAGGCGCCGCTGCAGCTCTGCGGTCGGTGAGCTGAGGCGTTCGACCCAGCGCACGGCGTCGGCCATCACCGGAGCGAGGAGGCGTTCGATCGTCGCGAACGGCGTGCGGTGCTCCAGGAGCGTCCTCGCCGGGCCACGCAGCGGTGCGCGCAGGTACGGGGCGACGCGCTCGTCGATCCGGGGGCGCCGTGCGACCAGGTGGCTCACGATCAGCGCCAGGCCGAGGCCGCCCGCGGCGCCGAGCGCCGCTCCGACCCCCGGACCGACCGGCACCACCAGGACCTGAGCGATGGCGGCCGTCGTCGCGCTCACCGCAGCACCCGCCGCTCGTCCGGGAGCCGGCCGATCGCCACCATCAACCGGTAGGCGAGCAGCGAGCTGGCCGCACCGATGGCCAGGACCATCGCGCCGCTGCCCGTGCGGAACGCAGCTGTCGCCTCCGGCCTGCTCGCGAGCAGGGCCAGCACGATCCATGGTGCTGCCACCGCGAGCCGCGCAGCGTTCACCGTCCAGCTCTGACGTGCCTCGAGCTCCCCACGGGTGCGCAGGTCGGTGCGGAGGAATCCGCCGAGTGTGCGCAGCAGCCGACCGAGGTCGCTGCCGCCGACCTCACGCGTGAGCCGGAGCGCCTCGATGATCCGGTCGGCGACCGGGTCCGCCAGGCGTGACTTGAGGGCGTCGAGGCTCTCGTCGAAACGGCCGCTGACGCGATGGTCCTCGGCGAACGCGAGGAAGGCCGGTCTGAGCTCGACCGGCCCGCGCTCGCCGACCTGGGCGAGGGCCTCGGGCAGCGAGAGGCCCGCCCGGATCCCGGAGGCGAGGTGGTCGACGACATCGGGCCAGAGGCCGCGCAGGGCCGCCCGTCGCGTGCGCGCCCTGCCCCGGACCAGGGCGAGCGGTGCCCAGCCGGCCATCGCGCCGAAGCACACGGCGATCGCCGGCGTCCGGGTGAGGGCGGCGACGAGGAGCCCGACGACCGCCGCCGTCGCGATGCAGAGGGTCAGCAGGGCAGCGGGGGTCACTGCGGGCGCGCCGGCCTGCGCGAGCAGGTCCTCCAGGGCCGGGCGCCAGCGTGAGCGCCGGCTGCGCACGGGCGTCGAGCTCGCTGCGACGAGCAGCAGGCACAGGCCGGCTCCGAGCAGCAGCCCCGCCACGACGCCCATCTCAGACCCCGCTCGAGAGCAGCTCGACGACGTCGACACCGATGGCGGCGTAGCGCTCGGGGTGCGGCGGGAAGCCGGGACCACGCACGAGCCGCCCTGCCTCGGACCGGAAGAGGTCGGCGGTCTCCACGACCCCGTTCTCGACGCGGCCGGGGACCGCGACGATCTCCCGGGTGCGGCGCCGACCCGCCGCATCGACCTCGAGGTGGACGACGAGGTCGACGGCGGTCGCGACGGTCGGGACGACGAAGGCGGCGGTGACGTTCTCGCCGGCGAGCAGGGGGAGCGTGCAGAGCTTGGTCAGCGCCTCCCGGGCGCTGTTCGCGTGCACCGTGCACATCCCCGGCACGCCGGCGTTCAGGGCGATGAGCATGTCCAGGCTCTCCGCCTCGCGCACCTCACCGACCACGATCCGGCTGGGTCGCATCCGCAGCGCCTCCTTGACGAGTCGTCGCAGGGTGATCTCGCCTGCGCCCTCGAGGTTCGGCTGCCGGCACTGCAGGCCGATCGTGTCGCGGTGGTCGATCTGCAGCTCGAAGACCTCCTCGCAGCTGATCACCCGCTCGCGGGGCGGGATGGAGCCGGCGAGAGCGTTGAGGAGCGTGGTCTTGCCGGACTGCGTCGCTCCCGAGACGAGCACGTTCAGGCCCGCCGCGACGGACGCGCCGAGGAAGCGCGCGGCGGCGGGGGTCATCGAGCCGAGGGCGACGAGGTCGTCAAGGTGCGAGGCGCGGACGACGAACTTGCGGATGTTGATCGCCCAGTGCTCGCGGGTGACGTCGGGGATCACCACGTGCAGTCGCTCCCCGCCTGGCAGCGTCGCGTCGACGAAGGGGCTGGACCGGTCCAGGCGCCGCCCGGACAGCTTGAGCATGCGTTCGACGAGGTCGCGCACCTGGGCCTGGGTGAGGATCGTCGTGGTGAGCTCGGCGGTGCCGTGGCGCGCGATGAAGACCTGCTCCGGCGCGTTGACCCAGATCTCCTCGACCGAGTCGTCGTCCAGGTACTGCTGCAGGGGACCGAGTCCACCGACGGCGTCCTCCAGGGCCTTGCCGGTCGCCGCCCGGTCGGTGAGCGGGGGGACCTGGCCGCGCAGCGCCCGCTCGTCGTAGGCGTCGAGGGCGTCGCCGACGAGGCTGCGCAGCACCCCGCGATCACGGACGGGGTCCACGCCACGGTCCCTGACCAGCTCGCGCACCTCGTGCTCGAGCTGTGCCGATGCTTCCCCCATGCGGCGCCCCCCGGCTGTGCTCACGCGTGTGCCTCTGGCTGGCGCCGAGCATAGGGGAGCGCGGGGCGCAGCGTCAGGGGGTGTGGACGACCTCGTGCGGGGAGAGCAGCCGCCCACCGGCGGCTACGGGGTGGTCGACCCAGGCGGCGTCTCGTCCTTCGCTGCGGTCGGTGCGGGTTGCACCGGCTGTGCGGGCTGCACCGGCTGCACCGGCGGCGCTGCCGGCGGTATCCGCGGCGGGCCGGTCGGCGGGGTGGGCGGCCCCGGGTAGTC
The DNA here is from genome assembly GCA_038223605.1 of Actinomycetales bacterium. GTDB lineage: Bacteria > Actinomycetota > Actinomycetes > Actinomycetales > Cellulomonadaceae > Actinotalea. The sequence continues at coordinate 381 of JBBRGX010000130.1, read as the reverse complement.
CGCCAACGGGCGGACAGCGGAGGGCCAACCCGATCCGAGCGGGGTGGGGGCGGAACGCGGCGCCTTTGCCGCGCTCCGCCGTCGGAGCCGCCGCGTCACGGGGACGGCGGCGGCGATCAGGAGGCCGGCCACGACCAGCCAGGGGAGCAGCACACCGAGCAGGGTGAGCAGGGCACGCCCGGTGACCACCAGAGCATGCCAGCCCGACGCGAGCCCGGAGAGGAACCCGGTCGGCGCCTTGCTCGGGACGGACCCGTCGGCCCAGAGCCGGATCGTGATCGTCGAGAGGGCGACCTGCTCGGCGAGCGCAGCGCGCTGGGACTGGAGCTGCTCGAGCTGGGACTGCCGGTCGGTGAGGACCTGCTCGGCCGAGACGACGTC
>JBBRGX010000129.1:0-7334 GCA_038223605.1 Actinomycetales bacterium | reverse complement strand
GGCTCCTGGAGGACGGCCGCGACGTCGGCGAGGAGCCGGGAGCCGAGGCCACCGTCGATGAGGCGGTGGTCGAAGGAGAGCGCGAGCTGGGTGACGTGACGCTTGCGGATCTTGCCCTTGTGCACCCAGGGCATCTCGCGGATCGCGCCGAAGGCGAGGATCGCTGACTCACCAGGGTTGAGGATCGGGGTGCCCGTGTCGATGCCGAACACCCCGACGTTGGTGACCGTGATGGTCCCGTCGGACATGTCCGCTGGCGTCGTGTGACCCGCGCGGGCCGCTGCGGTGAGGTCGGCGAGGGCGACGGCGAGGTCATGCAGGCCGAGCCGGTGCGCGTCCTTGATGTTCGGCACCACGAGCCCGCGCGGGGTCTGCGCGGCGATACCGAGGTTGACGTAGTGCTTGTAGACGATCTCCTGCGTCTGGTCGACCCACGAGGCGTTGACCTCCGGATGCCGGTTCACGGCGATGAGCAGCGCCTTCATCGCGATGAGCAGCGGCGTCACGCGCACGTCCGCGTACTCGCGGTCCTCCTTGAGCCGCGCGACCAGCTGCATCGTCCTGGTGACGTCGACGGTGTGGAAGACGGAGACGTGCGGCGCGGAGAAGGCGCTCGAGACCATGGCCTCGGCCGTCCGCTTGCGGACGGAGCGGACCGGGACGCGCGTGGTGCGCCCGTCCGGGGCGACGGTGCCCATCGCGAGCCACGGCTGGTCGTCGTGCGGGTAGGTCGCCAGTCCCTGCGGCTGGTTGCCCGAGGCCCGCGCGACGACGTCCTCGCGGGTGACGATCCCGCCGGGACCGCTGGCGTGGATCGTCGCGAGGTCGACGCCGAGGTCCTTGGCCAGCTTCCGGACCGGCGGCTTGGCCAGCACGGGCTGGGCGGCGCGCCGGAGCGGGGCGACGCTGGCCGCGGGCACCGGCATCCGGGCGGGGGCATAGACCTCGGGAGCCGGCGCACCGGTCGGTGCGGACCCGGTTGGCGGAGTGTCGGTCGCCCGGGCAGCGGTCGCGCCGGCAGCGCTCGCCCCGGCAGCGGTCGCCTCGGCACCGCCATCCACCGAGCGGCGGGCGCGGCGGGCCGAGCCGGGCGCCGTGACCCCGTAGCCGACGAGCACCGCACCGCTCGCGCTCTGCGCTGCCGCAGCACCCCCCGCCTCGCCAGCCGACGGGGCATCCGCCGGCGGCCCGTCGGGGTCGGTGTCGAAGGTGATGATCGGGGTGCCCACGTCCACCGTCATGCCCGGTTCGACGAGGATCGCCGACACCACGCCCGCGTACGGGCTCGGCAGCTCGACCAGCGACTTGGCCGTCTCGATCTCCAGGATCACCTGGTTGACGGTGACGCGGTCGCCGACGGCGACCTTCCACTCGACGATGTCGGCCTCCGTCAGGCCCTCGCCGGCGTCGGGGAGGCGGAACTGCTCGAACCTGGGCACAGGCTGGCTCCTAGCGAGAGGTCAGGAAAAGGGGTCAGGTGGCCATGACACGGTCGACCGCGTCGAGGACCCGGTCGAGGCTGGGCAGGTAGTCGTGCTCCAGGCGGGAGACGGGGTACGGCATGTGGAACCCGCCGACCCGCAGCACCGGCGCCTCGAGCTGGAAGAAGCACTCCTCGGTGACCCGAGCGGCCACCTCGGCGCCCGTCCCGTAGAGCACCGGGGCCTCGTGCACGACGACGCAGCGACCCGTGCGGCGCACGGACTCGACGATCGTCGCCGTGTCGAGCGGGGAGATCGTCCGCAGGTCGATGACCTCGATGCTGGTGCCCTCGGCCGCTGCCGCCTCGGCCGCTCGCAACGCGGTGGCGACCGTCGGGCCGTGCGCGACGAGGGTGACGTCCGTCCCCGGCCGGACGATCCGCGCCTTGTCGAGGCCGGCGCCGGGCGTGCCGTAGGGCGTCAGCGCGACCTCGGCCTTGTCCCAGTAGCGGGCCTTGGGCTCGAAGAAGAGCACCGGGTCAGGGGAGGCGATCGCCTCCTGGATCATCGTGTAGGCGTCGGCGGGGGTCGAGGGGGTCACCACCCGCAGGCCGGCGGTGTGCGCGAAGAGCACCTCGGGCGACTCGCTGTGGTGCTCGACCGCGCCGATCCCGCCGCCGTAGGGCACCCGGATGACGACGGGCAGCTCGAGCCGCCCGCGTGAGCGGTAGTGCATCTTCGCGAGCATCGTGGTGATCTGGTCGAAGGCCGGGAAGATGAAGCCGTCGAACTGGATCTCGCAGACGGGGCGGTAGCCGCGCAGCGCCAGGCCGATCGCGGTGCCGATGATCCCCGACTCGGCCAGCGGGGTGTCGACCACGCGCTGCTCGCCGAACTGCGCCTGCAGGCCGTCCGTCACGCGGAACACCCCGCCGAGCGTGCCGATGTCCTCGCCCATGAGCAGGATCTTCGGGTCGTGCTCGAGCGCGGTGCGCAGGCCGAGGGTGATGGCCTTGCCGAGGGTCAGCCGCTCGGTGCGAACGGCGGGGACCGCGTCCTCGACGCCGGGTACGCCGCCCGGCTCGCGGGACGTGACCGGACGGGTGTGTCCAGAGGTGGTCGTCATCGTCGGCCTCCGCTCGCGTCCTCGAAGCTGCTCTCGTAGCCGGCGTACCAGGCGGCCTCGGCGTCGACCACCGAGTGCGGCCCCGCGTAGACGTGCGCGAACATCGACGCGGTGTCGGGAGCCGTCATCGCGCGGACCTCGGTCCGGATCCGCTCACCGAAGGCCTCGGCCTGCTCGTCGAGCCCGTCGAGGAACTCCTGGGACAGCTCGCCGAGGGACTCCAGATAGGCCCGCATGCGGTCGATGGGGTCCCGTTCGCGCCAGGACTGCTCCTCTGCGGCGGTGCGGTACTTCGTCGGGTCGTCGGAGGTGGTGTGCGCACCCATCCGATAGGTGAAGGCCTCGATGAAGGTCGGGCCGCCACCGCTGCGCGCGCGCTCGAGCGCCTCGGCCGTCACGGCGTAGCAGGCCAGGACGTCGTTGCCGTCGACGCGGACGCTCGGCACCCCGAACCCGAGCCCGCGGTCCACGAGCGGGACGCGGCTCTGCCTGCTCGTGGGCTCGGAGATCGCCCACTGGTTGTTCTGGCAGAACAGGACGACGGGCGCCTGGTTGACGGCGGCGAAGACGAAGGCCTCGTTCGTGTCGCCCTGCGAGGTCGAGCCGTCGCCGAAGTAGGCGACCACGGCCGTGTCGCGCGCCGGGTCGCCCGTGCCGACGTCACCGTCGCGCTGCACGCCCATGCCGTACCCGACCGCATGCAACGGGTGCGATCCGATGACGAGCGTGTACAGGTGGAAGCCGTGGGCGCGCGGGTCCCAGCCACCGTGGTCGACACCGCGGAACTGCTTGAGCAGGTCGACCATGTCGAGCCCGCGGGTCCACGCGACGCCGTGCTCGCGGTAGGAGGGGAAGACGTAGTCCTGGACGGCGAGCGCGCGGCCGGAGCCGATCTGCGCCGCCTCCTGGCCGAGGGACTGCGGGAAGAGGCCGAGCTCGCCCTGTCGCTGCAGGGCAGTGGCCTCGATGTCGAAGCGCCGCACCAGCACCATGTCGGCGTACAGACCGCGCAGGGCCGCAGCATCCAGGTGCGCGACGCGCGCGTCGTACTCGGGTCTGGCCACTCGCTCGCCGGACGGGGTGAGCAGCTGGATGAGGTCGGGCTCGTTCACGCATGGTCCTTCCGAACGACGGCTGCAGCGAGGTTACGCAAGCGTAGGCTACGCAACCGTAGGTTTGGCCTGTCCCTGCCCGACAACCTCCTCAGCACCTCGTTGTGCACTCTCGCCAAGCACGGCCTCCCTGGCACCCCGCGCCATCGGGACCCGCGATCGTGACCTGCCCTCACCCCGGCTCGCTCACCGCCGCCCAGGCACCGGTCAGTTCGAGCAGCGCGTCGTCAGCTTCGGGAGAGCCGATCGAGATGCGCAGGCCCTCCCCGGCGAACGGCCGCAGGAGCAGCCCGTGCGCTGCGGCGTCGGCTGCCAGCGCTGCGGTCCGCCCGGCCGTGGCGAGCCACAGGAAGTTGCCCTGCGGGTCAGGCACCGTCCAGCCCTGGGTGCGCAGCCCGGCGAGCACCCGCCCGCGCTCGGCGACGAGGGCCTCGACTCGCTGCTCGAGCTCGACGGAGGCCTCGAGCGAGGCGAGCGCCGCGACCTGCGCGAGGTGGTTGACCCCGAACGGGGTCGAGGCCGTGCGGATCGCCGCGGCGATCTCCGGGTGGGCGAGGGCGTAGCCGACGCGCAGAGCCGCCAGCCCGTAGGCCTTGGAGAAGGTGCGCAGCAGGACGAGGTTCGGGTGCTCGGCCAGCAACCGACGGCCGTCGACCACGGCCGGATCGCGGACGAACTCGACGTACGCCTCGTCCAGCACGACGAGAACGTGCGGGGGGAGCTGCTCGAGGAACGTGGACAGCTCGTCATGGTGCACGGCCGGGCCGGTCGGGTTGTTGGGCGAGCAGACGATCACCGCTGCGGTGCGCTCGGTGACCGCGGCGGCCATGGCCGCGAGATCGTGCCGCCCGGCGGCGTCGACCGGGACCCGCACGTGCTCGGCGCCCTGGAGCCCGACCAGGATCGGGTAGGCCTCGAAGGAGCGCCATGCCGAGACGACCTCGCTGCCGGCATCGCAGAACGCCTGCAGCACGTGACCAAGCACCGCGACCGAGCCGCAGCCGGCGACGACGGAGCTCGCACCGACCCCGTGGCGGGCGGCGAGCGCCTCGACGAGCTCACCGGCGAACATGTCGGGATAGCGGTGCAGCTGCCCCGTGGCGGCCGCGACGACCTCACGGACCGAGTCGAGCGGGGCGAACGGGTTCTCGTTCGAGGACAGCTTGTGCTGGTCACCGCCGGAGGTCCGGGCGCCGGGCACGTAGGCGGGGAGGCGGCCGACGGCGGTGCGCGACCGGACCGAGGTCGGGGGCCACGAGGGATCAGTCACCGGATCAGCATGCCAGGCGGCCGGATCGAGTGTGAGGATGGCGTCATGTCCTTCCTGATCCGCCTCGCCATCAACGCCGCCGCCATCTGGCTGGCGACCGTCCTGCTGTCCGGCCTGACGGTCGTCGCGAACGCCGGGGCGGGGAGCACCGTCCTCGTGCTGCTCGTCGTCGCCCTCGTGTTCGGGCTGGTCAACGCCATCGTCAAGCCGATCGTCAAGCTCATCTCGCTGCCGCTCTACATCCTCACGCTCGGTCTGTTCACGCTCGTGGTCAACGCCCTGATGCTGATGCTCACCGGCTGGCTCTCGGAGCGGACCACGTACGGGCTGCGGGTGGACAGCTTCGGCACGGCCATCGTCGGGGCGCTCATCATCTCGGTGGTCAGCTTCGTGCTGAGCGTCGTGGTCCCCGGGGCACGCAAGAAGAAGTAGCCGGCTCAGGGCCCCAGGCGCACACCCTGGACGGTCGTCGTCCTGGCGGACACCGCACCGCCGAGCACCCCAGCCAGCGCGGCGTCGAAGGCCCGGATCGACGGGTCGTCGGACCCCTCGATGCTCCGCGCCGTGCGCTCGTACACGTCGAGCGCATGCGCCCCGAACGGTGTCGCCGCCCGACGGTCGCGCTCGTCGGGCGAGGCACGGAGGTCGCGCTCCACGGTGGTGCGATCGGGGGTGTCGGGGTTCGCCCGCCCGTCGAGCGCGGGCACGGCGTCCTGGCTGTGCTCCAGGCTCAGCACCTGGACGCCGGCCGGGAGGTCGATCCCACCCACGGGCGAGCCGGCGGTCACCACGGCACGGACGTCGTAGCGCGACTGGACGATCGGGTCGGCGGCGACCCGCGCCGCGACGATGCCCCCTTGGCTGTGCCCCGCGAGGAGGACCGGCTCGTCCGGCCCGATCCCGGCCGCGTGCATCGCCTGCACGACCACGCGCGACATCTCGTCCTGCTCACCGGCGACCAGCCGGAGGTTCGTGCGCATGTCCGTGGGGTTGCGTCCACCGGGGACCACCTCCTGGGTTCCTGGAACGGCCACGACCCACGAGCGCGAGCCGTCCGGGTGGACGAGCTCCTGGACGGCGACCGACCCGGGCGGGCCACCGGCCGCGGGGTACTGCTCGTCGACCACCTCGAGCACCTCGGCAACCGTCCGGGGTGGCGGACCGATGACCGTTCCCGGGGACCGGCTGATGACGAGCGCCGTGGGCCCGCGAAGCAGGAGGCAGAGACCGGCGTCGACATCGGCGAACGTCGCCGCGGCCGCGGGGACGGGGTCGCTGCTCGGCAGGGCTCGTCCCGGCAGTGCTCGTCCCGGCATGGCCCCCAGCGCGAAGCCGGCGAGGGCGGGAACCGCCGCCTGGACGACGTGGGCGTCGGGATGCCAGGACGGCAGCAGGCCCGGCCCGGACATCGCCGCGCCCAACCCGCCGAGCCAGCCCGGCCGGCCCCGGAGGCCGGCGAGCGACCGGGCGGCGAGCCCGACCGGTGTCGGTGAGGAGCGCATCGCGCGCACCAGCACGAGCGACTGGAGCCCGCCGACGGCTCCCGCGAGCGCGAGCGCCGCCGCGCCGACCCACAGGGCCGGGCCGCCCTCGCCGATCACCCGCCCGCCCAGCACGCTCGCCCGCCCCCAGAACCGTTGCACCCCGAGGTCGACGCTCTCGTAGCCCTGGCGGGCCGTCCGGACGTCGGCGGCCAACGTCGCAGCGCACCCTGCGGCCGCAGCGAGACCTGGGCCGCGGTAGCCCCTGAGCGCACCGTCGGCGACGCCAGCGCTCGACGGGGAGGCGCGCCAGGTGGCATCCAGCACTGCGGTCAGCCGGACGGCCGCGCCGACGCCGTCCGCCAGCCGGTCGGCGACCGTCCGCAGCTGTGCCCCGAGCCGGTCCAGGTCCTCCAGGACGGCCACCGTGCCGCCGCGACCTCCGGTGACATGCACCCCGGGGGGAAGGTCGGTCATCGCCTCCCCCCGGCCCCCGGCGGACGCGGCCCCGCAAGCGCATCCGGCGCGAGCGCGGCCCGGCTCTGCGCCTCCTCGACCGCCAGCAGGTGCCGCGTCATCGTGGCGTGCAGCACGTCAAGGCCGCCGACGGCCCGGCGGACCCGGCGGTGGAGATCGGCGAGGACCGCCCGGTAGCTGTGGGCGGCCGGCCCGGACCAGGACGCCTCCCCGCACCTGCGCAGGAGGACCTCGGCGGAGCGGATCGACTCCTCGAGCTCGCGCAGGTCCCGCCGCGCCGCCACCGTGCTGCTCGCCACCCGCTGCCTCCCGTCGACCGTGCCCTGGACGCTAGGTGGCGCCGTCGAGGCGGACACCGATGACCCGACGGCCTGTGGACGGCACGGCAGCCACCAGCCGTACTCCGGTCTGGGAGGATGACGCCATGGAGCACGCCGAGCCCACCGC
>JBBRGX010000128.1:0-7412 GCA_038223605.1 Actinomycetales bacterium | reverse complement strand
CAGCCCGTCGAGCGCACGCAGCACCGTCTTCAGCCGGCCCGGCGCGACCAGAGCGGTCTCGCACGCAGCGCGGAGCGACGGACCGTCGACGGAACCGTGCGTGCGTCCCAGCCTGACGAGATCCTGGAGGGCAGGGTGCTCGAACTCACGGGGCAGGGCAGAACCGGGCGAAGACAACGACACGGGGAACCTTTCAGCAGGACTCGTGTGGACGGTCCAGGAAACGGACCACCATTGTAACGTCCGGCGCCGGCCCGGGGTGCCCTCAGAGCACGATTCACTCTGCCGAACGACCCGCGGACGTGGCCGGGAGGACGTGGTCGTGCCGCGGGCGCAGGCACCCGCTGTGGTCGTGGAGGACCGGTGGACCCAGGCTCAGAGCGAAGGCTTGACCGCGAGCACCGCGCAGGGCGCGTCGAGAAGGATCCGCTGGGCGTTCGATCCGAGCAGGAGCTTGCCAACCGGACTGCGACGCCGAAGGCCGATGACGATCAGATCGGCTCCGGTCGACGTCGCCGCGTCGATGATGTCGTCGGCGACGTCACGGCCACGGGTCGTCACGCGGACGTCGGCCCGCATGTCCTCGTCCTCGAAACGCGAGCGCAGGTCCTCCGCCTGACGCTCGACACCGAGCGCATCGGCCCCGAAGCGGGACGTCCGCTCGCTGAGGATCACGACGAGGCCTGTGTTCCTGGCGCGAGCCTCCCGCACAGCCACCTTGAGTGCAGCTTCACCCTCAGCGGTGGCGACATATCCCACGACCACACCCATGTGACGCCTCCTCGGACGACGACGGCCTCTGAAGGACGTTACCGGACTCGCGCCGACCCACCCGACCACCCCTCCGCGCACGGCACCCCCGGGGCCACGGCCCGTGCTCTCAGGCGCTGCGCGCGCGCAGCCATCCGGGGGGCATCCCGGCTCGCAGGGTCGTGTCCACGAGCACGGCGAGGCGGTACTCCTCCTGGGCGGCCATGGCTCGCTCGACGTACACCCCTGCCCTCGCCCCGTCGCCCTCCCACCAGGAGACGAGTCCCAGCAGGGTCAGCGCGGGGGCACGGCGGGACCGCGGTGCGTGGGCGTCGACCTGCTCGAGCAGCCGGCGCGCCGGATCGAGCAGGGTCGGGTCCGGAGCGATCCCGGAGACCGGGTCGATGATCGCGCCGAGCGCGCGCCCGACCTCCTCGCCGCTGTAGCCGGCGACGACCCGGTCCGCGAGGCGAGCGCAGCCCGGGACCAGGCCGAGGAGCACGGCGTCGCGCACCAGCACGTCCCCGAGGGAGGCGAGGTGGCGCCCCAGGCGGACCGGTTCCACCATCGCTCCCGGATCAGCGGCGAGGGCATCGACGTCGTGGCGCCATGCGGCGAGGCCGGCCCGTCGCCAGCGGTGCGCCGTGGCGGGCTCCGCCCCGGCGCTCAGGTGCGCGGCCCATCGCTCCGCCGCACGGCGGGCGGCGCGCCGGGCTGGGGCGGGAGCCGGCGCCACGGTGACGAGGTCCTGCCTGGTCGCGACCACGTTGCGGCCGGCCATCACCATGTGCGCGCCCACCTGGGTCGACTGCAGGTCGGACAACGGCCGACCGCCCGGTGGGCAGCAGCGCGGGTCGGTGCAGCCCACTGCCCGGTACCCCGTCGGCCCGACGAGCCAGACCGCGATGTCGCCGAGCACCGGTGCGGCCTCGGCATCGAAGGCGGCGACGGCTCGCTCGGCGGTCCCGGCGGTGCCGGCGGTGCCGTGCTCGCTCGAGCCGGCCGTGTAGAGCACGAGGACGGCCGACGTCGCCCCGTCGGCGAGCAGGTGCCCGACCAGGGAGCGTGCGAGGTCATGGCCGCCCGCCGCGTCCGCCAGGTCCGCGAGGTCGACCCGGGCGACGAGGCCGACGCGTGAGCGGTCCCGCCTCAGGGCCACCGCGACAGCACTCTCGGACGGCACGAATCCCAGCTGGTAGGGGATCAGGGCGAGCAGCTCGCGGGGTTCGCGGGTACGGATCGTCGTCATGAGGACATCGGAGCGCACCGTGCGCCACGACTCGTGGCGCACCCTGTCACGCTGTGGACGCCCGGGCGCGCCACGACACTGTGGATCTCACCCGTTACCTCCCTGCTCGTACCCAGGAACGGGGAATACCCTGGGGGTATGCCCCCCAGCGGCCGAGCCTCAGGCCGGCCTCAGCGTTCGGTCGCACTCTGGGCCGTCGCCGCCGGACTCGTGACGGCCCTCGTCGTCGCGGGCTGCGCAGGGTCCGTCGTCGCTGACGAGTCGAGCCTGCTGGCCAGCGCCGCCGCGACGGCCAGCCCGACGATCGAGCCCGACGCACCACTCGCCGAGGCGAAGGCCGCCGCGTCGCCGGACGCGACCCTTCTCACGACCACCCCGGACCCGACCGCGCGCGTCGGTCTGCTCGCCCCCGACTTCCCGTCCGACCTGCTCCCGATGCCGAGCGACGCGATGCTCCTGGTGACCTCGGCGGTCCCGGTCGGGACCGCGGGTGTCCAGGAGGTCTCACTCAACCTCCAGACCTCCTGGCCGACGACCCGGATCCTCGACCTCTACCGGACCTCCCTGGTCGCGGCCGGGTTCACCGAGGTACCCGCGGTGGACACCGGGCTGTCCGCCGAGTCGACCTTCACGCGGTCCGGCGGGAACGAGATCATCTCGGTCGGGGTGCTCGACGGGGCAGGAGTTCGCACCGTGACCATCGGTGGCCGGGTTCACGCCAAGGGCTGACCGGGTTCGTCGCTCCTGATCCCCCTAGGGTGGACGGATGAGCGCATCGCAGGGCTGGGTGGACGTCGAGGACGTGCGCTCCGCCGTGGACGGCCTCCTGGAGGCCCACCTCACCGCGCTGGCCGCAGAGCTCGCACCGCTGGGTGCCGGCGCCCTCGGCCTGGTCGGGGCGCTGCGCCAGTCCCTCGCCGGCGGCAAGCGGCTGCGAGCGGCGTTCTGCTACTGGTCGTGGCGCGCGCACGCTCCAGCGAGCGACGATCCCGCCCCGGCGCTCCGCGTCGGTGCAGCGCTCGAGCTGTTCCAGGCGGCTGCCCTCGTGCACGACGACGTCATGGACTCCTCCGACACCCGTCGAGGACAGCCGTCCTCGCACCGCGGGTTCGAGGCGATGCACGAGGCGGCCGCCTGGTCCGGCTCGGCCGCTCGGTTCGGTGAGTCGGCGGCGATCCTGCTCGGTGACCTGGCGCTGATCGCCAGCGAGCGCGAGGTCGCGGACGCCGTCGCCGGCCTCGAGCCCGCGGTGCGGGCAGCGGTCCGCACGACCTTCGACCAGATGCGCACCGAGGTCACGGCCGGGCAGTACCTCGACGTCCTCGCCCAGTGCGTCCCCTGGGGTCCTGACGCGGTCGCCGACGAGGAGCGCACGCGAGCGGTGGTGCGTGCCAAGAGCGCGCGCTACAGCGTCGAGCACCCGATGAGCCTCGGGGCCGGCCTCGCGGACGCCTCGAGGAGTGCTCGGGAACGCTGCGTGCGGATCGGGCTCCCGCTCGGCGAGGCCTTCCAGCTCCGGGACGACCTGCTCGGGGTCTTCGGCGATCCGCTGACGACGGGCAAGCCGGCCGGCGACGACCTGCGTGAGGGCAAGCGCACGCTGCTGGTGGTGCGCGCCCTGCGATCGGCCACACCGGCCGACGCGGCGCTGCTGCGCGAGGGGCTCGGCCGCGCCGACCTGACGTCGCCGGAGATCGACGAGCTGCGCGCGATGCTGCGCCGCAGCGGGGCGGTCGACCAGATCGAGTCGCTCATCACCGAGCTGGCCGAACCCGCTCTGGCCGAGCTCGTCGAGTCCGACCTCGCCGAGCCCGGGCGCTCGATGCTCGTGCGGCTCGGTGCCGCTGCGGTGCACCGCTCGGCGTAGCCGCTCGCGCAGGTCCCGCCGAGCCGGGCGGTCAGCGGACGGTCACCGGCCGATCAGAAGGCGAGCGACTGCGCCCTGCGACGGATCTCCGTCTTGTGACCGGCGACGAGCGCATCCATCGGGGTACGCGGGGGCGTTCCTGTCCCGAGCGTCGCGAGCGACTCGTCCTCGGTGAAGAGCCACCGCACGGCCTCCTCGTCGGAGAACCCGGCGTCGCCCAGAACGATGATCGTGCCGGCGAGCGCGGGGACGACCTGCCACCCGCCTGCGGTCTCGGTCGCGACGAGGAAGCGCTCAGGCACGCCGCGCACACCGCGCTCACCGAACCGCAGCGCGAGCAGCGCCCGCTCCTGCACGAGCTTGCGTACCTTGCCGACATCGGTGCCCAGACGTTCGGCGACGTCCGGGAGCGGCAGCCAGCTGCCGACGAGCTTCTCCATGTCCTCCACAGGACGACAGCGTAGACGGTCACCACCAGCCCCTTCGCCCATCCAGCCCAGCGCGACCTACCGCGTCGTAGGGGCGTGCGCTACGTTGCTCATCAGTCACTTCAGTATCAGGTTTAACACCAGCAACAAGGATGGCCCCATGACCTCCCCTCAGACAGGCCGTGCCGCATCGTCCGTCACCCGTCGTCGGGTCGTCGGCGGGACAGGCGTCGGCCTGGCACTCGCTGCGGTGACCGTGGCGACCGCCGGCCCGGCGCAGGCGGAGAGCTACACGGTCAAGCCGGGCGACACGGTGAGCCACATCGCGCTGCGGTCCGCCACCTCCGTCGCCCAGATCGTCTCCGCGAACGGGCTGGGCTCGACGGCCTTCATCCGCGTCGGGCAGACGCTCACCATCCCGCGCCCGGCCCCGGCCGGCGCGCCGGCGGCTGCGCACGTCGCTGCGGTCGCCCCGGCCGCCTCGATCTACACGGTGACCGCCGGCGACACCGTCTCCCACCTCGCGGTGCGGTTCGGCACCACGGTCCCCGCGATCGTCGCCGCCAACGGCCTCGGCGCCGGCGCGGTCATCCGGATCGGCCAGCCACTGACGATCCCGGGCGCTGCAGCTGCTGCGGCTCCCGCGCCCACCACCGCCGCCGCCCCGGCGACGAGCTACCGGGTGGCCTCCGGCGACACGGTCTCGCGGATCGCCTCGCGGTTCGGCACCACGACGGCCGCGATCGTCGCGGCGAACGGCCTGGACGCCCGCGCCTTCATCCGGCTCGGTCAGACGCTCACGATCCCCGGCTCCGCCTCGGCCGCACCCTCGGGCCTGGTCGGCAGCACCTTCGCCGGCCGGACCTACCCCGCGGCGACCGTCTCCTCGGCGAACCAGAACAAGGCGAGCCTGCAGCAGAGCGGCGTGCCGAGCACCGCGGCGATGAAGGAGATCGTGCGCTCGACCGCCGTCTCGATGGGGTTGGACCCCGCCCTCGCGCTGGCTGTCGCCTTCCAGGAGTCCGGCTTCAACCACACGGCGGTCTCCCCCGCCAACGCGATCGGCACGATGCAGGTCATCCCCACCTCCGGCGCGTGGGCATCGGACCTGGTGGGCCGAGACCTCAACCTCCTGGACCCGAAGGACAACGTCGTCGCCGGCGTCGCCATCCTTAGGCGCCTGGTGGCGACCTCCCCCGACCTGTCGTCGGCGATCGCCGGCTACTACCAGGGCCAGGCCAGCGTCTCGCGCAACGGGATGTTCGCCGACACCCGGGTCTACGTCGCCAACGTCCGCACCCTCATGTCGCGGTTCGCCTGACCGGCTCCGCGCGCCCGCACACGTAGACTGCGCGGGTGCCAGCCCAGTCGGACCCGCTCGCGGGTCGAGTGATCGACGGACGGTACGAGATCCTGTCGCGCATCGCCAGGGGCGGGATGGCGACCGTCTACCTCGGTCGCGACCGACGGCTCGACCGTGAGGTCGCCGTCAAGATCATGCACGCGCACCTCGCCGAGGGCACGAGCGGAGCGGACTTCGTCGCCCGCTTCCGCCGTGAGGCACGATCGGCCGCCCGGCTCGACCACCCCGGGCTCGTCGCCGTCCTCGACCAGGGGGTCGACGGTGAGCTCAGCTACCTCGTCATGGAGTACGTCGACGGCACGGACCTGCGGCGCCGGTTGCGCACCGAGGGCTCCCTGACGGTCCGGGAGTCCCTGAGCACCACCGAAGCCGTCCTCGACGCGCTCGCCTCGGCCCATCAGTCGGGATTCGTGCACCGCGACATCAAGCCGGAGAACGTCCTCCTCGCCTCGCGCGGGCGCGTCAAGGTCGCCGACTTCGGGCTCGCCCGCGCGGTCACCGAGGTCACGGCCGCGACGACGGGCTCGCTGCTCGGCACCGTCGCCTACCTCGCCCCCGAGCTCGTGACGCACGGTGTCAGCGACACCCGCACCGACGTCTACGCCGTGGGGATCCTTCTCTACGAGATGCTGACCGGCCGTCAGCCCTACACCGGCGACAGCGCGATCCACATCGCGTACCAGCACGTGCACGCGCGGGTGCCGGCGCCGTCCGACCTGGTTGCCTGGCTGCCGGCCGAGATCGACGACCTCGTCGCGAGCCTCACGGCGCGCGAGGTCGACGAGCGACCGGAGAACGCCGACCGCGCCCTGACCCTGCTGCGCACGGTGGTGGCCACCCTCGACGACGCGACGCTCGACCGCCGCGCCGACGTCGTGCCGGCGCTCGTGGCGCTGCCCGCCGCCGCCGACGGCGCCGAGGCGGGCGGTGAGGCCGCGGCCGGATCGGTCGAGCCGTCCGAGGTCGACCCGGATGCGACGCAGACCCTCCCCGCCCAGCACGAGCTGGTCCAGGCCGGGGCGGACGACCCGGACGCCCTCGGCCGCACCATCAGCCTGAAGATCGGCTCCGGCCTGGTCGACCCCCGCTCCCGCCGTCGCCGCATCGTCGGCCTCGTCGCGTTCGTGATCCTGCTGGTCGCGCTGATCGTCACCGGGATCGCCTGGTACATGACCTCGGGCCCGGGGGCCTACACCCGCGTGCCCGAGGGGGTCGTCGGGGTGAGCCTCGCCGACGCCTCGGCCGCCCTCGACCTCGCCGGCCTCGGGGTCACCAGCGGCGAGGCGTTCGACCCGAGCATCGTCAAGGGCGAGGTCGTCAGCGCCGATCCCGACTCCGGCGCCAGGATCCGTAAGGACGGCTCGGTCGCTCTCGTCGTGTCCAAGGGTCCCGACCTGCGCACGGTCCCTGCCGGCCTCGCCGGCGCCAAGCTGGAGGACGTCGTCGCCGCGCTCACGGCGGCGGGATTCACCGTCCCGGAGCCCAAGCACGACTACGACAACGTCGTGGCCGCGGGGTTCGTGGTGACGGTGGACCCTGCCTCCGGTGCCACGCAGCCCGTCAACACCCCCATCACCGTCACCGTCTCCGACGGCCCCGAGCCGGTGACGATCATCTCGGTCGTCGGCAGCGACGCCGCGAAGGCGAAGAAGGACCTCGAGTCCCTCGGCCTGCGCGTCAAGGAGGCCCAGGACTTCTCCACCCAGTACCCCGCGGGCCAGGTGATGGCTCAGGACCCCGTTGCCGGCACCCCCG
>JBBRGX010000127.1:0-7495 GCA_038223605.1 Actinomycetales bacterium | reverse complement strand
CCGCGCCCGAGCACACGTTCACCGAGTGAGCAGAGGTCCCCTCGGACGGCGCGCCTCGCGGGTGCCGGTGGCGATCGCCGTCCTCACGGCGGGGGTCCTGGTCGCCGTGGCCGTCGTGCCGGAGCGGCTCGGGCTCGCCGGCCTGCCCGGCCCGGCCCACGTGGTGGCGCTCCGCGGGCTCGTCGGCGCCCTCCTTGCCGCCGTCGGCCTCGGTCTCGGGCTGCTCGCCGTGGTCCTGCGGCGCGCCGGTGGTGGCGCTCGTCCGTCCGCCGTCCTGCCTCGGGCTGCTGCCGTCGTCGCCACCGTCGCGGTAATCGCCCTGCTCGGGGCAGGGACCGAGGGCGCAATGCTTGCCGCGCGCGGGGTCGGCGGGCTCTCCGGGTCCGGACCCGCCGGCGAGGTGCGCCCCGGCGACGTCGTGGTGCTGGTGCAGAACACGATGGCGACGCTGACCTCCGAGCAGCTCGCGAGCGAGATCATCGACCGCCGGGCCCACATCGTCGTCCTGCCGGAGACGAGCGAGACGACGGCGGTGCACACGGCCGCCCTGGTCCGCAGCCGGTCCGGTCGTGACCTCCAGGTCCTGGCGCACGCCGCCGGCTCGAGCGCCATCTCGTCGACGGCGCTGCTGGTCGACCGCACGCTCGGCGCCCTCGAGCTCACCGAGGTCCTGCCGGGGATCCAGGGCTCGTTCGTCGCGACCGGAGCCTCGCCGAGCATGGTGATCACGGCCGTCCACAGCACGGCACCGACCGGACGGCGCCTCGACGGCTGGCGGACCAGCACCAGGGCGGCCGTGGCCACCTGCGGCACCTCCAGCATCGTCGCCGGCGACGTCAACGCGACGCTCGACCACCCGGCGCTGCGCGACCTCGGCGGATGCATCGACGCGGCGGCCACCACCGGGACGGCGGGCGTGGCGACCTGGCCGGTGAACCTGCCCCGCGCCTTCGGCGCGCCGATCGACCACGTCCTCCTCGACCCGAGGGTCTGGCAGGTCGTGCGGACGGCCGTGGTCGACCCGCCGAGCGGGACCGATCATCGGGCCGTCGAGGCGGTCCTTGGTCCCGTCGGCGGCTGAGCGCCGCTCAGTCCTTCGCCCACTTCTCGTCGGCCTCGTCCCACGCCTCGGTCCGGCCCCGCGCCTCCTGCAGGGCGTGCTCGGCGGCCTCCCGCGTCGGGTAGGGGCCGAGGCGCTGCTCCCAGCTGCTCTGCCTGCCCTGCTCGACGGAGCGGGTCCGCACGTTGAACCAGAACTCCTCGGCCTCGTCGCTCATCGTCACTCCCTCGGTCCGCTGGACGCCCGCACCTCCGTAGACTGCCACCATGCCCACCGCCCACGCGCCCCTCGGCACTCTCGTCCCGGGTGCGGTGAGCCCGCTGCGCACCGTCCCGCCGCAGATCACGCGACCGGAGTACGTCGGGAAGGACCGCGAGCTGCCGTTCACCGGCTCCGAGGTCAAGAGCCCGGAGACGATCGAACGGATCCGGGCCGCCTCGCGGATCGCCGCCCAGGCGCTGGAGGAGGTCGGCCGGCACATCGTGCCAGGGGTGACCACCGACGAGCTGGACCGGATCGGTCACGAGTTCGTCTGCGACCACGGGGCCTACCCCTCGACGCTGCGCTACCAGCCGCACCCGCGACAGGTGCCGTTCCTCAAGTCCTTGTGCACCTCGATCAACGAGGTCATCTGCCACGGCGTCCCCGACTCGACGGTCGTCGCCGACGGCGACATCGTCAACATCGACATCACGGCCTACCTCGACGGGGTGCACGGCGACACCAACGCGACCTTCCTCGCCGGCGAGGTCGACGAGGAGTCCCGGCTCCTGGTCGAGCGCACCAAGGAGGCGATGATGCGCGGGATCGCTGCCGTTGCCCCCGGCCGCCAGATCAACGTGATCGGCCGCGTGATCGAGAAGTACGCGCACCGCTTCGGGTACGGCGTCGTCAGGGACTTCACCGGCCACGGCGTCGGCGAGTCCTTCCACTCCGGCCTGGTCGTGCCGCACTACGACTCGCCCTTCCACTCCACGATGATCGAGACCGGGATGGTGTTCACCATCGAACCGATGATCAACCTCGGCACCCCCGACTGGGACCAGTGGGAGGACGGCTGGACGGTCGTCACCGCCGATCGCAAGCGCAGCGCGCAGTTCGAGCACACCCTCGTCGTCACCGAGACCGGAGCGGAGATCCTGACCCTGCCATGACCCAGACCTCGGGACCACGGAGCGCACGCACGGGTGCATTCGGCATCGACATCGGCGGGAGCGGGATCAAGGGGGCCCCCGTCGACCTGATGGTCGGCGAGTTCAGCGCCGACCGGGTCCGCATCGCGACCCCGCAGCCCGCGACCCCGAGGGCCGTCGCGGCAGCGGTGGCCGAGCTCATCGACTCCTTCTCCCTGCCCCAGGACATGCCCGTCGGTGTGACGTTCCCGGCCGTCATCCAGCACGGCGTGGCGCTGAGCGCCGCCAACGTCGACGAGTCGTGGATCGGCACCAACGTCGAGAAGGTGATCGCCAGGGCGACCGGCCGCAGCGTCCACGCCGTCAACGACGCCGACGCCGCCGGCTACGCCGAGGCCCTGTACGGCGCGGCCAGGGGCCACTCCGGGGTCGTGCTCGTCGTCACCCTGGGGACGGGCATCGGCTCCTGCCTCGTGGTCGACGGGACGCTGGTGCCGAACACAGAGCTCGGGCACCTGGAGATCGACGGTCACGATGCCGAGTCCCGCGCCGCGGACAGCGCCCGGGAGCGTGAGGGCCTCAGCTGGGAGGACTGGGCCAAGCGCCTGCAGCGGTACTTCTCCGTCGTCGAGGCGCTCTTCTCCCCCGACCTCATCGTCGTGGGCGGCGGCGTGAGCAAGAAGCACGAGAAGTTCCTCCCGCTGCTGGACCTGCGCGCACCCATCGTCCCGGCGACGCTGCTCAACGCCGCGGGAATCGTCGGCGCCGCTGCGCTCGCCGCGTCCGCCGCACCGGCCGACTGAGCTGCCGAGCGGCAGATCAGGGACGTCCCCGATGCCAGATTGGGCGTGGGTCGCCGTACCACTCGCGGTTCTCGTCCTGGTGGTCGTCGACCGGCTCGTGGACCATCTCCCCGAACGCGACGTCACCCGCCGCCGGCCGCGTCGTCGGGCCGGCTCAGGGGGGACGGGGCCGTTCACCGACCTGATCGCCCTGTTCCAGCCGAGCATCCGCCACCTGAACGAGGAGACGGAGCGCGAGCGCCATGACCTCGTGGTGCCGGGTGCCCCGGACCCGCGCTGGACGATCGACCTCGACGCCGGAACGGCCGTGATTCCGGCTGCCCCGGCGCACGACTGCTGCCTGGCTGCCGCTGCCCCGGGGGTCTGGACGATGACCGCGCAGCCATGGTCGTCGCTGACGACGATCGTCGTCGCCCCCGACGCGACCTGTCTCGTCGTCGACCCGAACATCTGGCCGGCGGATCTGGCGACGCTCGCCCAGGAGCTGACGACTCACGGCTGGGCACCGGTCGCCGGGTTCAGCACGCACCCGCACTGGGACCACGTGCTGTGGCCCGACGCATGGGCGGGGGTGACGCGTTGGGCGACCACCGACGCCGCGGCCGAGGCCACAGCGAGGCGTGAGGAGCTGTGCGCCGAGGCCGACGAGGTCACCCCGGGCCATGACCACCGGTGGACCGGCGTCCTCACCGGTCTCGAGGGCGACGACGTGCCGTGGGACGGCCCGCGCGCGATCGTGCTGCCCTACGCGGGCCACTGCCGCGGGAGTGCGGCCCTCTGGCTGCCCGGGTCGGCGGTCCTCGTCTCGGGCGACATGCTCTCGGACGTCGAGATCCCCCTGCTGGCCGACCCGAGCGACGGGGCACCCGATCCGGTGGCTTCGTACCGGGCGAGCCTCGACCTCCTCACCGCGTTCCCCGCGAGGGTGCTCATCCCGGGCCATGGAACCGTCACGGACGAGGCAGGGATCCGCACGCGACGTGCGGCGGACCTGGCGTACCTCGAGCTCCTCGATCCGACGACGAGCACGGAGCGGGAGGACGTGGCGGCAGTGGCTGCCGACCCGCGCCTGGCGGTTCCCGAGCAGGCGGAGCATCACGCGCGCCAGGTGACGCTCGTGGCCGGCCTGCCTGAGGGCGGATGAGTCGGTCGATACGCCGGGTTCTGGTCGCCCGGGCAAGGGTCGTTGATGAACCTTGCCGGGTCGTGATGGTTTCAACTGCTGACCTGGACAGACACGTCCGCGGCACCGATAGTGCACAGCGGAAGTTGATGGCCACGACTGGTCCTCCTGCGGACTCGTTGCGGACTGGCTGCGGACCGGTGACGGCTGGCACGTTGACCGGCTCCCGACGAACGGGCCCGCCAAGGTGACTCGCACGCGGGTCACGGTACGCAACCTCAGGGGGCACTTCGCGCCTCGGGGCTCCCGCATCGCTTCCACTTCGGGCACGCGGTCCTTCACCGGATCACGCCCGGGCGGTCTCGTACCCGTCGGGTGGGCCATCGGAGACCGTCACAGTCAAGCACGTCGGACCGTCGCTCGACACACTCGACGTGGACGCCCTCCAGGCAGAGCAGGAGATCACAGCGCGGGCATGGGTCAGTGGTGGGCGCGAGCACGCACCCCGAAGAGTTAGAAAACGTCGAGGCCCTCGATCAGATCAGGTTGCTCAGTCGCTCCCGATCCTCGCCCCCGCAACCGGCTCACCAGCACGCCATCACCCCTACCGGATCTCCGAAGAGCCATCAGACCCAAGCGGCTAAATACGGCCACGTCGACTACCCCGACAGTTGGGCTACCCGCCAGACTGGCGATGCAACGTCGCACTCTTCTGGGACCATGTCGGAGTCGATCAACGCGCTCTCCCCGCCGGTCAAGGCCACCCGCTCGTCGTATTTGTAGGTGTCGGGTCCATAGGTGAGCGCCCCGTCGGCACCGACCACGGTGTCCGCAAAGACCGGCAGCCAGCGCACGTCATTGTCATCGAGAACGTACGTGCAACCCTGCTCGAGAACCAGAGTGCCCTCGAGCAAGGCAGCGAAACCTCCGGCACTGCCAGCCACGTACACGGCGACCTCGGACGGCGGCCTCGGTGATCGCACGTCTGAGCAGCCACTGAGGACGACGGCACTCGCCGCGGCGAACACCACGAGTCTCCACGAAAGCAATGTCAAACTCATCAAAGGAGTGACACGTTCATGTTCGAGATGCGCGAGATCGGAGTGTAGACCGCCCACGCGGCGACCTCACCAATGAGTCCGCCCATGTGGATGCCATAGGCGTAACCGCCACTGAACCAGGGCCCACCGCTGTCACCACCGAGGTTGGCGAGTGCAACCCCATCGACCCGTACGAATGAGGCGGTGCAGCTGGACGACCCGCAGGCTCCCGACCACGTTGGCGCGAAGGCCGTGCTGGTGACGTAGCCACACGAGTAACCGCTGGTCTTGCCGCGGTGACAAAGCCCCTGCCCCGAGTAGGCCACGCCCGTCCCTGTGCGAGCCGTCGGTGTGCTGGACGACGAGCCGTAGAACGACGCGTAGTCCGTGTGGCTCGGTGTCGTGTGCCATTGCAGGTCGGAGTTCGAGGTCCACGACTGGGTGATGAAAGGTGCGGTGTACGACGGGGTACCGCCAGGTGTTGTGGCGTACGACTGGGGGTCGCCGCAATGCCCCGCGGTGAGGATGCCCGTCGCGCTCGATCCCCGGACGGTGAAACCTGAGGTGCAACTACTCATAGCGACGCCGCCGCGGTTAGTGCTAGCGGCGCGCCCTGGCGAGGTCTCGGTCCTGATGGAGACCCCACCTGCAGCGGACTGCTCGGTTTCGTTGCCGGCGCGGGTCGGCGACGAAAGCGCGAGCTCCCCAGTCGCGGGGTTGACCAGCGCATGGTCGAGGTCTCGAAGTGTCGTCGGCGAAGCATCGGGGTTGGCTACTGCGACAAGCTCCGCGGCCGCGATGTCAACATAGACCCCGTCGATTCCCTTGTCAGTTCTCGTGAAGCCCGCTGCGACGGCGGTTGCTGCATCCGCCAGATCCTGTTCCGACAGACTGCCGCCATACTCCAGGAGCACCGGCAGTTTCGAGTCGGCCACCAAGCGGTCGACATCGGACAGGGGCGCGCCGACGGTGAGTCGGACGTGCACTACCCACAGTCCGGATACGTCTGCCCATGCTCCGCCGAATCGCTCGCGAGCCAGTGTCCGAATCGTCTCGATGAGTACGCCCGCTGCCTGCTCGTCCTTCATCCGCTGCAACATCTGGGCGTCGCTCTGACCGACGGTCGGGGCGAGCTCAGCCGCGTCCCGTGCCAGCTCTTGCTCGGCCGAGAGAGCGGCGTCCATCTGGCTCTCCGTGGTGGGGCTCGGCATCCGGGCTGCTGCCGGCGTCACGGAGAACAGACCTGCTACGACGGCGGCCGCCACCGCGACCAAGCGCGCTCGACTCATTCGTGAATCCCGCATTCTTCCCCCATGGACTCAGATCGAACGCGTCGTTTCGCCCGTCAATTCCGGAATTTACTCTCGAGTTGGCGTCCAGTCCAGAGTTGCCTCGGGGCCGGGGCACGGCCGTTCCCGCTGGCCTCGTCATCACGCCGCACCAAGGTCGGGCGCCACGGCCCAACGCGCTGTCGCGCGGCTTGGCCGCAGCCGCGGGGCCACCCGCGCAGTGAGCGACTCCGCGCCGCACCGCTCGGGCGCCTCGGCCAAGGCGAGGCCGTCCCGACCGGTCAGCTTCACCAGCGGATGCTCGGCCCCGACCTTGCTAACCGCCCTCACCGCGTCGCGTTCAGCCAGCGCGGCGACCACCGCGAGTGGGCGCGTCGCCGCTCCTGCTCGGCACGCCTGGTGCGCAGCCTCGCCTGCGTGTCGAAAGCCGCCAGCCGTGCCCCCAACCGCGCTGGCTGAGCCGCCACGATGTCCTCCGCTCTGTCGCGTCCTGCACAGCCCCGTGACTGTCGTTCTCTCTCACGCGTTCATCGCCACCCGACACGCGCTCTCATCACCCCTCCCCCGTGTCGTCCCCCCTGACGGCCTCGCCGACCCTCGACTCGGCCGAATTGGCCCCATCCACTGACCCACACACCTCTTGCATTCGCGCGTTTGGATTTCGTCGGTAACGCAATCTAGAGTGGGCGCATGGGCATCATCCGGGCGCTCCACACCGTTCCGATCTGCAGCTACTGTGGCGGTCCGATGCCACCGCCGGCAGGCAGGGGACGCCCCGCGGTGTTCTGCTCGGGGAGGTGCCGCAAGGCCGCCCACGAGGCCCGCCGCACGGCCGCTCCGGATGCGTTCGAGGTCAAGGTCGTCGAGCGTGTCGTGGTCGAGAACCATGACCTGTCCGAGTGCACTTCCCGGGTGGTCGCCTCCCCGGTGGCCTGCAGTCGCGTGCTGCAGGCCCTGGCCCGCGCGGCCGCCGACGGAACCTTGGGAACCGACCCCAAGTGGCGTCGTACTCAGGCCGCTGCCCTGGGTCTGGTCGACGCGATGACC